>NZ_QTTT01000001.1:5440625-5760937 GCF_003386555.1 Thermomonospora umbrina | reverse complement strand
AGGTGGAGGTGGACCTCGTTCGACCCGGGGTGGGTGATGAGGACCTCCTTGAGCCGTTCCACGATCGGCGGGGTGCAGCGCCCGATCGGCAGGGTGACCGCCAGCGGCGCGCCCGACTCGGCGACCGTGAGGTCCGGCTGGATCACCTCCATGGCGATGATCTTGGCGACGTCCTCGCGCTTGTCGATCCGCCCCCGGACCACCAGGATCGCGTCCTCGGCCAGCAGGGTGGAGCACAACTGGTACGACGACGGGAAGCACATCACCTCGATGGAGCCGCCCAGGTCCTCCAGGGCGAACATGGCCCACGAGTTGCCCTGCTTGGTGACCTTGCGCTGCAGGCCCGACACCAGCCCCGCCACCGTGACGACCTGCCCGTCGGGGCGGTCGCCGTCGGCGGTGAGGTTGGCGATCGACACGTCCGCCTCCTTGGCGAGGATGTGCTCCACGCCCAGCAGCGGATGGTCGGAGACGTACAGGCCCAGCATCTCCCGCTCGAACGCCAGCAGGGTGGTCTTGTCCCACTCCTCGCCCTCGGGAATGGCCACCGAGAACGCCGCCGACTCCTCGCCCTCGTCGAACGCGCCGAACAGCGAGTCCTGCCCGATCGCCTCTTTGCGCTTGATGTCGATGACCGAGTCGATGGCCTGCTCGTGGACCATCAGCAGGGCCTTGCGCTCGTGCTTCAGGCTGTCGAACGCGCCCGCCTTGATCAGCGACTCCACGACCCGCTTGTTGCACACGGCGGGCGGCACCTTGTTGAGGAAATCATTGAAATCGCTGAAATCGCCCTTGTCGCGGCGGGCCGCGATGACGCCGTCCACCACGTTGTCGCCGACGTTGCGGATGGCCGACAGGCCGAAGCGGACCTCGGTGTCGCCCTTGGGCGTGAAGTCGGCGTCGGACTCGTTGACGTCCGGCGGCAGCACGGTGATCCGCATCCGGCGGCACTCGTTCAGATAGAGGGCGCTCTTGTCCTTGTCGTCCTTGACCGAGGTGAGCAGCGCGGCCATGTACTCGGCCGGGAAATTGGCCTTCAGATAGGCGGTCCAGTACGACACCAGCCCGTACCCGGCGGTGTGCGCCTTGTTGAAGGCGTAGTCGGAGAACGGCAGCAGGATGTCCCACAGCGCCTTGATGGCCTCGGCCGAGTAGCCGTTGTCCTGCATGCCCTTCTCGAAGAACTCGAACTGCTTGTCCAGCTCGGACTTCTTCTTCTTGCCCATCGCGCGGCGCAGCAGGTCGGCGCCGCCGAGGGTGTACCCGGCCACCTTCTGCGCGATGGCCATGACCTGCTCCTGATAGACGATCAGGCCGTGGGTGGTGCTGAGGATCTCGGCGAGCGGCTCCTCCAGCTCCGGATGGATCGGGGTGATCTCCTGCTGGCCGTTCTTGCGGAGCGCGTAGTTGGTGTGCGAGTTCGCGCCCATCGGGCCGGGCCGGTACAGCGCCAGCACGGCGGAGATGTCCTCGAAGTTGTCGGGCTTCATCAGCCGCAGCAGCGCCCGCATGGGCCCGCCGTCGAGCTGGAACACGCCCAGGGTGTCGCCGCGCGCCAGCAGTTGGTAGGTCTTCTCGTCGTCCAGCTCCAACCGAAGCAGGTCGATCTCGATGCCCTTGTTGGCCTTGATGGCCTTCAGGGCGTCGTCCATGATCGTCAGGTTGCGCAGGCCCAGGAAGTCCATCTTGAGCAGGCCCAGCGTCTCGCAGGTCGGATAGTCGAACTGCGTGATGATGGCCCCGTCGCTGTCCCGGCGCATGATCGGGATGTGGTCGGTGATCGGCTCCGCCGACATGATCACGCCGGCGGCGTGCACGCCGGTCTGCCGGATCAGCCCCTCCAGGCCCTGCGCCAGGTCCAGCACCTGCTTGACGTCGACCTCCTCCTCGTACAGCTTGCGGAGCTCGCCCGCCTCGCCGTACCGGGGGTGCTTGTCGTCGAAGATGCCCGACAGCGGGATCTCCTTGCCCATCACCGCCGGCGGGAACGCCTTGGAGATCCGGTCGCCCAGCGCGTACGGGAAGCCCAGGACGCGGCCGGCGTCCTTCACGGCGGCCTTCGCCTTGATGGTGCCGAACGTGGCGATCATGGCGACCTTGTCGGCGCCCCACCGCTCGGTCACGTACCGGATCACGTCGCCGCGCCGACGCTCGTCGAAGTCGATGTCGACGTCGGGCATGGACACGCGCTCGGGGTTGAGGAACCGCTCGAAGATCAGCCCGAACGGGATCGGGTCCAGGTCGGTGATGCCCAGCGCGTACGCGGCCAGCGACCCGGCGGCCGAGCCACGGCCCGGGCCGACCGCGATCCCGTTCTTCTTGGCCCACATGATGAAGTCGGCGACCACCAGGAAGTAGCCGGGGAACCCCATCTGCAGGATGATGTCGATCTCGTACTCGACCTGCCTGCGGTGCTCCTCGTCGTACCCCTCGGGGAACCGCCAGTCCATGCCCCGCATGACCTCCTTGCGGAACCAGGAGTCCTCGGTCTCCCCCTCGGGCACCGGGAAGCGGGGCATCAGGTTGTGCTGCTCGAAGAACCCGGACGGGTCGACCCGCTCGGCGACCAGCAGGGTGTTGCGGCAGCCCTCGACCCAGGCGTCGGAGGTGTCGATCCCCCGCATCTCCTCGGCGGTCTTGATGTAGTAGCCGGACCCGTCGAACCGGAACCGGTCGGGGTCGGCGAGCTGCTTGCCGACCTGCACGCACAGCAACGCGTCGTGGGCGGCGGACTCGGACTCGTGCGTGTAGTGGGAGTCGTTCGTCACCACCGGGGGGATGCCGAGCCGCTTGCCGATCTCCAGCAGCCCGTCGCGGACCCGGCGCTCGATCTCCAGCCCGTGGTCCATCAGCTCCAGGAAGTAGTTCTCCTTGCCGAAGATGTCCTGGAACGTCGCGGCGGCCTTGAGCGCGTCGTCGAACTGCCCCAGCCGCAGCCGCGTCTGCACCTTCCCGGACGGGCACCCGGTGGTGGCCATCACGCCCTCGGAGTGCTCGGCGAGCAACTCCTCGTCCATCCGGGCGTACTTGAACACGAACCCCTCGAGGTAGGCCCGGCTCGACAGCTTGAACAGGTTGTGCAGCCCCGTCTTGTTGCGGGCCCACAGCGTCTTGTGGTTGATCAGCCCGCCGCCGGAGACGTCGTCGCGCTTCTGGCTGGGCTCACCCCACTGGACCTTCTTCTTGTGGAACCGCGACTCGGGGGCGGCGTACGCCTCGATCCCGATGATCGGCGTCACGCCGACGTCCTTGGCGTGCCTCCAGAAGTCGTACGCGCCGTGCATGTTGCCGTGGTCGGTCATCGCGATGGCGGGCATCTTCTGCCGCTCGACCTCGGCGAACATCTGCTTCAGGCGGGCGGCCCCGTCGAGCATGGAGTACTCGGTGTGTACGTGGAGATGTACGAACGAGTCGCTCATGCCCGCTGCGCCTCCTAGTGCATGCGACCGCGCACGTGCCGCAGGACACGTGTCGCGAGGTACCGGACCGGGGGAAGGACCGCCGCCCCGGGACCCCGGGACGACGCGGTCCCAAGAGCCTAACGCGCCCCACGAGCCCCCGCCGCCCGACACACCGCATGCCCGGTTCGCCCCGCTCCCTCCTTACTCTCCGCGCCTGCGCCACCGCTCTCGGCTAGGATTGAACGCAATGAGTCTCATGTGAGATTCAATGAGTCTCATGTCGATGACCGGCGGAGAAGCCGAGGGTGGTGACGGTGAAACGTGATCCCGGGTATGCGCCACGGCACATCACGGCGGACGAGTTCCTCGAACTGGAGCCGGACGCGCTGGGCGACGTCGAGATCGTCGACGGCTTCGTGATCGAGTGCATGGCGCAGTCGGAGATCCACGGCCTCGTCAACCGCCGACTGGCGGCGGCTCTGGAGGCGGGCCGCGACCCCAACGGCCCGTGCCTGCGGGTGAGCGACGACGTGGCCGTCCGGCTGCGAGACTCCGAGACCGGAGAGTTGAACGTCCGCTAACCCGACCTCTTCGTGCGCGACTGCGAGCCCTATGATGTCAACACGGTTCGCGACCACATCCTCCTCGTCGTGGAAGTGACCTCGCCGGCCACGATCGATGACGATCTGGGCTTGAAGCACGTGCAGTACGCCAGGGCGGGCATCCCCGTGTATCTCCTGGTCCGGTTCGACAAGGACTGGGAGCGCATCGAGCAAATCAGTGAGTACCGGCTGGACTGGTCAAGGCTCCGGTACGAACCGCGCGAGGTCCACCGTGAGCGACTGCGACTGGATTCACCGGTCGCAGTGGACGTGGGATTCGCCGAGCTGACCAGGTTCTAGGGGCCCAGGCCGACCCGGATCGTGTTCAGTCTCGGTGGCGCTCGCCCACCAGCGCGTGGAGGAGGCCGGGGAACGCCTCGTCGATCTCCTCGCGGCGCAGGGCGTTCATCCTGGACGTGCCGACGTAGTGCTGGCGGATGAGGCCGGCCTCGCGGAGCACGGTGAAGTGGTGCGTGGCGGTGGACTTGCCGACCGGCAGGTCGATCGCGCCGCAGGCGAGGTCGCGGCGGGCGGCGTACAACTCGGCGACGATCCGGCGGCGGACCGGGTCGACCAAGGCTTCGAGCACCTGCTGAAGGCTGATCGCCCGGACGTCCGGATGGGGCGGGACGCGGTCCCGCGGAGTGCGCTGCGTCGTCGTCATGGGCCGTCCACCTCCACGTCGTCATGGTACGACACTCATCAAAGTTTGACAGTCATCGTACTTTGGACTGGGATGGGGACGCGGCGCGGTGCCGCCGAACGGGAAGGACGTGGCGTGATGGCCAGAACGGTGCGTTTCCACGAGCTCGGAGGTCCTGACGTACTGCGGGTGGAGGACGTCGACGCCGGCGACCCCGGCCCCGGGGAAGTGCTGATCCGGGTGGACGCGATCGGCGTCAACCGCGCCGAGGCGCTCTTTCGCAGCGGTAACTACATCGAGCCGGTCAAGGAGTTCCCCGCCCGGCTCGGCACCGAGGCGGCCGGGGTGGTCGAGGCCATCGGTCCGGGCGTGACGGGGTTCGAGCCCGGTCGGCCCGTCAGCGTGGTGCCCGGGTTCTCGATGAACGACCACGGCGTTTACACCGAGCGTGCGGTCGTCCCCGCGTCCGCGGTGCTGCACCGTCCCGACGGGCTCGACGCGATCGGGGGCGCCGCCGTGTGGATGCCCTACCTCACCGCCTACGGGGGCCTGGTGGACGTCGCCGGGCTGCGGCCCGGCGACACCGTCGTGCTGACCGCCGCCTCCAGCGGCGTGGGCCTGGCCGCGATCCGACTCGCGAACCACGTCGGCGCGACGCCCATCGCCACCACGCGAACGAGGGCCAAGAAGGACGCGCTGCTCAAGACTGGGGCCGCCGAGGTGATCGTCACCGATGAGGAGGACGTCGCGGACCGCGTGCTCGGCCTCACCGAGGGCCGAGGCGCCGAGGTCGTCTTCGACGCCATCGCCGGCCCCGGCGTGACGGACCTCGCCAAGGTGGTCGCCCCTGAGGGCACGCTCCTGCTGTACGGGGCATTGAGCGACGAGCCGACCCCGTATCCGGGTTTCGATCTCGGGATGCCGGCACTGAACATGCGCACCTACACCGTGACCCGCGAGACGACCGCCCACCCGGAACGCCTACTCCGCGCCGCCGCGTTCATCTCCTCGGGCCTGCGCACCGGCGCCTTCGAGCCGGTCGTGGACCGGGTCTTCGATCTGGACGAGGTCGTCGACGCACACCGCCACATGGAATCGGGCAACCAGGTGGGCAAGATCGTCCTCACGGTCGGCCACTGATCGCGGCAGGCATGGACCGCCCGTGAAACGCGTGGGCCCCTGCCCCACCGCCCAGAGGCGGCGGGGCAGGGGCTCCGATATCGCGATCAGGGTGTGGCGTTGACCGGACCGGGCGTGGTGCGATTGGTGTAGGTGCCGTCGGCGAGTTGGCCGGCGGCGTTGGAACCCCAGGTGAAAATGGTCCCGTCGGCACGGTTCGCGACGCTGAACCAGCCGCCGGAGGCGATGCCCGTGGCCCCGGACAGACCCGTCACGGGCACGGGGGTGGTCGACTCCCCGCCGGTGGTGCCGTTGCCGAGTTGACCGTTCGCGTTATGACCCCAGGCCGCACCGGTACCGTCCGACTTGACCGCGAGCGAATACCAGTAGCCGGCTCCGACACCCGAGACGCCGGTCAAACCGGTGACCTGGACCGGGGTGGTGCGTCCGGTGGTGGTGCCATCTCCGAGTTGACCGTTCGCGTTGCCGCCCCACGTCCAGACGGTGCCGTCCGTCTTGACGGCGACGAAGTGGTCGATGCCCACGGCGATCGCTCCCGGCCTGGTGACCACTCCGGTCAGCCCGGTGACGGTGACGGGGGTGGAGCTTCCGGCCGTCGCTCCGTTGCCGAGCGGGCCGGCGCCCCAGGCTCGTACCGTGCCGTCCGACCGGACCGCCATCACACGCTGCCCACGAGCGGCCAAGGAGACCACCCCGGTCAGTCCGGTCGCCTGGACGGGCGTGGTGCGACCGGTCGTCGTCCCATCACCCAACTGGCCGCTCCCGTTTCCGCCCCATCCCCAGACGGTCCCGTCAGACTTCAAGGCCAACGAGAAGTCGCCTCCCGCCGCAACGGCGACCACTCCGGTCAGCCCCGCCACCTGGACGGGCGTGGTGCGACCGGTCGTCGTCCCGTCACCCAACTGACCGGCGGAATTCTGCCCCCACGCCCAGACCGTCCCGTCGGCCTTCACCGCCACGGAGTGGGCATCACCTCCGGCGACCGAGCCCGGTGTGCGCAGCACACCCGTCAGACCTTCGACGTTCACGGGGGCGTTGCGCCACGTGGTCGTGCCGTCGCCTAGTTGGCCATCGCTGTTACGGCCGGCCGCCCATACCGTGCCGTCGTTCTTGACACCCAGCGTATGGACGGTTCCGGCGGCGACTCCCCCGTGCAGGAAGGCGATCGCAGCGCGCAGGTTCGGCAGGGGGCCGATGTGGTGGGTGTCACCGGCGGGTTGGGGCGTGCCGGTCCGCTGGAGAATGGTGCGCACGGTCTCGACCGGCAGGACGTGGCCGGACTGCTTGGCCGCTCCCTGGAGCGCCGCGACCGCACCGGCCACGATGGGAGTGGCGCTGGAAGTGCCATTGAACGTTCCGGTGTACATCTTGTTCGGGTCGGTCTCGGACGGGGTCAGGCCCTTGGCGTTGGGCAGTCCGGTGGTCGCCACGCACATGCCGTAACCTTGCACATTGACGCGTGAGCCGTGGGTGGAACCCCACCACGTCACGGGTTTCGCGATCGCCGTGCGAGCGGCCGGACGGCCGGCGCCGAGACAGTTGGAGCCGTTGACGCTGGGCGGTTCACCCGCTCCGACGATGATCGCGCCCGAATCAGGACGATCCATGAGCGTTTTGGCGAGGGAGTCGTTGGGATCGTCCAGGTCGTTATCACCGTTGCCGGCCGCTTGTACGACGGTGACACCGTTGGCCGTGGCCGTGACGATCAGGTCGTAGTCGAAGCTGTTCAGCTCCCACGGGTAGTGCTTGCCGGAACTGCTCCAACCGATCGAGAGGGACATCACATCGCCGGGGCTTGAGTTCTGCACCGCCTCGACCAAGTCGTCGTCCAAACCGACCTGCATTTCGGCATTGGGCGCGATGCCCGCCAGTCCGGCCTGATTGTCATCGCGTGAGCCGATGATTCCGGCGACCTGTGTCCCATGAGAGGCCGCCCGCCCATGATGGCACGGAACATTGATCATCTCGCTCAGATAGCGCAGCCGCCCCCCTGGCGCGGGGCGGTTGCCCAGGTCTTCATGGCACGCGTTGAAACGGTTGTACCAGAAGACCATGCGCGCCAGTTTCAGGCGATTGATGTAGTCTCCCTGACCCAATTGCCCGGTGGAGTTGAGTCCTATCACTCCGAGGACGGTATAGGTATGCCGACCGCCTGCGACCGTGGTCCTTGCACTACTCTCTCCTGCGGACCAGGTCATACTGACCGGTGCCACGCGAGGTGTCGTGGTTCCATCGCCGAGTTGGCCGTCGGCGTTGGCGCCCCACGCCCTGCCCACGAGGTTGCCATAGATGTCGGTCACCTCGGCCACGCTGTGATTGTCACCCGCCGTGACCCAGAATCCCCCGGTCAGACCGGGCACGGTGACGGGTGTGGTCCTGGTGGTCGTGGTGCCGTCGCCCACCTGCCCGCTGGAATTACGGCCCCACGCCTTGATCGTGCCATCGGTGAGGCGGGCCAGGCCGTGGGCGAGTCCGTTGCTGACATGACTGACATTGGTGAGGCCGGGCACGGTCGTCGCGGTCACACTGCCGGTGCCACCGTTTCCGAGTCGGCCTTCCAGCCCCGACCCCCAAGCCTTGACGGTACCATCGGTCAGCACCGCCATCGACTGCAGTTCTCCACCGGAGATGGCACCGAAATGGGTTGCCACACCGGTCAGACCGGTCACCGTGACCGGTGTGGTTCGATTGGTCGTGGTGCCGTCACCGAGCTGGCCGCTGGAGTTGCGGCCCCATGCCCTGACCGTGCCATCGGCCAGGACGGCAAGGGCGTGACCACCCTCCCCCGCGGCGATCTGGACGGCGTTGGTGATGCCGGGGACCTGGACGGGGCTCGGCCGCATCACGGTGTTCCCGATGCCGAGTTGGCCATGGGTATTGTCTCCCCAGGTCCACACCGACCCGTCGGACTTCAAGGCCATCGAGAAATTACCGGCGGCGGCCACCGTGGTGACTCCCGACAGCCCCGGTATCGGAGTCAGCAGCTTGGTTCCGGTGGTGGTGCCGATTCCCAGCTCGCCGTGGAGATTGCGACCGGTGGCCCAGACCTTACGGCCGTCTTCGGCGGTGGTCACGCGCAGAGTGTGTCCAGCGCCCGCCGCGACCAGGCCCGGCCCTCCGTCGATGGGAACATGCGCATCGGCCTCGAAAAGAGGAATGGTCTCGATGACGCTGACGGTGATGCCATCGCCCTTGCCGCCTGGAATGGCGTTGATATAATCGGCGTCGATGCCACCGCCCGCCGGGGAGTCGGCCGCGTTGCGGTAGCGCTGGTGCTCGCGCAACGGCTCATCTCCCGGATTGCGGAGCGCCGAACGTCGCACGGGGGCCGTGGTGTTCACCGGGATGGGCACGGCCTGGGCGATCTCGACCGCAGGAAGCTTGTTCAGGCCGGCGAGAAGTCCCTCGACGCCGCCTGGAGCGTCAATGACATACCAAGAGGTGAGGTCCGGCAACTTGCGGCCGGCGCGCTTCTCCAATTTGAGGCGCTTTTCGATGAGCTCGTTCTCGGAACGGGTGGTGACCCTGCTCATCCGGGCGGTCGGATGGCTTTTCAGAACGTTCTGAATGGCGGTGACGTCGGCGCCGGACTCAGCGGACAGTTTCGCGCCCGAAAGCCGCACTTTGCGGTCGCTCCGGAACTTGACGTGCATCCGAGTCTTGGAGAAGCCCTGCGGCAGGGGGCCACGAGTTCCGGGAACCTTTCCCTTGTGCCTCCCATGGTCGAACACCGGTCCGGGTTCGGCCCGAGCCGTGGTGGGATTCGCGGCCACGGGGGCGATCACGGTGGCCGAGGTGAGGAGCACGGCCGCAAGGCCGCGCCAGGAACGTCTTGATGGAGGTCGCACGCCGTCTCCTGTCCAGCGATGAGCGCGCACATTGATCATGAGCGCGCCTTGAACGTACGTGCGGCGGTGATCGGCACCTAGTCATCCGTGGATGAACATTTCTCCCAGAAGATGCGATCTCCCAACCGTCCGCAGAGACCACCACAAAAAATCACGTCGGCAACCCCCTTAAAGGACGGTCGAAATCGGCGACGGCGGGTCGTGGAGTTCCTCGTGGCGGCGGACGAGGTGTTCGGTGACGGCGGCGATCTCGGTGAACGGGCGGTCGGAGTGCGCGGCGGTGGCGTGGTCGCGAATGTGGAAACGGCCGGGCCGGCACCACAGGTCCAGGTCGCGACGAACGGACAGGACGGCCAGGTTCACCGACGCCGCCATGAAGGTGCGGGTGATGCCGCGTTCGGCCAGGGGGTCTTCACGGCGTGGGCCAGGAGGTGCGGCCCGCCGTTCGCGTGCGGGACGTCGGGCAGGCCGGCGGCGGCCCCGGGCACAGGAACCACACGAACTTGCCGGGCAGGTGGGAGCCCAGGCGTCCCCTGGAGAGGTGCGCGCCCCAGCGGCCTTCGGAGTACGCGTCGAGGATCGCCAGGCCCCGACCGTCCTCCGCCGGTGCGGCGGGGGCATCGAGGAGGGCATGGAGGGGCGAACGGGGATCGGTCGGTCCGGAACGGGGTCGAAGACCCCGCACACGACCCGGCGGCCGGTGCGGTAGGCCCACAGCTCGTAGGGGCCTCTCCCCCCGGCGTGCGTCACGGCGTTGGTGGCCAGCTCACTGATCATCGTCTGGGCGTCCTCGACGGCCCCCGTGGCGACCCCGGCCCGTGCCAGCAGGCCGCCGAGCAGCACGCGGGCCACACCCGCGCAGGACGAGTCCGCCGGCAGCAGTCGACCCACCACGGCCCCCATCCGAGCTCCTCCACCGCTGGGCGCATCACGTTCTCCCTCGTCATCGAGCCTGTGGGAACGCAGAGTCAACAGGTCGACACGCCCGGCGGCGTGGCTCGGGCCGAACAATTTCTCCGCGGCGTCCACGAACGTCCGACCAGGGCGACCGTGGAAAACCCACGGTGTTCGGAGACTTTCCACGGACCCTCACGGATGCGATCTCCCCGAACACAGGGCGTAATAAAGGGGTCAGGGCAGCGCAAAGGAGGCAGGATGAGTCCCCTTCCGTCCACCAAGCAGGAACGTGACACCCTTCGCCGGGAGATGCTCGACGCGGGCCGCAGCCGCCGGGCGATCGCCAGGGAGATGATGCGCCGGTGGGGCTTCCGGCCCCGCGCCGCGTGGCGGTACGCGAACGGCCTGTCCCAGGAGACCGCCGCCGGGCTCTTCAACGCGCGGTACGACACGGACGGACGGGCGCCCATGACGGGCACCCGCATCAGCGCGTTCGAGCGCTGGCCGCACAGCGGTGAGCGCCCTCGCCTGGAGGTTCTGCGCGGCCTCGCCGTCATCTACGAGACCGACCTGACCCATCTCGTCGACGACCTCGACCTGAAGCACCTGCCCGAGTCGCACCGCCTCACCATGCTGGAACTCATCCAGGCCCGGGAGGCCAGGGACAAGGAGGTTCCGGACGAGGAACCCACGACGTACGCTCAAAACAGTGCCCCCGGTGACGGGCTTCCCGCAGCCGAGCGCGAGGTGGTGACCTTGGTGGCCCATGAGAGCAGCGAGCACGCCGAGCGGGCCGAACGCCGCGACATCGGCGAAGCGACCCTCGAACAGTTCCGCGCCGACGTGAGCCGCCTGGCGTACGAGTACCTCACCGGCGAGCCCTTCGCACTCCTCATGGAGATGCGCCGTGTCCGGGCACGCATCTACTCCGCGCTCGAAAAGCGCCTGTGGCCACGCGACCAGACCGAGCTGTACTTCTTGCTGGCCGCCCTCAACGGTTTGATGGCCAATGCCTCGCAGGACCTCGGTGTCACGCCCGCCTCCGACGAGTTGTTCCGCGCGGGCTGGGCGTACGCGATAGCGATCGACCACCGCCCTCTCATGGGCTACCTGCGTGGCGCAACCGCCAACGCCGCGTACTGGCAGGGGCGGCCGAGGCACGCACGCGACCTCGCGGCAAGCGCGCTGGAGTACCACTCCGACGGTCACGGCGCAGCTCGCCTTCACCTGGTACACGGCCGGGCAGCCGCAGCCCTCGGCGACGCCGCCACCGCCAGGCGCTCGATCGCAGCCGCACGCGATGCCGCCGAGCGTCCCAACCACGACGACATTCACGACGGCCTCGGCGGAGAGTACGGATGCGCAGCGTCCAAGCGCGCCTACCTGGCCGGGAGCACTCTCGCCGACCTACGTGGCGAAGAGCCCGCCGCAATCGACGCGCTGCTCGAGGCCACGGCCCTCTTCGCCGCCGAACCGGAGTCGGAGCGCAGCTACGGCTGCGAGGCCATAGCCCACATCAACCTGGCCCAGACCCAGCTCCGCAGCGGCGACCTCGAAGCCGTCGACCTCAGCTTGGTTTTCGGCCTGCCTCACAGCCGACGCATCGACGCTTTGGAAAAGGCGTTCAGCGGCGTACGCCGAGAACTGGCCACCCCCCGCTACCACGGCAACCCGCTTGCCGCCGAGCTGGACGAACGTATCGAGACGTTCATCCGCGACACCATCACCCACGATCTCCGAGAACTCCCCTGACCGCACACACCACACGACGGTCTCCAACCCACATACCAACCCTCCGGACAACGCACCCGGCCACGTCCACCGCGAGCCGCCACACCCCACCGTCAACACGAACCCGCCGGCCGACCTGAACGAGCGCCTCGAGTCGTTCACCCCCGCACACACCACACGGCGGTCCTCCACCAGCAACCCACCGAACGCCTCAACGCCTGTGCAGGGCACTGGACGGCGTCCGCCGTGAGCCGGCCACACCGCGACTCGAACGAGCACATCAACCCGTTCACCCGACACCGCCACCCACGCTCGCCGAACACTCCCCGCACCGCCACGCGGTCGCCAGGACAGTCCATGCCCGGCGGCCATGGGCCTCTCCCCGGTACCTGCAACGCCGCCGCCGGAGGCTCCGGCGGCGGCGTTGTGGCGACCCAGCGCGGTGATGAGGACGGTGGCCCGTACACGATCCGTTCCGAACGACCGCCGCAGCGTCGGCGGGCGCGGGGTTCCGTCCCGGCTCACCCTCTGAGGGTGGATGCGCCCGAAGTCGCCACCGGCCGCCGCGCGTCCGTTCGTCGGAACGGCGGACGGGGATGGGGACGGGCGAGCCACGCTCCCGGGATCAGTCCGCCTCCACGGCGGAGGCGGCGGTGCGGCGGCGGGAGTGGAGGGCCGCCATCACGGCGAGCGCCAGCAGGAGCACCGCGCAGTGGGCGAGGGTCGTACGGCGGTCGAGCGGGTTCAGCACCCCATCGGTGAAGAGGACCCACGGGATCCCCAGGGCGATGGCCGCCGCAGGCAGGTGGGGGCGGCGGACGACCAGTGCGAAGAGCAGCGCGAGGACCAGGACGATCCCGACGCCCATTCCGATGGGGCCGAGGGTCATTTGGGCGCGGTAGGAGAGCGGGCTCGTCATGTACGGGTTCATCCGGTCGTAGTTCCACACCACGACGAGGGACGCGAACGCGAACAGGATCGCCGTCGAGATGAGCAGGGGTCTCCCCCTCAACGGCGGCGGGCGCAGCGGGTCGGTCGGGGCGGCGAGGGCGATGCAACCGAGGATCGTGATCGCTCCCAGGGCGTGGAGCGGCGGCCGGTCGATGCCGGTCATGGCCGCCACCGGGACCATGGCTGCGGCCGTGACGACGGCGCAGGCGGTCAGCGAACGGGCGGCCCGGTGGTATCCCAGGCCGGCGGCGACCAGAACCAGGCACCAGAAGACGTAGACCAATGGGCCCAGCGTCTCGAAGGGGCCGAAGTGACGGACGAAGGGGTTCACCGCGTCCGGGTGGTAGCGCCACCTCCATTCGGCGTACAGCAGATACATCACCGACAGGGCGATGGCCGAAGCCGCCGCCGCCGGTGCCGCGAGGGACGCGACCGCACCGGCGGTCGAAGTGGACGTGAGGCGTGTGCGTTGACGCAACGCGTAGGCCACGGTGTCGAACAACTCCCTGGCGGCCCCCGCCCGTCCCCTGGTCTCCAGAACGTCGGCCAGGGTGGTGGCGACCTCGTCGCGGTGGTGCGCCGGGTACAGCCGCAGGACGAATCGGGTCATGCGGGAGCCGGTCACGCCGTCACCTCCCGCAGGCGCAGGCGGCGATCGGCCTCCCGGACGGTGGCGCGCAGCCGGGCCGTCTCCTCGGAGAGGGCGGCGGCGCCGTCCTCGGTCAGCGTGTAGTAGCGGCGGTGTCGGCCGTCCACGACCTCCTCGCCGGTCACCCGCACCCAGCCCTGCTGCTGGAGCCTGGCCAGCGCCGCGTACAACGTGCCGGTCCGCAGCCGGACCCGGCCGGCGGAGATGGCCGCCACCTCGGTGATCAGTGCGTACCCGTGTCGCGGCTCGTCCGCCAGCGCGGTGAGCAACAGCCGCGTGGGCTCCTGCATCGATGTCGTCGCCATGGCGAGCACCATACGTTGATCGACACCATATGTCGATGATGAACCTATGGGCGTTCGGGAGCCGCCGCCTCGGTCCACGCCCGTCGCAGGATCTCGTCCACCGTCTCGTCCGGCGTCTGGTCGGAGGTGTCGAGCCAGAGCCCGAGTCGGGGCGTCTCGGTGCGCAGCGCCCTGTCGAGACGGTCGATCGTCCAGCGGCCGTAGGCGTCCTTGCCGCGTGCGGCCTCCCGGGCGGCGATGGCCTCGGGGCGCGGGGCGAGCACGACGACGAGCAGGGGCCGTTCCCGGATCATGCGCACCATGTCGGCGAGGTGGTCGCCCAGGACGACGTCCTGGGCGACGACGGTGAAGCCCGCTCGGAAGTACTCGTCGCAGACGGCCGCCGTCAGGCGGTGACGCAGGCGCAGTTGGCGGACGGCCTCGGGGGACGGGTCGAGCGTCATGTCCTCGCGGCCGCCGACCACCATCCGCCGGAACAGGTCGCCGCGCACATGCACCGACCGAGGCAGCCGCTCCGCAAGCATCTGCGCGACCGTCGACTTCCCCGCCGCCTGAATCCCGGTGATGAGCACGACCGCCTGCGGCAACGACCCCTTCACGTGCGTTCCCCCACTCCCAGCGCCTCCCATCGAAACGCGTCCCGCGCCCGGACGCGGCCATAGGGATCTTCCCGCGCTTCGCCTTCACACCACGACGACGGCCGGCCGTACCCGAACCGGCCCGGGGAGGTTCGCGACACGCCGGTGCACACGGGTCGTACACACGCTCCGTGTGTATTAACGTTGTGGTCATGGCGACTGAGCGGATCAACGTGTCACTCCCCGAGACCCAGCTTCGGATGCTCGATGCGCACGTCAAGCGCGTCGGCGTCTCGCGGTCGCTGTTCATCGGGGAGTCCGTGCGCAAGGCGCTGCTGCACGACGCCCTCACTCAGCTCGGCGGCTCGGGTGCGCTCGGTGACGAGGATTGGCTGCACACGATCGAGGCCGACCGCGACCCGGACTTCTGGGGCGCCGCCGCGGGTGCCGCGTGAAGCGCGGCCAGGTGTGGCGACTGCAGACCGTTAACCGAGAGCGCACCGGCATCGTCGTCCTGGACGACGTGTTCATCCCCCATCTGCGCGGCATCCAGGTGGTGCCGATCAAGGACCCGGGCGAGGTCCCCGAGACCGTGCTCAGCGTCCGCATCGACACCCCCGTGGCCGGGATCGCCGCGGTCTACGACGTCGGCCCGTTCTCCCCCAAGCGCTTCGTCGAGCACATCGGCGACGTCGAGCCGTCGGTGCTCGACCACATGGAGATCGCCCTCCGGCTCCTCTTCGGCATCCGCGACTGACGTCCGGGTCCCGCGTTCGCACCGCAACGGCCGGACGGCCCCCACCGTCCGACCGTTCGGCGTTCCCAGCCTGGTCACCGCGGTGGTTGACCGACTCGTGACATTGCCCGCTCTTGCCGATGCGGTGACCGTCCCCGTACGTTCACTGGCACGCGAGTGAACACCTTGTTCAGTCGGAGAGGGCGGAGCGTTCAGTGGCCTCAAACGAAGCGGACGTCGCCCGGCTGGGCGCGCGGATCCGTGAGTTCCGGGCGATGCGGGGCATGCCACTGCGTGAGCTGGCCGAACGCGCCGGGGCCAGCCCGAGCTTCGTCAGCCAACTGGAACGCGGACGGGCCGGCGCGAGCATCGGGATGCTGCGCCGGATCGCCGGGGCCCTCGGGCTCACGGTGGCCGACCTGTTCGCCGAGGACGACGGCCCGGCGCACCGGGTGGTCTCCCGGGAGCACCGGCCGGAGCTGCCCACCGGTCCGGGGGCCCGCAAGTACCTGGTGTCGCAACGGCCGCTGCGCAACGTGGAGGTGTACGTCGGCGAGTTCGACCCGGGCGCGTCCACCGGCGACGAGCCGTACACCCACGGGGACTCGCAGGAGATCTTCATGGTGCTCGGCGGCCGGGTGACGCTCCGGCTGGGCGAGCGCGTCCACGAGCTGGCCGACGGCGACAGCATCGAGTACCGCACCTCGGTCCCGCACCGGGTGCACAACACGACCGACGAGCCGGCGGAGGTCATGTGGATCATCTCGCCGCCCACGCCCGACTAGCCCGAACGCGGAGATGGTGCTGAGATGACGGGTCACGACTTCCCTCGGACACGCTCGTTCGCCAACGGCGGCGTCTCGTTCTGGTACCGCCAGGCCGGGCCGCCCGAGCGGCGTCCGCCGCTGCCGGGCCCCCGCGCGTACGACGTGTGCGTCGTCGGGGGCGGCTACACGGGCCTCTGGACGGCCTACTACCTGAAGAAGGCCCGCCCCGAGATGCGGGTCGCGGTCCTGGAACGGGAGTTCGCCGGGTTCGGCGCGTCGGGGCGCAACGGCGGCTGGCTGTCGGCGGAGATCGCCGGCTCCAAGGAGCGGTACGCCGCGTCGCTCGGCCGCCCGGCGGTGGTGGACTTCCAGCGGGCGATGATGGCCGCGATCGACGAGGTCATCGGCGTCTGCGACGAGGAGGGCATCGACGCCGGGATCGTCAAGGGCGGCATCCTCCAGGTGGCGACCAACCCGGCGCAGCGCCGCCGCCTCCGCGCCGCCGTCGAGGACGAGCGGCGCTGGGGCTGGGCCGAGGAGGACCTGCGCCTGCTCTCCCGCGACGAGCGACAGGAGAGGCTGCGCGTGTCGGGAATGCTGGAGGCCGCCCACACCCCGCACTGCGCCCGCATCCAACCCGCCCGCCTCGCGCTGGGCCTGGCCGCCGCCGTGGAACGACTCGGCGTCGACGTCTTCGAGTCCACCACCGTGACCGAGATCCGCCCCCGCGGCGCGGGCGCGCCCGCCACGGCGGTCACCGACCGGGGCGACGTCACGGCCGAGTACGTGATCCAGGCGACGGAGGGCTTCACCGCCGGCCTCTCCGGCCGACGCCGTCAGTGGCTGCCGATGAACAGCTCCATGATCGTCACCGAGCCGCTGGACGCCGACCTCTGGCGGCACCTGGGCTGGGACACCGCGAACTGCTCGGCGACACCGCGCACGCCTACATCTACGCCCAGCGGACCTCCGACGACCGGATCGCCATCGGCGGCCGGGGCGTCCCGTACCGCTTCGGCTCCCGCTGGGACGACCGCGGCGCCACCCGCCTCCGGACCGCGGCGGCCCTCCAACGGATGATCGGCCGCCTGTTCCCGGTCGCCGCCGACGCCCGCGTCGACCACGCCTGGTGCGGAGTCCTCGGGGTGCCCCGCGACTGGTGCTCGGTCGTCGACGTGGACCGTTCCTCCGGCCTGGGAATGGCGGGCGGCTACGTCGGCAGCGGCGTCACCACCACCAACCTGGCCGGCCGCACCCTCCGCGACCTGATCCTCGGCGAGACCACCGACCTGACCCGCCTCCCCTGGGTGGGCCGCCGCGTCCGCCCCTGGGAGCCCGAACCCCTCCGCTGGCTCGGCGTCCGACTCATCTACTCCCTCTACCGCACGGCCGACCGCCGAGAGAACGACCGCCTGACCACCACCTCCGGGTACGCCCGACTCGCCGACCTGATCTCCGGCCGATGAGGGGAACGCCCGACGCAGGGCCAACCCGCGCCCGCGCCGAAGACGGGCCCGTACCCGCGCGGCAGACGGAGCCTCCCCCACAGGGAGAGGACCGCGCCCACAGGGCGAAACCGTCCCCAGATGTCGGGACCGTGTCCAGAGGGCGGGGCCCGTCCCCAGAGGGCGAGACCGTGGCCGGAGGGCGGGTCGGGGTGCGGGTGGCGGGGCATGAGGCGACCAGGGCCAGAGGGAGCGTGACCATGACCGGGTGGACGATGAGCGGGGCGGAGCGGTGAGCGCCGTGCCGGATCTGGTGTTCTTGAACGGGCGGGTGTTCACCTCCGACCCCGCGCGCCCGTACGCGCAGGCGGTCGCGGTGCGCGGGGGGCGGATCGCGGCGGTCGGCTCCGAGGCGGAGGTGGCGCGGACGCGGGGCCCGCGGACCGAGATCGTCGACCTGGCGGGCGGGTTGGTGCTGCCCGGCTTCGTCGACGCGCACGTCCACCCGATCAAGGGCGGCATGGAACGGTCCCGGTGCAACCTCGCGGAGCTGTCCGGGCTCGACGCGTACCTGGAGCGGATCGGGGCGTACGCCGCCGCCCACCCGGACCGGGCCTGGGTGGAGGGCGGCGGTTGGTCGCTGTCGGCGTTCCCCGGCGGGTTGCCGCGACGGGAGGCGCTCGACCGGGTCTGTCCCGACCGGCCCGCGTACCTGATCAACAGCGACCACCACGGGGCCTGGGTCAACTCCCGGGGGCTGGAACTGGCCGGGATCGACGCGTCCACGCCCGACCCCGTCGACGGCCGCATCGAACGCGACGCCGACGGCCGCCCCACGGGGATGCTGCACGAGGGCGCGATGGACCTGGTCGGGCGGGTGCTGCCGCGCGCCGATCCCGCCGAGTACGCCGCCGGGCTCGCGGACGCCCAGCGGTATCTGTTCTCCTACGGGATCACCGGCTGGCAGGACGCGATCGTCGGACCCTACGCCGGGTACGACGATCCGTTGCCCACCTACCTGGACGCCGCCCGTTCCGGAGCCCTCAAGGCGCGGGTGACCGGGGCGCTGTGGTGGGACCGGGCGCGGGGCGCCGAGCAGATCGAGGAGCTGGAGGCCCGCCGCGCCCGGGCCGAGGGGCTCGGGCGCTTCCGCGCAGGCTCGGTGAAGATCATGCAGGACGGCATCGCGGAGAACTTCACCGCCGGGATGCTCGACCCCTACCTGGACGCCTCCGGGTGTCCCTGTGAGGAACGCGGCCTGTCCTACGTCGACCCCGCCGAGCTGCGCGGGCACGTCGCCGAGTTGGACCGGCGGGGTTTCCAGGTCCACTTCCACGCGATCGGCGACCGCGCGGTCCGGGAGGCCCTGGACTCTCTCGCCGCCGCCCGTTCCGCCAACGGCCCGGGCGACCTGCGGCACCACATCGCGCACCTGCAGGTCGTCCACCCCGACGACGTGCCGCGCTTCGCCGAGCTGGGCGTCGCCGCCAACCTGCAGGCGCTGTGGGCGACCCACCACCACCAGATGGACGAGCTGACCACGCCGTTCCTGGGCCCCGAGCGCGACGCCCGCCAGTATCCGTTCGGCGACCTGCTGCGCACCGGGGCCCGCGTGTGCATGGGCAGCGACTGGCCGGTGACCACCCCGAACCCGATGGCGGCGATCCATGTGGCGGCCCACCGCACCGAGCCGACGCACGAGGCCCGCGCCGCCTGGCCCGCCGCGTCCACGCCGTTCCAACCCCACCAGCGCATCGCCCTGGCCGAGGCCCTGCACGCCTACACGGCGGGTTCCGCCTGGATCAACCACGCCGAGACCGAGGCCGGCACCCTGACCCCCGGACTGCGCGCCGACCTCGCCGTGCTGGACCGCGACCCGTTCGCCCTGGACCCGATGGACATCGGGACCACCGAGGTCCGCATGACGTTCGTGGACGGAGAGGCGGTCTACGAACGCGCCTGACCCCGGGGGCCTCCGGGTCAGTGCCGCTCGCCGGCCGGTCTCAGGACGGTGCGCAGGGTGGTGGCGGCCGGGTCGGGGAGGTCGGTCTCGACCAGCCAGGCGTTGGGGAAGCGGGCCAGCTCGCGGGCCAGCGTGTCCGTGGCGACGTGGGTGAGCTGGACGGCCAGGGCGGCGGTGCCGGGAGGGAGGTCTCCGCACAGGGCCCTGGCCTTGCCGCGCTTGATCCCGGTGTCGAGGAGGCGGCCGAGCAGGGCGCCGCCCAGGGCGGCCAGGAGGCCCCCGGCCAGGGAGCCGGCGGGGCCGCCGAGGAGGTAGCCGATGAGCAGGCCCCACAGGGCTCCGCCGAGGGCGCCGCGACCGGGGGTGACGTCCTGGGTCTGACGGACCTTGGGGCGGCCGGCCGCGTCGCGCTCCAGGATGACGGCGTCGTGCATCCTGAGCCGCGCGTGCCGCTGCATCCGCACGGCGGCGGCCAGGAACCCGGCGGCCTCATCGGGCCGGTCGAACCCGATGACCATCAGGCTCGGCGCGGACTGGGTGGTCACGACGCCTCCCGAACTCTCTCTGTGCCCGCCCCGTGGTCGAGCTGTGACGTCTCGTTAGATGAGACCTTCGTTCCGTAAGTTGGCAGGGGCCCCGTCGTTTCCTTAGGCTGGGGCCGTGGATCGACGCCATTTCGGATTTACCCCGCCGGCTCCGGACGAGCCGGTCGGCGCGTATTGAGCGACGATCCCCGGAGCCGGCTGAGCAGAGTCCCCGCGCGGGGCCTCTGCTCTTTTTCTTTGGCCGGTACCCGCGCGGGCCGCCGGTCATCGCTGAGAGGGACGGACGGATGGGGAGGGCGGACTCGGTGATCGACGCAGGGGAGCTCAGGGGCCGGCTGCCGGCCGCCCACGAGATCGCCTCGCTGGAGGCGGCGCGGGCGGCGATCGACGAGGTGGACGCCGCGCTGGCCGTGCTGCTGGAGCGGCGGGCCGAGCTGGCCGAGGTGGTGCAGCGGCTCAAGCCGGTGGGCGGGTTCGCGGGTCGCGATCCGCACCGGGAGCGGCAGATCGTCGACGCGATGTCGCGGCACGCGCCGGGCCTCGGGCCCGAGCGGCTGGCCCGGATCATGAACGCGGTGATCGAGGCGGGCCTGGAGTCCGCCGAGCAGGCGACCCCCCGGGACGACCGTTGACCGAACAGGCGGAGGGCGCGCCCCCCGATCCCCCGGCGTCGGTGCGTCCGGCCGTTCGGGACGGGCTGGGCGTCGGGATCTCGGTGGGCTTCTCCGGCCTGGCGTTCGGCGCGGCGGCGGTGACGGCGGGGCTCTCGGTGGCCCAGGCGTGCGTGCTGAGCCTGCTGGCGTTCACCGGCGCGTCCCAGTTCGCGCTGGCCGGGGTGATCGGCGGGGGCGGCGGACTGGTGGCCGGAACGCTCGGCGCGGTGCTGCTCGGGGGCCGCAACGCCCTGTACGGGATGCGGCTGGCCGATCTCCTGCGCGTACGGGGCTGGCGGCGGCTGGCCACGGCCCATGGGGTGATCGACGAGACCACGGCGGTGGCGACGGCCCAACCCGACGAGCGGTCGGCGCGCGCCGGCTTCTACACGACGGCGGTGAGCCTGTACGCGGCGTGGAACCTGAGCACGCTGGCCGGGGCGGCGGGCTCCTCCCGGATCGGCGATCCGGAGGCGGTGGGGCTGGACGTCCTGGGGCCGGCCGTGTTCCTGGCGCTGCTGTGGCCCCGGCTCACGGCCGGGCGGGCCGAGGCCCGGGTCGCGGCGGGAGCGGCCGTGATCGCGATCGTCGCGACCCCCCTGCTGCCGCCCGGCGTGCCGGTGATGGTGGCGTCCGTGGCGGCGCTGGTCGCACTGCGCTCCCCGTCCCCCGGTGGGGCCTCCCGTGAGGAGTCGGGATCGTGAACACCTGGATCGCGGTGATCGCCACCGGTGTCGGCTGTTACGCGTTGAAGCTCGGCGGGCTGGTGACGCCCCGGCGCGTGCTGGCGGACCCGAGGGTCCGGCGGTTCACCGAGCTGGTGCCGGTGGCCCTGCTGACCGCGCTCGTGGCGGTGCAGACGTTCGCCGACGGCCGGTCGCTGGAGCTGGACGGGCCCCGGGTGGCCGGGCTGGGCGCCGCCGTGGCCGCGCTGCTGCTGCGGGCCCCCTTCCTCGTGGTCCTGGTGGTCGCCGCCGGGACCGCCGCGCTGCTGCGCCTGGTCCTCTGACCTGCGATTCGACCGCGCTGGCGGGTTTTGTCCTGGATGTTCGCGGTAGGGGCCCTCCCAGGGGAAGAAGGGGGTGTGTCGAATGATCACCGAGAAGCAGATTCCCAACGTGCTGGACCATCCGCTCTACGACGTCAACGGCAGCAAGGTCGGCGACGTCAAGAACATCTTTCTGGACGACGCCACCGGGCTGCCCGAATGGCTGTGCGTCAAGACGGGGCTGTTCGGGAACCGCGAGACCTTCGTGCCGACCGGCAACGCCGAGCTGATCTCCGACCATGTCGAGGTCACCTTCGACAAGGAGGTCATCAAGCAGGCGCCGCACGTGGACGTGGACCCCCAGGGCCACCTGTCGGCCGAGGAGGAGGAACAGCTCTACAACTACTACGGCATCGAGTGGGATCCCGGCCGCCGCCACGGCACCGCCCAGAGCGGCCAGGGCCGGAGCGGCAGGGCGGACGCCGCCGCGAGCTCGCAACAGACCGGCACGCAGGGACGCGCCGCCGCCGCGCCACAGGCCACCGTGACCGGCCGGCAGGCGCGCACCGACACCGCCGGCGGACGGGAGCGCCGACCCGACGCGGGCGGCCGGGCCGAGGGCGCCCGCCCCACCGACGACGCGATGACCCGTTCCGAGGAACGGCTGCGGGTGGGCAAGGAGACCCGCGAGAGCGGCCGGGCGCGGCTGCACAAGTACGTCGTCACCGAGCAGCAGCAGACCACCGTCCCGGTCAGTCACGAGGAGGTCCGGCTCGAACGCGAGCCGATCACCGACCAGAACCGCGATGCCGCCACCAGCGGTCCGTCCATCTCCGAGGCCGACCACGAGATCGTCCTGCACGAGGAGCGCGCGGTCGTCTCCAAGGAGACCGTGCCGATCGAACGGGTCCGGGCCACCAAGGAGACCGTCACCGAACAGCAGACCGTCAGCGACGAGGTCCGCAAGGAGCGGATCGAGCTGGAGGGCGACACCGGCAGGCCCGGCGGGCCCGAGAAGGGCGGCCCCGCGGACCGGGGCGGCCGGCACCGCCGTCAGGGCTGAGCGTCAGGACTCGCCCGCCACCTGTTCCAGGGCCCGATCGAGGTCGTCGGGGTAGGGGGCCTCGAACTCCACCCAGTCGCCCAGCGTCGGATGCTCGAAACCGAGCCGTACCGCGTGCAGCCACTGCCGCCGCACGCCCAGCCGGGCGGCCAGCGTGGGGTCGGCCCCGTACAGCAGGTCCCCCACGCAGGGATGCCGGATCGCCGACATGTGCACCCGGATCTGATGGGTGCGCCCGGTCTCCAGGTCGATCTCCAGGAGACTGGCGGCCCGGAACGCCTCGAGGGTGTCGTAGTGCGTCACCGAGGGCCGGCCCCCGGCCACCACGGCGAACCTGCCGTTCCCGGAGGGGTGCCGGTCGATCGGGGCGTCCACCGTGCCCCGGAACGGGTCCGGGTGGCCCTGGACCAGGGCGTGGTACCGCTTGTCGACCCGCCGCTCCTTGAACGCGCGCTTGAGGCGCGAATAGGCGGTCTCGCTCTTGGCGACGACCATCGCGCCCGTGGTGTTGGCGTCCAGCCGGTGCACGATGCCCTGGCGTTCGGCGGCGCCGCTGGTGGCGACGGTGTGCCCGGCGCCCAGCAGCCCGCCGACCACGGTGGGGCCCGTCCATCCCGTGGTGGGATGGGCGGCCACCCCGATCGGCTTGTTCACCACGATCACGTCGTCGTCCTCGTACAGGATCGACATGCCCGGCACCGGCTCGGCGACCGGGCGCGGCGCGGACGGCGGGGGCGGCAGCGTCACCTCCAGCCAGCCGCCGCCGTGCAGCCGGTCGGACTTGGCGACCGCCCGGCCGTCCAGCAGCACGTCGCCGGCCGCGATGATCTCGGCGGCCCGGCTGCGGGACAGCCCGAACAGCCGGGACAGCGCGGCGTCCGCCCGCTCGCCCTCGAGGCCGTCGGGGACCGGCAGGGCGCGTACGTCCGCCATCGGTGAGCCGTCACTCCTTGTCGTGGTCATCGTCCCCGCCGGGGGCCTGCGCGGGGGTGTCGTCGTCGGCGTCGCGGGAGCCCACCCGGGTGCCGTCCAGTTGGAGGCCCCGTGCGGCCAGCACCACCGCGAGGACCCCGCCGCACACGATCGCCGAGTCGGCCAGGTTGAAGACCGGCCAGTACGGCAGCTCGATCCAGTCGACCACATGGCCCTCCAGCGGCGAGGGGGCCCGCAGCATCCGGTCGGCCAGGTTGCCGGTGGCGCCGCCGAGCAGCAGCCCCAGGCTGACCGCCCAGGGCAGGCTGCGCAGGTTGCGGGCGGTGCGCAGGATCGCCAGCACCACCCCGAGGGCGATCACCGTGAAGACGAGGGTCATCCCCGTGCCGATGGAGAAGGCGGCGCCGCTGTTGCGCGTCACCCGCAGGGTGAGCGCGCCGCCCAGCAGCTCGATGGGGGTGCGGCCCTCCAGGCGGGCCACCACGATGATCTTGCTGATCGTGTCGAGCGCCACCGCGACCAGCGCCACCGCGACCAGCGCGCCGATACGGCGCGGCCGAGGGGACCTGGTGGTCCCCTCGGCTGCGTCCTGTTCGGAGTCTTGGGCGTCGCCTGCGTTAACGGCCGACGCTCCCCGATGCGACTCGGTCAATCAACGACGCTCCTCACGTTGTTTGCAGGGTACGCACAGGGTCGCACGGGGGAAGGCCTGGAGTCGCGCCTTGCCGATCGGCTTGGCGCACGACTCGCAGACGCCGTACGTCCCGGCGTCCATCCGCGCGATGGCCCGCTCGTTCTGCACCATCATGTCGCGGGAGTTGTGGGCGAGCGCCATCTCGTGCTCGCGCGCCTGGGTCTTGGCGCCGGTGTCGGCCTGGTCGTCGCCCGCCCCGTCGCTGGTGTCGCCCTCGGCGATCTGCGACTCGGCGGCGGCGACCTCCGCCCCGAGGGCGGTCATCTCCGTCTCCAGCCGGGCCCGCACCTCGGCGAGCTCGGCGTCGGTCCAGCGTTCCTCATCGCCCCGGACCGGCAGCTCGGCGGCCTGGGAGGAGGTCCCCGTCCCCATTCCGGTTCCCCTTGCGCTGGTCTTCTCCACGGGCAGTGCGGGCAGCATAGGTCTCCTCGTCCGGGACGGCAAACGAACCCTTCGGGTAACAGGCCGCATATGCCCAACGGCCGGTCGTCAGGAACCCAGCAACCCGTCGATCTTTGCCCTGATCTCGGCCGCGTCGCCGGCCACCTCCACCACCTTGTCGCGGCTGGTCGCCCCGCCGACCAGGGTGACGTCGCGACGCCGGACCCCGAGCGCGTCGGCGACCGCGCGCAGCGCCGCCTCGGTGGCCCTGCCCTCGACCGCGCGGGCCGCGACCTTGACCACGAGCGCCTCGCCGTGCGCCCCGCCGACCCTCGTCCGGGACGCCCCCGGGCCCACCCTGATCGCCACCCGAACGGCCACCGCGCCCCCCTCACCGTTCATGGGGAGAGGTTCCTCCCCTCGGTGCAGTATCGTCGCTTACGGCAGTCTCATAGGCACGGCCCTGATGGGGACACCTGCCGCCGTACGCAGCCATGAGCGATCCGGGGACGGTGCGAGCCCGGAGGCGAGCCCGGCGGTCTGATCACCCCGGAGCCGCCGGAAGAACGGCCTCGCGCCCAGTAGACCCGGCCGCCGAGACTCGGAATGAAGTGGGCCGCGCCCGTCGGCGCGGTCAAGGGAGGGTGGTACCGCGGGGCCCGCCGGCCTCGTCCCTCCGGTCCGCATGAGTCGTCGTGTCGTACCGGAGGTTCCGCCGTGACCCGTCAGTTCAGGGCGCTGCCCGCGCAGGTGGATCTGCCCGCGCTCGAACGCGAGATGCTGCGCCGCTGGCAGGAGGGCGCCGTCTTCGAGCGCTCCCTGGAGCGCAACGCCGAGGGCCCGCGCTGGGTGTTCTACGAGGGCCCGCCCACCGCCAACGGGATGCCGGGCGTCCACCACGTCGAGGCCCGCGTCTTCAAGGACGTCTTCCCCCGCTACAAGACCATGAAGGGCTTCCACGTCCCCCGCAAGGCCGGCTGGGACTGCCACGGCCTGCCCGTCGAGGTCGCGGTGGAGAAGGAGTTGGGCCTGTCCGGCAAGCAGGACATCGAGCGCTACGGCGTGGCCGAGTTCAACGCCCGCTGCCGCGAGTCCGTGCTCCGCCACGTCGACGCCTTCGAGGCCATGACCGAGCGGATGGGCTACTGGGTCGACATGTCCCAGGCGTACCGGACCATGGACCCCGACTACGTCGAGGCCGTGTGGTGGTCGCTGAAGGTCATCCACGACAAGGGCCTGCTGGTCCGCGACCACCGGATCAGCCCGTACTGCCCCCGCTGCGGCACCCCGCTGTCGGACCACGAGCTGGGCCAGCCCGGCGGGTACGAGAACGTCGTCGATCCGTCGGTGACCGTCCGGTTCCCGCTCACGTCGGGGCCGCTGGCGGGCCGCGCGGCGCTGCTCGTGTGGACCACGACCCCGTGGACGCTGGTCTCCAACACCGCCATCGCCGTCCACCCGGACGTCACGTACCTGGTCGCCACCAACGGCGCGGAGTCCGTCGTCGTCGCCGAGCCGTTGTTCGAGAAGGGGCTCGGCGAGGGCTGGGAGGCCGTTCAGCGGGTGCCGGGCGCCGAGCTGGTGGGGCTGACCTACCGGCGGCCGTTCGACCTGGTCGACATCCCCGACGCGCACCGGGTGATCGCCGCCGACTTCGTCACCACCGAGGACGGCACCGGCATGGTGCACCTGGCCCCCGCGTTCGGCGCCGACGACTTCGCCGCCTGCCGCGCCAACGGGCTGCCGACGGTCAACCCGATCCGGCCCGACGGACGCTTCGAGGCCCAGGTGCCGCTGGTCGGCGGGGTCTTCTTCAAGGACGCGAACGAGCCCCTGCTGAAGGACCTGGAGGAACGGGGCCTGCTCTTCCGGGGCGAGTCGTACGAGCACAGCTACCCGCACTGCTGGCGCTGCCACACGCCGCTGCTCTACTACGCGCTGCCGGCCTGGTACATCCGCACCACCCAGATCAAGGACCGGCTCCTGGAGGAGAACGCCGGCACCAACTGGTTCCCCGAGACGGTCAAGGAGGGCCGGTACGGGGAGTGGCTGCGCAACAACGTCGACTGGTCGCTGTCCCGTTCGCGCTACTGGGGCACGCCGCTTCCCTTGTGGCTGTGCGAGGACGACCACGTCACCGCCATCGGCTCCCTGAAGGAGTTGGGCGAGCACGCCGGGGGCGACCTGTCCGCGCTCGACCCGCACCGTCCGTACGTGGACGACGTGACGTTCGACTGCCCCGAGTGCGGCAAGGAGGCGCGACGGGTGCCCGACGTCATCGACGCCTGGTACGACTCCGGCTCGATGCCGTTCGCCCAGTGGGGCGCGCCCTACCGCAACCAGGACGTGTTCGAGGCGTCCTACCCGGCGCAGTACATCTGCGAGGCCCAGGACCAGACCCGCGGCTGGTTCTACTCGCTGATGGCGGTCGGCACGCTGGTGTTCGACAGGTCCTCGTACGAGAACGTGCTGTGCCTGGGCCTGATCCTGGCCGAGGACGGCCGGAAGATGAGCAAGCACCTGGGCAACGTCCTCGAGCCGATCCCCCTGATGGACCGGCACGGCGCGGACGCCCTGCGCTGGTACATGGCCTCCAGCGGGCTCCCCTGGGCCGCCCGCCGCGTAGGCCACGCCGCGCTGGAGGAGATCGTCCGCAAGGTCCTGCTCACCTACTGGAACACCGCGTCGTTCCTCGTCCTCTACGCGAACGCGGCGGCGTCCGGGGACGGCTCCGGGGACGGCGAGGCGTGGACGCCGGAGCGGATGGGCGAGGCCCCCGCCCCCGCGGACCGGCCGCTGCTGGACCGGTGGGCGCTGGCGGAGCTGCACCGCACCGTCCGCGAGGTGGACGCGGCGCTGGAGCAGTTCGACACCGCCCGCGCCGGGCGACGGCTCGCCGAGTTCGTCGACGACCTGTCGAACTGGTACGTGCGGCGCTCACGGCGGCGGTTCTGGGAGGGCCCGCAGACCCCCGACGGGTCGTCCGCGTTCGCGACGCTCTACCAATGCCTGGAGACGCTGACGCGGCTGATGGCGCCGCTGGTGCCGTTCCTGACCGACTACGTGTGGGACGTCGTCCGGCCCGCCGACGGTCCCGAGTCGGTGCACCTGGCGTCCTGGCCCGAGGTGCGCGAGGACCTGCTGGACGAGCGGCTCACCGGGCAGATGGCCCTCGTGCGGCGGCTGGTCGAGCTGGGGCGGGCGGCGCGGGCCGGCAGCGGCGTGCGGACCCGGCAGCCCCTCGGCCGCGCCCTGGTCGGCGCGCCCGGCTGGGCCTCCCTCCCCGAGGAGCTGCGCGCCCAGATCGCCGACGAGCTGAACGTGGAGCACTTCGAGGACCTGTCCGCGATCGGCGGCGACCTGGTCGAGTACGAGGTCAAGCCCAACTTCCGGGCCCTCGGCGGCCGGTACAAGAAGGACGCCCCCAAGGTCGCCAAGGCGGTCACCGGCTCCGACCCGGCCGCGCTCGTCGCGGCGCTGCGGGCCGACGGCACGGTGTCCCTGGAGGTCGCCGAGGTCGGCGACGTCGCCCTGGGCCCCGACGACGTGATCGTCACCGAGCGTCCGCGCAGCGGCTGGGCGGTGGAGAGCGCGGGGGGCGAGACCCTCGCCCTCGACCTGTCCATCACGCCCGAGCTGCGCCGGGCCGGGCTCGTCCGCGAGGTCATCCGGCTGGTGCAGGAGGCCCGCAAGGCCGCCGGACTGGACGTCACCGACCGGATCGAGCTGTGGTGGCGGACCGAGGGCGCCACGGCCGGGGACCTCGGCGAGGCGCTGCGCACCCAGGGCGGGCAGGTCGCCGCCGAGGTGCTGGCCGTCCGGATCGAGGAGGGCGAGCCCGACGAGGAGCTGCCGGTCCGGCGGGACGAGGACCTCGGGCTGGTGTTCCGACTCCGCAAGGCGGTCTGAAGGCCGTCCGAAACACGAGGGCCCTGACCGCTTTTCACGATACATCGCGTTTGGAATGATGGAGGGGTGGACCAGTCTCAGACCCCCTCCCCGCCCGAGCCCCACCCCGCCGCCGCGTCGCCGGCCGTGCCGTCGTCCGGCGGCCCGGCCGCGATGCGGGCGTCCGACGCCGATCGCGACCGGATCGCCGACCGGCTCCGCGAGGCGCTGGCCGAGGGAAGGCTGACACCCGACGAGCACTCCGACCGGATCGACGCCGTCTACCGTGCCAGGACGTACGCCGAGTTGGCCCCGATCGTGGCGGACCTGCCCGCCGAGGGCGACACGTCGGCGAACGGCGGGGTCCGGCTCGACAAGGAGCCGCCCCTGCCGGAGCCACGCCGCGAGTCGGCGAGCGTGACGGCCGTCTTCGGCGGGGCCGAACGCCGGGGCCGCTGGCTGGTCGAGGCGCAGACCAGTGTGCTCAGCGCCTTCGGCGGCGTGGACTTGGACTTCCGTCAGGCGGTGCTGAGCGCGCGGGAGGTCACCCTCAACATCACCTGCGTCTGCGGGGGCGTCTCCCTCACGGTGCCGCCGGGCGTCCGCGTGATCAGCTCGATCTCGGCGGTGTTCGGCGGCACCTCGCTGCCCGACGACGACCCGTTGGATCCGGACGCCCCCGTCATCCGGCTGAGCGGCGTCGCGATCTTCGGGGGCGTGGACGTCAAGCGCAAGAGGCTCGGGAGCCCCTAGCCCCTCAGCCCCGGGTGGGCTCCTTGTCGGGCTGGCAGACCAGGCACGGCGTGCAGCCGCGGGCCTGGGCCTCCGAACGCGGCAGCGCCTCCAGGTCCTCGGCCTCGTCGCCGATGTCCTCGATCAGCGCGCAGTCGGAGTTGTGGTAGCGCCGGGTGCCGCTGAGGATCCGCACGATCGGGTCGGACGCGGGGGCCCCGGGCTCGGCGGGACGGTCGCCGGTCGTGGCGGCCTCCGGCCGGGCCTGCTCGGGCACCGGCCGGTCGGTCACGGTGGGCCGGGGCGGGGCCGTCTCCCTGCGCACGGTCGGCGCCGGCCAGGCGGACGGCACGGGGCTCGGCGCGGCGGGCGCCGGGGCCGGGGCCGCCGGAGCGGGGGGTGCCGGGGCCGCCGGAGCGGCGGGTGCCGGGGAGGTCGGGGCGGGCGGCGTGGGAGCCGCCGAGGACGGTGTCGGCGGGGTCGCCGGCGGCTGCGGCTGCGGGGTCGGCGGGGCCGCGGGTTGCGGGGGTGACGGCGGCGGCGCGGACAGCGGCGAGAGCCGGGCCGGAGTGGGCGGGGCCGGAGCCGGGGCGGGCGGCGTGGGAGCCGCCGCGAGCGGAGCCGACGGGGCCGGGGGCGTCGGCGGCGCGACCGACTGCGCGGACGGGGCCGACGGGCCGGAGGCCGCGGTGGGGCCGTCCCCGGGAAGGTCGGGCTTGCTGAGCACCGCGGTGGTGCCGGTGCCCGCGGAGCCCTTGGCGGAGTCGTCCCCCTGCTCGGCGGACTTGGCGGAGCCGGCCTTGCCGCCCCTGCGCTCGGCGGCCTTGGGCTCGCCCTTGCCTGCCGCCTTGGGCTCCGACACCGCGGCGCGCGCCGCCAGGGCGGTGTCGGGCATGCAGGCGGTGCAGGGGCTGAACCCCTCCTCCTTGGCCTCGACGTAGGTGAGCTCCTCGGTGTCGCGGCCGGCCACCTGGCGGCAACTGCCCAGGTGGTAGCGCTTACGTCCGGGAACGACCTTGACGAGGGCCTCGTCCGGCACCCGTGCGGGCTGGGCGGAGGCGGCGGGTGTGGGCGCGTCGGCCGCGGCCGGGCGGGCGCCCCCGCGCGGACCGGCGGACGCCTTCGCCGCCTTGCCCTTGGTGCGGGCGGGCTTGGTGCGGGCGGCCTTGGCCGCCTTCTTCTTGGAGCGGGCCGCGCCCGCGCCCGCGCCGAACAGTTCCCTACGCCGCAGGTACACCCCGATGGCCAGGCAGATCGCCGACACCGCGCTGACCGCGATCGAGATGTAGATCACCGTCAGCGTCTCGAGGCCGAAAACCTTCGCGTCCGCTTCCGCGTCACGGCCGGCGACCATGCCCGCAACCAGCAGGCCGATCGCCACCACCACGAGGACGCCGCTCAGGATGATCACAGGGTCCTTCTCTCTACAGGCCGCCCAGGGCGCCTGGGGCCACCGCCGGTCTTCGCAGCGCCGTGCGAATGGCCTCGCTGCCATTCGCGGTACGGCGCGATCGCAAAGACACTATCGCTCACGCGACGGGCGTCAACGCCTGTCGTGCGGAGGGTTGTCGGCGGTGTGAAACGCTCCGGTGGCGGAGTGCTGGGCGTGCTGGGCCGGCTCGGCGGGCGGCGGGAAGGGCGTGGGCCCGGTCGTCGCGGGAGCGGGGGCGGGGGTGGGCGCGGGGGCCGGTTGCGGCTGACCGTTGCGGTTCTCCTGGTGCTGGATCACCTGCTGCGGGCCGGTCTGCGGTCCGGTGCCGGGACCTCCGGGGCCGAAGGGGCCTCCCTCGGTGGTGCCGACCTCCAGCTCGCGCAACTGTCCCTCGAGATAGACCTTGAGCCTGCTGCGGTACTCGCGCTCGAAGGCGCGCAGGTTGTCGACCTCGCGCTCGAGCTCCTCGCGCTGCTGCACCAGCGACCCCATCACCTGACGGTGCCGGTCCTGGGCGTCGCGGTCGAGCTCGGCGCCGCGGGCGCGGGCCTCGCCGAGGATCTGGTCGGCCTGGCGGCGCGCGTTGCCGACGATCTCCTCGGCCTCGCGGCGGGCGCGGCCCAGCGTCTCGTCGGCCTCGCGGCGGGCGTCGGCGATCGCCTGGTCGGCGGTCTGCTGCGCCAGCGCCAGCACGCGGGCCGCGGTGTCCATGTTGTCCTCGCCGCTGGGGGCGGGCATGCCGAGGGCGCCCAGCGCGGGCTCAGGCTCGGGCTTGGGCTCCGGCCGCGGCGGCTCGGGCACCGGGGGCAGCTCCGGCTTGGGCTCCACGATCGGGGCGGCCATGGCCGGCACCTTGCCCCGCAGGCACTCCGCCAGCTTGGCGCGCAGCTCCTCGTTCTCCTGAATGAGGCGGTCGAGCTCCGACTCCACCTCGTCGAGGAAGGCGTCGACCTCTTCCTCGTCGTACCCGGGCCTGAGCCGGGTGGTACTGAACTGCTTGTTCCGCACGTCGGCGGGTGTGAGCGGCATGTCGTCTCCTAGGCGCGCTTGGAGTCTGTCCCAAAGGACGGTATCCGATCAGGGCTCCGGGGCGAAGATGATCATGACCTCAAACCCCCCACGAAGATGATCATGATGTAGACCACGAAGAAGAGCACCGTGAAGCTGAGGTCCAATGCCAGATTACGCACTCGTACCGGCGGGATGAACCGTCTCAGCAGTTTCAGCGGGGGGTCGGTCACGGTGTAGGTGATCTCCGCCACCACCAGCAGCACTCCACGGGGCTGCCACGACCGGGCGAACGACTGCAGCACATCGAAGATCAGCCTCCCCATCAGAAAGAGAAGGAAGATCCACAGAATCGTGGTCAGCACGTTCACGACGATGTTCACGGACACTCTCGCATGTGGCTGGTCAGCTTTGGTTGAAGAATCCTCGTTCTGCCATCCGGGCCTTGTCCTCGGCCGTCACCTCCACGTTGGCGGGCGACAGCAGGAACACCTTGTTGGTAACACGATCGATGCTCCCGCGCAGGCCGAATATGAGACCCGCCGCGAAGTCGACCAGACGTTTGGCGTCACTGTCGGTCATCTCGGTCAGGTTCATGATCACCGGCGTGCCCTCACGGAAGTGCTCGCCGATGATCCGGGCCTCGTTGTAGGTCCGCGGATGAAGGGTGGTGATCCGCGCGAGGTCGGACGAACCGGACTCGTACAGCGTCACGGAGCGTCGCTCGGGGGTCGCCGGCGCGTGATGATCGCGATCCCGGTCCGGTGTCTCCTCGGCTCGGGTAAGCTGGCCGCCGGACTCCTCGGACCTGCGCCGCCCCTGATCGGTCGCCTCGTCGTCGTAGACGTCGTACTCGTCGTAGTCGTCGTACTTGTCCTCATAGCGGTCGTCCTCAACCAGGCCGAGGTAGACCGCCATCTTGCGCATCGCGCTGGCCATAAGCCCCTCCGTCGTCCTGTGGGTGCCGCGCCTGGCGGACGGCCGCTGCCGGACAGTTGCCGAAGTGGCCCCGTCCCGGGCGGGTGCCACTGTGGGGACATTACCTGACGATTGCGCTCCGGCCGCCGAGCAACGCCGTACCGATCCGCAGGTGTGTCGCGCCACACGCGACGGCCTGCTCCAGATCCCCGCTCATACCGGCAGAGATCGCCGTGGCCTCCGGGTGCGCGGCGCGCAGGTCCGCCGCGATCCGCGCGAGCCGTTCGAACGCGCGGGCCGGATCCGCGCCCTGCGGCGCCACCGCCATCACGCCGCCGAGCTCGAGTCCGTCCGCCCCCGCGATCAGCCCGGCCAGCCCGGGGACCTCGGCGGGGGCCGCGCCGCCGCGCCCCCCGGGACGCTCGTCCAGGGAGACCTGCACCAGGCAGCGCAGCGTCCGTTCCGCCCGGACCGCGCCGGCCGACAGCGCCGACACGAGCCGGGCCCGATCGACGGACTGCACGACATCGGCGTAGGCGGCCACCGCACGGGCCTTGTTGGTCTGCAGTTGCCCGACGAAGTGCCAGGTCAGCGGGAGGTCGGCGCATTCGGCGGCCTTGGGGGCGGCCTCTTGGTCGCGGTTCTCCCCGACCTCGGCGATCCCGAGGCCGGCCAACAGCCGGACGTCGGAGGCGGGGAACGTCTTGGTCACCGCGATCAGGGTGATCTTCGCCGGGTCGCGGCCTGCGGCGGCACAGGCCGCCGCGATCCGCCCGCGGACGAACGCGAGGTTGTCCGCCAGTTCCCCGGCGCGGGCGGTCGTCGAGACGCCCACTACTTGAGGAAGTCCGGGACGTCGAGGTCGTCGTCCTCGTCGAAGACGACGGGGCGGCGGCGCGGGCCGGTGCCGGGGCCGCCGTCGTTCTCGCCCGCGTGGACCCGGGCCGAGGACTGCTCCGACGCGGGCCGGGGACGCGGCGCCGGGGCTGCGGGCGCCTCGCGCTCCTGCTTGGCGGCCGGGGCGGGGGCGGGGTCGGGCGCGGCGGCCGGACGACCCGCCGAGGTCTCGTCCTTGTCGGCCGTGGAACCGGCGGGCTCCGGCTCGCCGCCGGACGCGCCGGGCTCGCGGGCCGCGGTCTCCTCGCGGGACGGCGCGGACGCCGGGGCGTTCTGGGCCTGCGGCGCGGCGGCGGCCTGCGCCACCGACTGCGCGGGGGCCGCGGGCTCGGTCCGGCCGACCCGGGTGGGGATGGGGTTGGCCGGGACGGGGGCGGCGGGCGCGGGCGGGGGGGTGGAGCGGTTCGCCGACGACGGAAGCCTGCGGTTCTCGGGCTCCGGCGTCGGCTTAGTAGGGCGGCCCTCGTCGAACCCCGCGGCGATCACGGTCACCCGGACCTCGTCGCCGAGCGCGTCGTCGATGACCGCGCCGAAGATGATGTTGGCGTCGGGGGCGGCGGCGTTGGACACCAGTTGGGCCGCCTCGTTGATCTCGAAGAGGCCGAGGTCCGAGCCGCCGGAGATGGACAGCAGCACCCCGTGCGCCCCGTCGATGCTGGCCTCCAGCAGCGGGCTGGAGATCGCCATCTCGGCGGCGGCCACCGAACGGTCGTCCCCGCGCGCCGAGCCGATGCCCATGAGCGCCGAGCCGGCCCCGCTCATCACCGACTTGACGTCGGCGAAGTCCAGGTTGATCAGACCCGGGGTGGTGATCAGGTCGGTGATGCCCTGCACACCGGACAGCAGCACCTGGTCGGCGGCCTTGAACGCGTCCAGCACGCTGACCTGGCGGTCGGAGATCGACAGCAGCCGGTCGTTGGGGATGACGATGAGGGTGTCGACCTCGTCGCGCAGGGTCTCGATGCCGGCCTCGGCCTGCATCGCCCGGCGCTTGCCCTCGAAGCTGAACGGGCGGGTGACGACTCCTATGGTCAACGCGCCCAGCGATCGGGCGATGTTGGCGACCACCGGGGCGCCGCCGGTGCCGGTGCCGCCGCCCTCGCCCGCCGTGACGAAGACCATGTCGGCGCCCTTGAGCACCTCCTCGATCTCCTCGCGGTGGTCCTCGGCGGCCTTGCGGCCCACGTCGGGGTTGGCCCCCGCGCCGAGCCCGCGGGTGAGTTCGCGCCCGACGTCCAGCTTGACATCGGCATCGCTCATCAGCAGCGCCTGGGCATCGGTGTTGATCGCGATGAACTCGACGCCCTTGAGGCCCTCTTCGATCATCCGGTTGACGGCGTTGACGCCGCCGCCGCCGATGCCGACGACCTTGATGACCGCGAGGTAGTTCTGCGGTGCTGCCACGACGAGGGGCCTTTCCGCTCGCTTGCGTCCGGCCGGCCGGAGGCTTCGTCGAAGCTCCGGCCCGCGCGATGTTACCGACCAGGTCGCCCACGGCCTCCGAGACCGCACGGCAACTCTCACCCTCAAGTTGAGGGTTATACTTATGTCAACCTGAGGACTGATACGGACAGTAGGGGCGGGTCACCGCCAGGGTCAACTAACCCCCCCGGAAGTGCACCGGCGTGTCGCGACGCGCCCGGCTCGTCCGAGCCGGTGCGACTCGTCCGCCGAACCCCGCGATCATCCCTCGGTCGGTCCACCCCGGTCCCTCCCCTCCCGACGCGTCGCACGCGCGTCCGGTGCGCGTGCAGTCCTCCAAGACTGCCCCATGCGGGGGCGCCCGCACGCGCCGACTCGCGCGGACGGGGCCGATCGCCGGTGTGATCCTTCGCGTACCGGGCTCACCGGGTCGTCACCACCTCGGGCGAGCTGACGTCGATCATGCGGGCGGTGCGCCCGGCCGACGTCCGCCGCAGCGCGTCCACCAGACGGCCCTTCTCGGCGGCGCGTCCCGGCGCGCCCCACACCACCGTCAGCGGTTGGTCGCCGGAACGCTCCCCGCCCAACCGCAGGGTGACCGACTCCGGACTGGTCGCCTCGACCCCGGTCAGCCGCCGGGCCAGGCCGTCCGGCAGCTCGCCGATCACGCCCAGCGCCGCGCGGGTGGCCGGGTCGTCCGGTCCGGGCGCGCCGACCGACAGCACGGGCAGCGCCGGCCGTTCCGGCGAGTCGACCACCGTCATCCCGAACCGGTCGAGCGAGAAGTACCGGCCGGAGCGCTCGACGGCGACCACCGGCGTCCGCTCCCGCACCTCGATCCGCACCGTTCCCGGCCAGACCCGCCGGACCTCGGCGGACTCGACCTCGCGGACGCCCCGCACCCGGTCGCGGACGGCGTCGGTGTCCAACCGGGCCATCGGCAGCCCCAGCCGGATCCGGGCCTCGGCGACCAGCCGGTCGCGGGGCACCAGCCGGGTCCCGGACACCTCGACGTGCCGGACGACCAGCAGCTTGGACCCGAGCAGCACCCAGCCGGCCGCGCCGAGCACGGCCAGCACGAGCAGCATCACGAAGATCAGCTTCCACCGGTTCGGACGTCGTCGGGCCCGCGCCGCGGGCGCCGGCCGCCGGGGTCGTGCCGTCTGAGTCTCCGCCATGGCCTCGATGATGACCCGAATCGATTTCGGATTCCTCGTTCCACGCCGCGCCGGCCACTTCTGCGGCCGAGTCGTGACCGTCCCGGCTCAGCCGAGCCGTTCCAGGATCAGCGGGCCGAGCCCGGTCACGTCGCCCGCGCCCAGCGTGATCACCAGATCGCCGGGACGGGCCAGACCCGCCACCACGCCGGGGACCTCGTCCCACTCGGGGACGTACTCCACCCGCGTGCCGGCCGGGACCGCGTCGGCGATCAGCCGGCCGCTCACACCCGGCTCGGGATCCTCGCGGGCCCCGTACACGTCCAGGACCACCGCCACGTCGGCCAGGCCGAGCGCCGCGCCGAATTCGGCGGCGAAGAACCGGGTGCGGCTGTACAGGTGCGGCTGGAACACCGCGACGATCCGGCCCGCGCGCCCCTCGGCGGCGAGCTGGTCCACGTAGTCGCGGGTCGCGTTCAGGTCGGCCGACAGCTCGGTCGGGTGGTGGGCGTAGCTGTCGAAGACCTGCACCCCGCCCGCCTCGCCCTTGCGCTCCAGCCGCCGCATCGACCCGGTGAACGAGGCCAGCCCCTCGCGCACCACCTCGAAGTCGTGCCCGAGCAGCCGCGCGACCGCGACCGCGGCGGTGGCGTTGTGGGCGTAGTGCCGGCCGGGCACCTCCAGCCGCACGGACCCCAATCCCTCGATCTCGAAACACGAGCCCAGCCCGCGCGGGTTGAAACCGGTGATCCGCAGGTCGGCGTCGTCGGCCTCGCCGTAGGTCACCACGGTCAGCCCGCGCTCGCGGGCGGCCTCGGTCAGCTCGCGGGCGACCGGGTCGTCCGCGCCGGCCACCAGCGCGCCGCCGGGGGCGATGCGGCCGACGAACCGCCGGAAGTTCTCCTTGACCTGCTCGAACTCGCCGTAGTTGTCGAGGTGGTCGGCCTCGACGTTGGTGACCACCGCGATCTGCGGCGTGTAGCGCAGGAACGATCCGTCGCTCTCGTCGGCCTCGGCGACGAACACGTCGCCGGTCCCGTCGTCGGCGCCGAGCCCGGTGGTGACGAGCTGACCGCCGATGCAGTACGCGGGGTCGGCCCCGGCGTGCTGCAGGACCACGGTCAGCATCGACGTGGTGGTGGTCTTGCCGTGGGTGCCCGCGACCGCGACGGCCCGCCGCCCGATCATCAGCGACGCCAGCGCCTCGGAACGGTGCAATACGCGAAGGCCGCGTTCCCGGGCCGCCCTCAGCTCGGGGTTGCTCTCGCGGATGGCGGTGGAGACCACCACCGTGTCGGCGTCGCCGAGGTGCTCGGCGGCGTGCCCCACGTAGACCTTGGCGCCCAGCCCACCGAGCTGACCGAGCAGCTCGGAGTCCTTGGCGTCGCTGCCGGAGACGGCGATGCCGCGGCGGAGCATGATCCGGGCGATGCCCGACATGCCGGCGCCGCCGATCGCGATGAAGTGGACCCTGCCCAGCTCGGGCGCCGCGCCCCCGGCGGTCCCGGTCATCGGGCTCTGGCCCCGTGCACGACCTCGCGGACCATCCGCGCCAGCGTCACGTCGGCGTCGCGGCGGCCCATGCTCGCGGCGGCCTCCGACATCTGCGCCACCTGCGCCGGGTCGGCCAGTGAGGGCAGCAGGTTCTGCCGGATCCACTCGGGGGTCAGCTCGGCGTCCTCGACCAGCATCCCGCCGCCCGCCGCCACGATGGGCTCGGCGTTCAGGCGCTGCTCGCCGTTGCCGTGCGGCAGCGGGACGTACGCCGCCGGCAGGCCCACCGCGGCCAGTTCGGCGCAGGTCATCGCGCCGGACCGGCACATGGCCATGTCGGCGGCGGCGTACGCCAGGTCCATCCGGTCGCAGTACGGCAGCGTCACGTACTGCGGACCGTCCCGGGAGGGCTCGGGCTCCTCGGTGTTCTTCGGCCCGACGATGTGCAGCACCTGGATGCCCGCCGCGCGGAACGCCGGGGCCGAGGCGACCGCCGCCCGGTTGAGGGAGCGGGCGCCCTGCGAGCCGCCGAAGATCAGCAGGGTGGGCAGGTCCGGCAGCAGCCCGAAGTAGGAGCGCGCCTTGTCGCCCATCGCCAGCCGGTCCAGCGTGGCGATGTCGCGGCGCAGCGGGATCCCCACGAAGGTCGCGTGCGGCAGCGGGGAGTCGGGGTGCGAGACCGCGACGTTCTCGGTGAACCGGGCGCCGAGCCGGTTGGCCAGCCCCGGACGCGGGTTGGCCTCGTGCACGATGATCGGCACGCGGCGCTTGCGGGCGGCGAGGTAGCCGGGGGTGGCGACGTAGCCGCCGAAGCCGACCAGCACGTCGGCCTCCACCCGGTCCAGCACCGCGGCGGCCGCGTTGATGGCCCCGCGCAGCCGGCCGGGCACGGTCAGCAGCCGGGGTGTCAGCGTGCGGGGCAGCGGAACGGGCGGCACCAGGGCCAGCTCGTACCCGCGCTGCGGGACCAGCCGGGTCTCCAGTCCCCGCTCGGTGCCCAGACAGGTGATCCCGACGCTCGGATCCTCGCGGCGCAGCGCGTCGGCGAGGGCAAGGGCGGGCTCGATGTGTCCAGCGGTCCCGCCGCCGGCCAGGACAACCCTCATGCTCGGGAACGCCTCCTTGACGTGATGAAGAAGAGTACGGACGTCATCGCCGTGCCAGACCCAGCCAGCTTAGGGCGCGCACGGCCGGTCCGGGACCCCGTGCGGCCAGCGCCTGCCGCGCTCCCGGCTCGCGCTGCGCGAACGCCAGCAGCATGCCCAGCACGACCAGGGTGGGGATCATCGCCGATCCCCCGTAGGACACCAGCGGCAGCGGGATTCCCGTGATGGGGAGCACACCGATCACCGCCCCGATGTTGACGATCGCCTGGACCGACAGCCAGCCGGTGGCCGCCGCGGCGGCCAGCCGCATGAACGGGTCCTTGACCCGCCGGGCGATCCGCAGTCCGGCGTAGGCCAGCAGACCGAAGAGACCCAGCACGACGAGGGTACCGACCAGCCCCAACTGTTCTCCGACGATCGCGAAGATGAAGTCGGTCTCGGCGTGCGGCAGGAACCCCCACTGGGCCCGGCCCTCCCCCAGCCCGGTGCCGAACCAGCCGCCGGAGGCGATGGCCAGCAGCCCCTGGGTGCCCTGGTACCGGATGCCCAACGGGTCGCCGGACTGGTCCAGGAACCCCGTCAGCCGCTGCATCCGGTAGGGCTCGACGACGATCAGGATGGCCACCAGCAGCCCGATCAGCCCGGTCATGCCGACGAACAGCCGGAACGGGGCGCCCACCACCCACAGCAGCGCCAGGAAGATCGTGAGGAGCACCAGCGTGGTGCCCAGGTCGTTCCCCAGCATCACCAGCAGCACCACCACGCCGGCGCCGGGCATCAGCGGGATCAGCAGCGCCCGCCAGTCGGTGAGCTGGCCCAGCTTGTCGCGCCGGGCCATCAGGTCGGCCCCCCACAGCACCAGGCCCAGCTTGGCGGGCTCCGACGGCTGGATCTGGAACGGCCCCAGGTCGATCCACCGGGTCGCGCCCCAGGCGGTCGAGCCCAGCCCCGGGATCAGCACGATCACCAGGCCGATCACCGACAGCAGCAGCAGCGGGTAGGCCAACGCCCGGAACGTGCGCGGCGGCAGCCTGGCCGCCAGCCACATCGCGGGCAGCCCGATGCCGACCCACATGGCCTGCTTCTGGAACAGCGTGTACGCCGAGCCGGTCTGCTCCAACTGCTCGACGTTGGAGGAGGCCAGCACCATGGTCAGCCCCAGCGTGAGCAGCAGCATCGAGCAGCCGAGCACCAGGTAGTACGAGGTCAGCGGGCGGTCCAGCAGCCCGACCACCGCGACGATCTGCGCGCGGATCCCGGGCCGGCCGCCGCTCCCGCCCTCCGCGGGAAGCGAGGTCATGGCGTCTACCGCGCCGTCCCCGGGCGGTCGGGCGGATCGGGCAGCCTGCGCACCGCGTCGGCGAACGCGTCGCCGCGCGCGCCGTAGCTCGTGAACATGTCGAACGACGCCCCGGCGGGGGCCAGGAGCACGGTGTCGCCGGGTCGGGCGAGACGGGAGGCTTCGGTCACGACGGTGTCCATCGCCCCAGTGTCCGTGGCGGCGACGTCCACGACCGGCACATCCGGGGCGTGTCGTGCGAGAGCGCGGGCGATCTGGTCGCGATCGGCGCCCAGCAGCACCACGGCCCGCAGCCGGGGCGCGCACGAACGCACGAGGTCCTCCACGTCGGCGCCCTTGAGCAGGCCCCCCGCGATCCACACCGCCGACTCGCAGGCCGCCAGCGACGCGCCGGCGGCGTGCGGGTTGGTGGCCTTGGAGTCGTCCACGTAGTGGACGCCGCCGACGGTCATCACGTGCGCGATGCGGTGCGGGTCGGGCGTGAACGCGCGCAGCCCCTCCCGTACGGCCTCGGGCGGTACGCCGAAGGCACGCGCCAGCGCGGCGGCGGCGAGCGCGTTGGCCACGTTGTGCGGGGCGAACGGGCGGACGTCGCCGAGCGCGGCCAGCTCGGCGGCCTCGCGCACCGGGTCGGCGACGAACGCGCGGTCGACCAGCAGGCCCTCCACGACGCCGAGCTGCCCCGGGCGAGGGACGTCGAGCGTGAACGCGGCGACGGGCGACGCTCCGGCGAGCCGTGCCGCGACGGGGTCGTCGGCGTTGGCGACGGCGAGCGTCCCCGGCGCGTAGATCCGGCCCTTGTCGGCCGCGTACGCGTCCAGGGACCCGTGCCAGTCGATGTGGTCGGGCGCGACGTTCAGCACCGCGGCGGCGAACGGGGCCACGGTGGACGACCAGTGCAGTTGGTAGCTGGACAGCTCCACGGCCAGCACGTCGTACGTGGGGTCGAGGACCGCCTCGACGATCGGCGTGCCGACGTTGCCGACCGCCAGCGGCCGTCGACCGGCGGCCGACAGGACGGCCGCCAGCATCCGTACGGCGGTGGTCTTGCCGTTCGTGCCGGTGAGCGCCAGCCACGGCGCGGCGTCGGCCGGGCGCAGCCGCCAGGCCAGCTCGACCTCGCCGTACACCTCCACACCGGCCGCGACGGCGGCCGAGGGCAGCGGCGCGTCGGGCCGCCAGCCCGGTGACACGACGACCAGCTCGGTGCCGGGCGGCAGCGTGTCGCCGTCGCCGAGCCGCACCGTCACCCCGTGGGACTCCAGCTCGGCGGCCTGCCCGCGGGCGGTCTCGTCGTCGCGGGCGTCCACGGCGGTGACGCGGGCGCCCCGCCCGGCCAGGGCGCGGGCCGCCGCCCGACCCGAGACCCCCAGGCCGGCGACGCAGACCGCCAGATCCTTCCAGTTCACCCCTTGGGCATCCATTCCAGGTAGAACAGGCCGAGCCCGATCGCCACGAACAGCGCCGACATCAGCCAGAACCGCACGACGATCGTGGTCTCCGCCCAGCCGGACAGTTCGAAGTGGTGCTGCAGCGGCGCCATCTTGAACACGCGCTTCCCGGACCCGGTCATCTTCGAGCTGATCCGGAACACCCCGACCTGGATCATCACCGACAGGGTGATCATCACGATCAGGCCCGCCAGGATGGCCAGCAGGAACTGGGTGCGGGTGAGGATGGCGAGGCCGACCAGCACGCCGCCCAGGGCCAGCGAGCCGGTGTCGCCCATGAACACCTTGGCGGGCGGGGCGTTCCACCACAGGAACCCGAACACGCCGCCCAGCACGGCGGCGGCGACCACCGCCAGGTCCAGCGGGTCGCGGACGCTGTAGCAGTTGGGCGCCAGCCCGTCGCCGTAGCAACTGTTGCGGAGCTGCCAGTTGCCGATGATGACGTAGGCGGCCAGCACCATGGCGGCCGGTCCGGCGGCCAGGCCGTCCAGCCCGTCGGTCAGGTTGACGCCGTTGGAGACCGCGGCGATGAGCAGCAGCGCCCACACCACGAACAGGTAGGGGCCGATCGAGGGGCCGAAGTCGCGCAGGAACGACAGTTGGTCGGTGGCGGGGGTGACGTCGTACCCGTTGGGGAAGTTCAGCGCCCCGACGGCGAACACCACGCCGACCAGGATGATGCCGATCATCTTGGCGCCGCTGCGCAGCCCCAGGCTGCGCTGCTTGAACACCTTGATGTAGTCGTCGACGAAGCCGACCAGGCCCAGCCCGGTCATCAGCAGCAGCACCAGCCCGCCGGACACGGTCGGGGTGGTCTGCGTGACCACGTGCGCGACGGCGTACCCGACCAGGGAGCCGACGATGAAGACCGCGCCGCCCATCGTGGGGGTGCCGCGCTTGTCGTGGTGCGCGGACGGGCCCTCCTCGCGGATCATCTGGCCGTAGCCCAGCCTGCGGACGATGCGGATCCACACCGGGGTCCCCACCATGCCGATGAACAGCGAGACCGCGGCGGCCAGGATGATGTTCTTCACCGGGAGGACCCCCCGGCGGCCAGCAGCCCCTCGGCGACGCGTTCCATCCCGGTGACGCGAGAGCCCTTCACCAGCACGACGTCCCGCGGCCGAAGCCGCTCGTTGAGCGCGGTCACCGCCGCGCCGACGTCATCCACCTGCACGCACTCTCCCGTCCATGACCCCTGCCGCCCTGCCCCGTCCAGCATCGGCGCCGTGGCGGCGCCGACGGCGACCAGGCCCGCGAATCCGTCGCGCGCGACATGCTGCCCGATCTTCTCGTGTTCCGCCACAGAACGGGCACCGAGTTCGCCCATTTCACCGAGTGCGGCGAAGGCCCGCCCGCCCGCGGCCCGCGCCATGTGGGCGACCGTGTCGAGCGCGGCGCTCATCGACTCGGGGTTGGCGTTGTACGCGTCGTTGACCACGACGACGCCGTCGGGCCGTTCCGTGACCTCCATCCGCCACCGGCTCATCGGCCGGGCCGCCGACAGCGCCTCGGCGACGGCCGCGGGCGCCATCCCGGCCTCGCGGGCGACCGCCGCCGCGGCCAGCGCGTTGCCGACCGCGTGCGAGCCGCGCAACCCCAGCGACACCGGTACGGCCGCCTCCGGGGTGACGAGGGTGAAGCGGGGACGGCCCTGCGCGTCGAGCGTCTCGTCCTCGGCGCGGACCGTCGCGTCCGCCGCGCGCCCGAAGGTCACGACCCGCGCGGAGGTACGGGACGTCATCGCGCGCACCAGGGGGTCGTCGGCGTTCAGGACGGCGACTCCGGTGGGTGTCAGCGCCTCCACCAGCTCGCCCTTGGCCTTGGCGATGACCTCACGTCCGCCGAACTCGCCGATGTGGGCGGAGCCGACGTTCAGCACCACCCCGACGCCCGGCGGGGCGACCTCGCACAGGTAGGCGATGTGACCGATGCCGCGGGCGCCCATCTCCAGGACGAGGTGACGGGTCCCCTCGTCGGCGCGCAGCACGGTGAGGGGGTGGCCGATCTCGTTGTTGAACGACCCCTTGGGCGCCACCGTGGGGCCGTGGTGCTCCAGCACCTGCGCGATCAGGTCCTTGGTGGAGGTCTTGCCCGCCGACCCGGTGACGCCGACGACGGTGGCGTCGGGCAGCCGCTCCAGAACGCCTCGGGCCAGTCGTCCGAGCGCGGCGACCACGTCGTCCACCACCACGGCGGGCACTCCGTCGAGGGGGCGCGCGGCCAGGACCCCGGCGGCGCCGGCGGCCACCGCGGCGGCGGCGAAGTCGTGGCCGTCCACCCGGTCCCCGCGCAGCGCCACGAACAGCGCGCCCGGGCCGGCCGCCCGCGAGTCGATGACGACCGGGCCGGCCGCCACCGCGCCCGCGGCGCCCGGCGGCGCCGTGCCGCCCGTGAGCTCCGCGATCTCCGACAGCGCCAGTGGGATCAACGCCGGCCCCCGTCCCTTCCGTTCGTCCCGGCGGTCAGCCGCCGCAGTTCGGCGCGGACCACCTCGCGGTCGTCGAAGGGGAGGACCCGACCGGCCACGTACTGCCCCTGCTCGTGCCCCTTGCCCGCGACGACCACCACGTCGCCGCGCCGGGCCCGGCCGAGCGCCAGCGCGATCGCCTCGGCGCGGTCGGGTTCCACCACCAGGTGCGCCCGTTCCGCCCGCGGCACCTTGAGCACGCCCTCGACCATAGCGGCGAGGATCGCCAGGGGGTCCTCCGACCTCGGGTTGTCGTCGGTGAGCACCGCCACATCCGCCAGCCTGGCGGCGGCCTCCCCCATCAGCGGCCGCTTGCCGCGGTCGCGGTCGCCGCCGCAGCCCAGCACCACGATCAGCCGTCCCGCGGTGACCTCGCGCAGCGAGCCCAGCACCGCCTCGACGGCCCCGGGCTTGTGCGAGTAGTCCACCAGCGCGGCGAACCCCTGGCCCTCGTCCACCGGCTCCAGCCGCCCCGGCACCCCGGTCAGCGAGCCGACCCCGCGCAGCGCGGCGGGCAGCCCGATCCCGGCCTCCACCAGCGCGACGACCGCGGCCAGCGCGTTCGCCACGTTGAACGGCCCGGCCAGCCGGATGGAGGCGTCGGCCTCGATGCCGCCCGGGCCCACCACCCGGAACACGCTGCCGTCGGCGCCCAGCCGGACGTCGACGGCCCGCCAGTCGGCCGACGGGTCCCCGGCGGCCGAGAACGTCGTGAGCGGTATCCGCGCGGTCCGCGCGAGTTCGCGGCCGTGGCCGTCGTCGATGTTGACCACCCCGACGCGGGAGTACTCCGGCGTGAACAGCCGGGCCTTCGCGGCGAAGTAGCTCTCCATGGTGGGGTGGTAGTCCAGATGGTCCTGCGACAGGTTGGTGAAGATCGCCACGTCGTAGTGGGCCCCGCCGACCCGGCCCTGCTCCAGGGCGTGGCTGGAGACCTCCATGACCCCGGCGCCGGCCCCGCGCTCCCGCATGGTGGCGAAGATGGCGTGCAGGTCGGTGGCCTCCGGCGTGGTCAGGGCGCTGGGCAGCCGGGTGTCCCCGATGCGCGTCTCGACGGTGCCGATCACCCCGGTCTCCACCCCGGCGGCGCGCAGCCCGGCCTCCAGCAGGTAGACGGTGGTGGTCTTGCCGCTGGTCCCGGTGACCCCGATGAGGGTCAGGTCGCGGGCGGGGTCGCCGTACACCCAGGCGGCCGCGTCGCCGAGCCGGGCCCGCGGATCGGGGACCGTCAGCACCGGCAGGCCGGTGGCGGCGGAGCGTTCCCGTCCGTCCGGGTCGGTCAGGATCGCCACGGCGCCGGCCGCGGCGGCCTGGGCGGCGTAGTCGGCGCCGTGCGCGCGGGCGCCCGGAAGGGCGACGTACAGGTCGCCGGGCAGCACCTGCCGGGAGTCATGGGTGACCCCGGTCACCGCGGCCTCGGACGTGCCGGGCTCGTCGGGCGGAACGGACAGCAGCGCGGCCAGCCCGGACAGCGGGCGGGCGGGATTGGTGGTCGGGCGCATCACGGTTCTTTCGCGGCGGTCAGGGGCCGGACGTCGCCGGCCGACGTCACGGCGGGAGATTACTCGCTCACCGTATCGAGCGCAGTCAGTCGCGGGCGTAGATATCGATCTTCGGCGGCCTTCCACCCGTGGGCGGGATCTTCCGGGTCTTCAGGGCGAAGGCCATGACGTCCCGGAAGACCGGTGCGGCCACATCGCCACCATAGTGGCTGCCCTTCGTCGGCCTCTGCAGGACGACCTGGACGACCAACTGGGGGTCGTCGGCCGGGGCGAAACCGGCGAACGAGGCGGTGTAGCCGCCGCCGCGGTAGCAGTTGCAGCGCGGGTTCGGGATGTTGGCGGTGCCGGTCTTGCCCGCGACGCGGTAGCCCGGGATCTGGGCCTCGGGGGCGGTGCCCTCGTCGGTCGTGGCGCCCTCGAGCATCCGCACGATCTCCTCGGCGGTGGACTCCTTGATCACCCGGCGCGGGGCGGGTGTCGCGGCGGCCTCGAACCGGCCGTCCGGACCGATCGCCCCGGCGATGAGGCTGGGGGCAGCCCGGACGCCGCCGTTGGCGATGGTGGCGTAGACGCTGGCCATCTGGAGCGCGTTCACCGAGACCGTCTGCCCGAACGAGATCGGGTAGCGGTCGGTGCCGGACCACTTGGCCGGCGGGCGCAGCAGCCCGGCCGTCTCGCCCGGCAGGCCCACGTCGGTGCGCTCGCCGAACCCGAAGGCCCGCAGGTAGTCGTACAGCGTCTGGCTGCTGATGGTCTCGCTGGCGAGGATCGTGCCGACGTTGCTGGACTTGGCGAGCACCCCCGCGAAGGTGAGCCGCTCGGTCGGATGGTGCGAGGAGTCGTGGAACATCCGGTCGTAGCGCGGGATCTGGTACGGCACCCGGTAGACGGTGTCGGGACGCACGCCGCCGCGCTCCAGCACGGCGGCGGCGGTGATGACCTTGTTGGTGCTGCCCGGCTCGTACGCCTCCTCGACGACGGGGTTGCCCCAGTCGTCGGACTCGCCGTAGCGGTTGGGGTCGTAGCCGGGGGCGGCGGCCATCGCCAGGATCCGGCCGGTGCGCGGGTCCATCACGATGACGCTGCCGCTGCGCGAACCGGTCCTGCGGACCTGCTCCTCGATGGCCTCCTGCGCCTTGGCCTGGACGTCGCGCATCAGGGTCAGCCGCAGGCCCTCGCCGGGCACCGGCGGGCGCTTGCTGTCCTCGCCCATGGGGATGTGCTGGCCGCCGGGGCTGATCTCGACGCGCTGCCAGCCGTCGGTCCCGGCGAGCCGGTCGTCCAAGGCGGACTCCAGGCCCGCGCCGCCCTCTCCTTCACCGTTCACGAACCCTATGACGTTGGCCGCGAGGGAGTCGTTGGGGTAGATGCGGCGGTACTCCGGCAGGGTGTCGATGCCCGCGAAGCGCAGCGCCTCGACCATCCGGCCCTGGTCGGGAGGGACGCCCCGAGCCAGGTAGGCGAACCGGGTGCGCGGTGTGCTGATGACCTTGAGGACGTGGGCGGGCTCCAGGCCGAGCATCGGGGCCAGCGCCGCCACGATCTTCGGCCGCTGCTCGGCCTTGATCATGTGCGGGTCGGCGTAGACGGCGCGGGCCTCCACGGTCTTGGCCAGCGGATGGCCCTCGGCGTCGGTGATGTCGCCGCGCACCGCGGGCAGCTCCAGCTTGTGCAGCCGCTGGTCGATCGCCCGCGCGGTGTACGCCTCGGACTCGATGGTCTGGAGCTGGACGAGCCGGCCGGCGAACAGCGACAGCACGAACGCGATGACCAGCAGCCCGGCGTTGAGCCGCCGGAGGGGGTCGCTGCGGCGGAACGGGATGCGCGGCAGGACGCGTCCGCCGCCGGGCGGCCGGCCGCCGGACGACCCCCGAGGTCGGGTGCCGCCGGTCTGCGCCGGCCGGATGCGCCCGGAGGGGCGGTCGGCCGGGCCGCGCGACGCGGGCCTCCCCTTCGGCGAGGTGCGTCCGCCGTCGGCCGAGGGACGTCGCGCGTCGGGTCGGTCGTCCCGAGTGCGCGGCTCCTTGGCGCGGTCGCCGCCGGCGGGGCGCGGCGGGGTGCCGGAGGAGCGGCCGGGCCGGCGGCCGGGTGCGCGCGCCGCGCCGGGGCCGCTCTGTCCGCGGTTCTGCGGGGAGCGTCCGCGGCCCGACGGCGGTCCGGCCGCGCCCCGTCCGGGTCGGGTCGTCATGAGGCCTTCCCCGTGGTCACGGCCGCTGCGCCGCCGTGGTCACGCCGTCGCCGGGGATGACCACGCCCGGCACTCCGAGGGCCGCGGCGGCGCTGGCGGCGGCCGCCGCGTCGTGCGGGACGGGCCGCACCGCGCCGCCCACCACGCGCCGGGTGTGCGGGTCGATGAACGCCAACTGGGTCGGCTGCTCCATGCCGAGGTTCTCGGCCTTGCGGGCCAGGCGCTGGGGCGACTCCTCGCGGGCGACCTCGCTCTCCATGGCCTGCCGCTGCTGGTCGAACTGCTTGACGCTGCGCTGCAGACGCGTCAGCTCGAAGGCGTCCTTGGCCAGCACGGTGTTCAGCAGCAGGAGGCTGACCAGCGCCCCGCTGAGCAGCCCGACGATCAGCACCACGAACGGGGCCCGGGGCGGCGCGGACCGCGCGATCGCCTCGGCGCGCTCGGCCCGCTCGACCCGCTCGGCGCGTTCTGCCCGTTCGGCGCGCTCCGGGCGGGCGGCCGGTCGTCGCGCCGGGGCGCGTTCGCGGGCCGTGCCGCCGCGGCGGGCGGTGCGGGACCCGCGGCGCGGCCGGGGCTCCTCCACGGTCGAAGTCATGCCGTACCTCCTGGGCCCGGGACGTCCTCGCGGATCCGTTCCGCGGCGCGCAGGCGCACCGAGGCGGCGCGCGGATTGGCCGCGGTCTCCTCCTCGGCGGGCAGCTCGGCGCCCCGGGTGAGCAGCCGGAACCGCGGCTGCCGCTCGGGCAGCGGGACGGGCAGACCGGGCGGGGTGGTGTCGGTGGTGCGCGCGGCCAGCGCACGCTTGGTGATGCGGTCCTCCAGGGAGTGGTACGACAGCACGGCGACCCGCCCCCCGACCGGCAGCGTCTCCAGCGTGGCGGGCAGCGCGCGCTCCCAGATCGTCAGCTCGCCGTTGACCTCGATGCGCAGCGCCTGGAACGTCCGCTTGGCGGGGTTGCCGCCGGTCCGCCGGGTCGCCGCCGGGATGGACGTGCGGACCAGGTCGGCCAGCCGCCGCGTCGAGTCGAGGGGCTCGCGCTGCCGTTCGCGCAGGATGGCGGTGGCGATGCGTCGGGCGTACCGCTCCTCGCCGTACTCGCGCAGGATCCGCGCCAGCTCCGCGGCGGGGTAGTCGTTGACGACGTCGGCGGCGGTCAGGCTCTGGGTGGGGTCCATCCGCATGTCGAGGGGCGCGTCATGGGAGTAGGCGAAGCCGCGCTCGGCCTCGTCCAGTTGGGGGGAGGAGACGCCGAGGTCGAACAGGACCGCGTCGGCGTGCGGCTCGCCCAGGTCGGACAGCACCCGGGGCAGCTCGTCGTAGACCGCGTGGACCAGCCTGATCCGGTCGGCGAATCGTTCCAACCGGCGTCCGGAGCGCTCCAGTGCGGAGGGGTCGCGGTCGAGGCCGACCAGGTGCAGCGTCGGATGGGCCTCCAGCATGGCCTCGGCGTGACCGCCCATTCCCAGGGTGGCGTCCACGTAGACGGGGTCACGGCCCCGGGAGGCGGCGGCCTCCACGGCGGGGGCGAGCAGTGACAGAACGCGTTCGAGGAGGACCGGTACGTGACCGGCCCGTGGTGCGTGCGGGCTGTCGTTCATCGAGATCACCCCCTTGTGATGCCACGTCGGCCCCGGCGCCTCGTCGGCGCGGGCGGCCACTCGCGGTAGTGGCGTCGCCGGTCCGCCCTCGTCCCGCCCGGCCGTCGCGGCCCGGAGAGGGGACCGCCGCGCGGTCCCCGCGGGAGCCCCCGAGGGCCGGCCGCCTCGTCCGGCCAGGTCCCCATCCGCTGCCCTTTGAGGAAGCCCGCCGCGTCGCCGCGGGGAGGGAGTGCCACCTGACACCGGGGAAGCTGCGTCAGCTGGCCGGAGAGCGGGTGGAGACCTGGCCGAACGTCGGCCGTACCGGTCGCTGCGACCGGCGTGTGGAAGCTCAAAGCACCCCGGGCATCACCTCCTGGGAGAGGTCGGAGAACGCCTGCTCCTCCTGCTCCAGGTAGCTCTCCCAGGCCTGGACGTCCCAGATCTCCAGGCGGGTGTTGGCCCCGATGACGGCGCAGTCGCGCGTCAACCCGGCGTAGGTGCGCAGCGGCGGCGGGACGGTGATCCGTCCCTGTTTGTCGAGGGCCTCGTCGGAGGCGCCGGCGAAGAAGACCCGACTGTAGGCTCGCAGGGCCCTGTCGGTGACCGGTGCGGTGCGCAGAGCCTCGGTGATGCGCTGGAACTCCGCCATGGGGAAGACGTACAGGCAGCGTTCCTGGCCCTTCGTGATCACCAATCCCCCCGACAGCTCCTCGCGGTACTTCGCCGGCAGGAACAGTCGTCCCTTCTCGTCGAGGCGCGGAGTGTGGGTGCCCAGAAACACCGGCCCACCTCCCCGCGCCGCGTAGGGCGCGACCGGCCCCCACGGCGCCCCACTCTACTCCACTCTTCCCCACCGTCAACTGTCAAAACCCCTGTACCGTTCCGTCTCTCGCGACAAAGCCGCAGGTCAATCGGGGTGGTGTGGAGTGGGGCACCGCGAGGGGCCCGCGCCCGGCCCCGGCCGAGGGGGAACCCTCCCCCGGCTCGGCGCGGAGGATCTCACGGCCCCGGTGGGGCGAAGTGGGGGAAGCGGGACGCGACGCGGACGCCGGGACGAAGCACCGGGAACGCGTCGAGTCGGCGGCGATCCCCCAAGGGCGGCAGAATGATGACCCTCGCGCCGCGAGCGAATCATCGCGGCGGAACGACGGGACGACGTACTGTCGTTTAGGCACACAAAAGACGCACACCGCCTCGCGGCAGGCCGTGCCATGGGCCCCGGCCCGGGCGCGTCCGGCGCGGGGGCCGGGGTGGCTGAGGAGGGTTCGTGACAGTAGGGACGCACGGCGAGTCATCTGTGAACCCCCCCGCCGGCGGCGCGTCCCGAGCCGACGGACCCGGGCCGGAGGGCCTCGTCCAGGTCGCCGCCAAGATCCGTGACGCCGTGGAGTCGGTCATCGAGGGCAAGCCGCAGGCCGTGCGACTCGCGCTGACGGTGCTGCTGGCGGAGGGGCACCTGCTCATCGAGGACGTGCCGGGCGTGGGCAAGACCATGCTCGCCAAGGCGCTCGCCCGCTCCATCGACTGCTCGGTGCGGCGCGTGCAGTTCACCCCGGACCTGCTGCCCAGCGACATCACGGGTGTCAGCGCGTACAACCAGGAGCGGCGGGAGTTCGAGTTCAAGCCGGGCCCGGTGTTCGCCAACATCGTCGTCGGCGACGAGATCAACCGCGCCTCGCCCAAGACCCAGTCCGCGCTGCTGGAGTGCATGGAGGAGCGGCAGGTCACCGTGGACGGCGTCACCTACGGGCTGCAGGCGCCGTTCATGGTCATCGCCACCCAGAACCCGGTGGAGATGGAGGGCACGTACCCGCTGCCGGAGGCCCAGCGCGACCGGTTCACCGCGCGGATCTCCATGGGCTACCCCGACCAGGCCGCCGAACTGGAGATGCTCGACGTGCACGGCCGGTCCTCCCCGCTGGACCGGCTGCGCCCGGTCGCCGACGCGGCCGACGTGCGGTCGCTGGTCGGCGTGGTCCACCGGGTCCACATGGCGGCGGGCGTGCGGCAGTACGCCGTGGACCTGATCACCGCCACCCGCAACCATCCGGACCTGCGCCTGGGGGCCTCCCCCCGGGCGACGCTGCAGTTGGTGCGGGCGGCCCGGGCGTACGCGGCGCTGGACGACCGCGACTACGTGGTGCCCGACGACCTGCAGGCGCTGGCGGTCCCGGTGCTGGCGCACCGGCTGCTGCCGACCGCCGAGGCGCAGATCGAGCGGCGGCTGCCGGAGCAGGTGGTGACCGACCTGGTGGGCCGGCTGCCGGTGCCCGGCCCCCGGCGCTGAGACCCGTCCCCGCGACCCCCATTCAGGGAAGGGCCGAACGTTGAAGAGAGCGCTGGGCGGTCTGACCACCCGGGGCCGGTCCTTCGTGGCCGCCGGGCTGACGGCGATCGCGTGCGCGTTCGTGCTCGGCGAGCGGGACCTGCTGCGCGCCGGGATCCTCGTGCTGTCGCTGCCGCTGCTGTCCTCGGTGGTCGTCTCCCGCACCCGGTACCGGCTGGCGTGCGCCCGGCGGCTGGACCCGCCGCGGCTGCCGGTCGGCCATGAGGCGCGCGTCGACCTGCGGCTGGAGAACGTGTCGCGACTACCCGGCGGACTGCTGCTGGTCGAGGACCGGGTGCCGTACGCGCTGGGCGGCCGGGCCCGGTTCGTGGTCGACCGGATCGAGCCGCAGGGCTCCCGGGAGCTGGGCTACCGGGTCCGGTCGGACGTGCGGGGGCGCTACCGGGTCGGGCCGTTGACGGTCCGGCTGGCCGACCCGTTCGGGCTGGTGGAGCTGGTCCGCTCGTTCAGCCTCGCCGACCGGCTGACGGTCACCCCGCCGATCGTGGACCTGCCCGCCGGGCGGCTCGCGGGCGGCTGGACCGGCGGCGGCGAGAGCCTGGCGCGGGCAGTGGCCGCGGCGGGCGAGGACGACGTGACGCCCCGCGAGTACCGGCACGGCGACGACCTGCGCCGCGTGCACTGGCGCTCCACGGCGCGGCGCGGCGAGCTGATGGTGCGCCGCGAGGAGCAGCACTGGCGGAGCAGCGGGACGCTGTTCCTGGACACCCGCCGCCGGGCGCACGTCGGGGAGGGCCCGGGGGCCTCGTTCGAGCAGGCCGTGTCGGTCGCCGCCTCCCTCGGGGTGCATCTGAGCCGGACGGGGCTGGGGCTGCGGTTCGTCACGGACGCCGGCGAGACCCTGCCGCACTCGGTGTCGTTCGAGGGCGCCCTGCTGGACACGCTGGCGGTGGCCCGCCAGTCCGCGGTGCGGTCGCTGACGCCGGGGCTGGCGGCGCTGGGCGGACGGGTGGGGCCGGGACGCGAGGGCGAGGGCCTGGTGATCGCGGTCTTCGGCCTGCTGGACCCGGAGGAGGCGCGCGCGGTGGCCTCGGCCCGGCGTGGGACCGCCACCTATGTCGCGATCCTGGTGGATCCGCTGGGGTCCCCCGACGGTTCGTTCGGCGGGGCGACCGCCCGCGTGCTGCGCGCCGCCGGATGGCGGGTGGCGGTGGTCGCGTCGGCCGCCGAGCTGCCGGCCGCCTGGACCGCCGCCGAGCAGACGGCCGAGGAGCCGGCGCGGGGCCGGACATGAGCGACCGGCGGATCACGATGCGGAAGGGCGGAGCCCGGTCATGCGCGTACGCCTGACGATCGTCGCCGCGGTGGCGACCCTGCTGAGCTCCCTGGGGCTCTACCCGCTGTTCGAGGGCTCCGGGTGGGCCTGGTCCGGGTTCGGCGCCGTCGTCGCGGTCGCCGCGACGGGAGTGGTGACGCGCCGGTTCCGGCTGCCCGCGGCGGTGGGGGCGCTCACCGCGCTCGGAGCCCTCCTGGTGTACGTCACGGCGCGGTACGCCGCCGGGTACGCGCTGCTGGGGATCGTGCCCACGCCGGATTCCCTGGGCCGGTTGAACGTCCTGATCGAGGAGGGCTGGCGGGCGGCCAACCGGTACGCGGCGCCGGTGCCGCGGGGTCCGGGCATCGAGCTGCTGGCGACCCTGGGCATCGGCGCGGTGGCGGTGATGGTGGACCTGCTGGCGGTGCGGCTGCGCCGGGCCGCCCCGGCCGGGCTGCCGCTGCTGGCCCTGTACAGCGTGCCGGCGGCGATCCGCGAGGAGAGCCTGAGCTGGGTGGCGTTCGCGCTGGGTGCGACGGGGTTCCTGGCGCTGCTGCTGGCCGACTCGCGGGAGCAGGTGGGGAGCTGGGGGCGGCCGGTGCTCACCCACCGGTGGAGCGAGGAGCCGCCGCGGCGGCGACCGGACTCGCGTGCCCTGTCGGCGACCGGGCGTCGGCTCGGTCTGGCCGCGGTGACGATCGCGGTGGCGGTGCCGACCTTCGTGCCGGGCGTCCAGCCGCGCGGGCCGTTCGGGCTCGGCGAGTCGGGCGGGTCCGGCGGCTCGCAGACGGTGACGACGCCCGATCCGCTGGTGGGCCTGAAGCGGGAGCTGACCCGGCAGACCGACCAGACGGTCCTCACCTATCGCACCGACGACCCCTCGCCCGACTACCTGCGGCTGTACTCGCTGGACGACTTCGACGGCAACCGGTGGACCTACAGCCCCCTGCGAAGCTCGCCCCGGGACCGGATCGCCGGGCGCGGCCTGCCCTCCCCGCCGGGTCTGCTGTCGGCCCGCACCCGCACCGTCACCACCCGGATCTCGGTGGCCGACGAGGTGCGGAACATGACGTTCCTGCCCGCCCCGTACGCGCCGTCCCGGGTGTCGGTCGAGGGCGACTGGCGGGTGCACGCCCCTTCGCTGATGGTGTACTCGCTGCGCGACAACGCCGCCGGGCGCGCCTACACGGTCACCAGCCTGCGCGCCGAACCGAGCGCCGCCCAGCTCCACGCCGCCGGGACTCCCCCGCCGGACCTGCTGCGCCGGTACGTCCGCGTCCCGAACGACATCCCTCAGCCGATCCGGCAGCTCGTCGGCACCGTCACCGCGGGCGCCCGGTCGCCGTACGAGCAGGCGCAGAAGCTGCAGGACTGGTTCACGCAGGAGGGGCGGTTCGTCTACGACACGGCCCCCGCCGCCCCGAAGGGCACCAACGACCTGGTGGACTTCCTCCTGGTGTCCAAGCGCGGCTACTGCGAGCAGTTCGCGGCGTCGATGGCGCTGATGGCCCGTCTGCTGGGGATCCCGGCCCGGGTGGCGCTGGGCTACACGTCCGGTTCGCGGGGCGCCTCCGCCGAGTGGACGGTCCGCTCCCGCGACGCGCACGCCTGGCCGGAGCTGTACTTCGAGGGCGCCGGATGGGTCCGCTTCGAGCCCACCCCCGCCGGGGCCACCGGGCAGGGCAGCGCCACCGTGCCGACCTACACCCGGCGGGAGACCGCCGGGGCGCGGCCGGAGCCGAGCGACGGCACGTCGGTCGCGCCGTCCCCGTCCACCTCGACGACGCCGGGGGCCGCCGCGCCCGCCCCCAACCGCCGCGTCGACGGCGGCGAGGGCGCCCTCGCCCCGGACCTGGAGTCCGACGACGGCGGCCTGCCGGTCTGGCTGCCGGCGCTCCCGCTGGTGCTGCTGCTGCCGGTGGCCCCGATGCTCGCCCGGATGCTGGCCCGTCGACGTCGCTGGTCCCGGGCGCTGACACCCCGCGCCGCGCCCGGCGGCCCACCCGGCTCGAGCGGCCCGCCGGGGCCGCCCGGTGCGCGACCGTCCGGCGACCGACCGCACGACGTCCCGTCGTCGGCCGACCCGACGGAGGCGGCCGACGCCGCCCACGCCGCCTGGCTCGAACTGCGCGCCGAGGCGATCGACCACGGCCTGCCCTGGCGACCCGGCGACAGCCCCCGCGCCACCGCCCGCCGCCTCACCGGCCAGTTGGAGCTGGACCCCCCGGCCGCCGCCGCCCTCGACCGGGTGGCCCGCGCCGAGGAACGCGCCCGGTACGCCCCCGCACCGGGCCCCACCACCACGCTCCGCGAGGACGTCCGCATCATCCGCACCGCCTTCGACGCCGCCGTCGACCGCCGCACCCGCTGGCGCGCCCGCCTGGCCCCCCCTTCCACCTTGGAGAACTTCCGCGACACCGGCTCCCGAGCCCTCGACGCCGTCGACCGCCTCGGCACCTCCCGCCTCCGCCGCCTCACGTCCCGCCTGACCTCCCGCCGCTGACCACCCGAGCACACCGCACCGAACCCGCGAGCCACCGGCGCGGACGAAGCGGTTCACGAGTGTCGACGGCGGTCGATCGGCCGGCCGGTCGGCTGGCAGGCGTCCCGCCGACCGCTTGAGCGGGTGGCCGCTTCATGGCGGCGATGCGGGGTCGTGGCCGGACGGATCGGCCGGGCGAGGACCGTCCTGGGGAGGCCGGGATCCGCCGGTTCTGGAGTGCGCGCCAAATCACGGGCGCGCCGGGGTGCATCCGTGGCCGGGGGGCCCAGGCTCCGGGCGGTAGGGCCCCTGCGGGCGGGAACGGAATCGGCCAAGTCTGAAGTGGGATCTGCCGGGGTCACGGGCGCTGCCGGGATACGTCCGAGGCGGGACGCGGCGGCGGGTCGCACGCGGGCGGCGATGAGATCGGCTGGCTCTGGAGTGCGGCGTGCCGAGGTCGCTCGCGCCGGGGTACGTCCGCGACGGGAGCCCGAGGCGGGACGGGGCGGCTGGCTTGCGGGCGGGCGGCGACGGGATCCCCCGGGTCCGGAGTGGGGCGTGCCGAGGTCGCCGGCACGCCGGCGTCGACCGTGGCGCGGCGCGGGCCCGGGGCGGGACCGTTTGGTCCTGCGGGCGTGAGGGAGCGGGATCGACCGAATCTGGAGGGGGACCTGTCGAGGTCACGGGCGCGCCGGAGGGCGTCCGCGAACGGGAGCCGGGGCGGTGGGTTCTGCGTCGGGCGGGGGCGGGATCGGCTGGGGGTGGGTTGGGGCGTGTCGGGGTGGCGGGCGCGTTGGGGGGCGTCCGTGGTGGGGGCCGGGGGCTCGGGGCGGGACGGTGGGTCCTGCGGGCGGGGCCTCGGGGGTGGGGGGAGGGTGGCCGGTCGGCCTGCCGGGGGGCGGGCCGACCGGGGGGTCAGTCGCCCTCGGTGCGGCGGCGCCAGCGCTCCTCGAAGCGCTCCATGAAGCCCGTGCGGGAGCGGCGGCCGCCGCCGTTCGGGCGCGAGCGGGTGCCGGGATCGGGTTCGTTGCCCACGCCGGTCATCCGCTTCCAACTGGTCAGGCCCCACACGCAGGCGACGACCATGAGCAGGAAGCCGGTGACACTGATCGCGATGGTCGTGGTGCCGGCATTGATGACGAGGCCCGTCATCAGCACCACGACCCCCAGCACGAAGCCGAGGACCGCCTTGACGATCCGGCGCTTGTAGTGCACCTGGGGATCCTTGGACCGGACGGCGTGCGCGAACTTCGGATCCTCGGCGTACAACGCCCGCTCGATCTGGTCGAGCAGACGCTGCTCGTGCTCAGAGAGCGGCACGGCGCCTCCCAACGACAGCCCCGTCTCGGGGATTCCGACGACGGACGGAGAACTCAACGGTGATATGCCCACAATACGAGGCCCCACGAGTGTTCGAAAGGAAACGTCCACCCGGAGGCCACCCACGAGCCGTCACACGAGGCCCGTTCATGCTCTGGAGTCTCTGTTGTCACACATGTCACCGTCGTCGCCCGAACGGTCGACGAGCGCCGCAGGGCGGACCGCCCCCCGGCCGAACCTGCGGGTCACCCTGTCCATCGCCTGTTCGGCCTCCCGCCAGCCGGTTTCCGGCTCATCGAGGGCCAGTTGACGGGGGGTACGCCCGGTGGTGGCGAGGTTCTCCACGCGCACACCCACCAACCGCAGTCGTACCCGATCCAGACCGGCCGCCTCGTACAGTTCACATGCTGTGATATAGATCACACGAGAAAGATCAGTGGCCTCGCGCAGGGTGCGGGCCCGGGTCAGGGTGGTGAAGTCGGCGGACCGCAGCTTGACGCTGATCGTCCGGCCGGAGAGCCCGGCGGTCCGCAGCCGCGCGCCGACCCGTTCCGACAGCCGCAGCAGCTCGCGGCGGATCAGCTCCGGGTCGTCGATGTCGTGGTCGAACGTCTCCTCGGCGCCGATGCTCTTGTCGGGCACGGAGGCGGTCACCGGCCGGGGGTCGCGGCCCCAGGCCAGGTCGTGCAGGTGCCCGCCCGCGGCGTTGCCCAGCTCGCGGCGCAGCGTGGCCACCGGGACGCGGGCGAGGTCGCCGACGGTCCGCAGGCCCAGCCGGCGCAACTGCTCCTCCGTGCGCTCCCCCACGCCCCACAGGGACGCCACCGGGAGCGGGTGCAGGAACTCCTCCACCCGGTCGGCGGCCACCACCAGCAGCCCGTCGGGCTTGCAGCGGGTGGAGGCGAGCTTGGCGACGAACTTGGTAGAGGCGACCCCCACCGAACAGGTGATGCCCTGCTGCTCGGCGACCTGCTCGCGGATCAGCCGGCCGATCGCGGCGGGGCGGCCCAGCAGCCGTTCGGCCCCGGAGACGTCCAGGAACGCCTCGTCCAGGGCCAGCGGCTCGACCAGCGGGGTGATCGAACGGAAGATCTCCATCACCGCGGCGGAGACGCGGGTGTAGCGCTCGTGGCGGGGCGGCAGGACCACCGCCCGCGGGCACAGCCGGCGGGCCCGGGTCATCGGCATCGCCGAGTGGACCCCGAACGCGCGCGCCTCGTACGAGGCGGCGGCGACCACGCCCCGGCCGCCGGCCCCTCCGACGACCACGGGACGGCCCCGCAGCTCCGGACGCTCCAGCAGCTCGACGCTGACGAAGAACGCGTCCATGTCGACGTGCAGGACGCCGCAGCCGGTGTCGTCGGCGAGGGGACCCGGCGGCGGACCGGGCCGATGGAGTTGCTGCTTCCTGCTCACCCGGGGAGGTTATCCGCGTGCCAGCAGGTGGAGCTGGGTGGCCAGGTCGCGCAGCACCGGATGGACGGCGGCCGCCGACTCCAGCGCGATCAGCGACTCCACGGCCTCCGGGTCGCCGTCCAGCACCCCGCCGGGGACCAGGTCGGCGAAGATCCGCACACCGTGCAGCTCGGTGACGCGCAGCCCGGCCGCGACGGCCAGCTCCGACAGCGCCTGGCGGGTGAACCGCAGCGGGACGGGGTCCCGATCGCCCCACCGCCCGGCGGGGTCGTCCAGCGCCCTGCGCGCGTCGTCGAAATGGCCGCCCACGGCCCGGTGCAGGGCGGCGGCGACCCGACCCGCGACCAGCACGCTGACCGCCCCTCCGGGCCGTACGGCGCCGGCGACGGCGGCCATCGCGGCGGCGGGGTCGTCCACGTACTCCAGGACGCTGTGGCACAGCACCAGGTCGGCGCGCGCGGGGCCGATCAGGTCGAGCAGCTCGCCCGCGTCGCCTTGGACGGACTCGACGGCGACCCCCGCCTCGGCGGCCCGGCGCTCCAGCGCGGCCAGCGCGTCGGGGCTGGCGTCGACCACCGTCACCCGGTGCCCGAGCCCGGCGAGCGGCACGGCGAAGCCGCCGGTGCCGCCGCCCGCGTCGATCACGTCCAGGGCGCGGCCCTCGGGCCCCGCCAGCTCGTCCACCGTCCGGCGGAGCGCGTCCCACACCACGGCGGTCCGCACCCGCCCGGTCCCCCGGGTGTGCATCGTCGCGTTCCCGCCCATCCGGCGCTCGGTCGTGTCCGTCATCGAGACCACCCTAGTCCCGGTCGCTACAGGGCCAGTGACGGTTTGAGCTCCTGCAGCCGCGACAGCAGCCCGTTGACGAACCTCGGGGACTCGTCGGTGGACAATTCGGTGGCCAGCGCCACCGCCTCGCTGACGGCGACCCCGTCCGGGACGTCGTCGACCCACAGCAGCTCGAAGGAGCCCAGGCGCAGCAGGTTGCGGTCGACGGCGGGCATCCGGTCCAGGGTCCAGCCGGTGGCGTAGGTGGCCAGCAGCTCGTCGATCCGCTCGCGATGCTCCTGCACGCCCTCGATCAGCCGGACGGCGTGCTCGCGGGCCGACAGCTCGTCGGTGTTGGGCCGGCCGCGCTGGGCGAGCAGCTCGCCGGGCTCCATGCCCCGCATCTCCGACGCGTACAGGATGTCCAGGGCCAGCTTGCGGGCCTTGGTGCGTGCGGACATCAGCCGCGGCCGAGGTATTCGCCGGAGCGGGTGTCGACCTTGACCTTCTCGCCGGTGGTGATGAAGAGCGGGACCTGGATCTCGGCCCCGGTCTCCAGGGTGGCGGGCTTGCTGCCGCCGGTGGAGCGGTCGCCCTGCAGGCCCGGGTCGGTGTGGGTGATCTCCAGGACCACGGCGGCGGGCAGCTCGACGTACAGGGGGGTGCCGTCGTTGAAGGCGATCACCGCGTTCTGCTCGGGGAGCAGGTAGTCGGCGGAGGTGCCGACCGTGGCGGCCGGGATGTGCGGCTGATCGTAGGTCTCGGTGTCCATGAAGACGAAGTCCTCGCCCTCGCGGTACAGGTACTGCATCTCCCGCTTGTCGACGTTGGCGACGTCGACCTTGGTGCCGGCGTTGAAGGTCTTGTCGACGACCTTGCCCGAGAGCACGTTCTTGAGCTTGGTGCGCACGAACGCGCCGCCCTTGCCGGGCTTGACGTGCTGGAACTCCAGTACGGTCCAGAGCTGGCCGTCGAGGTTCAGCGTCATGCCGTTCTTCAGGTCGTTCGTGGTGGCCACGGTGCTTCTCCCGGTCGCGGTCCCGCCCTCGGTGCGCACCCGGCCGGGTCACACCACGAGCAGGTCCTTGGTCGTCTTGGTGAGGATCTCGGGCCCGTCCGCCCGGACCACCAGGGTGTCCTCGATGCGGACTCCGCCCCGGCCCGCGAGGTACACCCCCGGCTCGGCGGTGATCGGAACCCGATCCGTCAGTCTACCGGTCTTGTCGTACCCGAGAAGCGGCGCCTCGTGGATCTCCAGGCCGACGCCGTGCCCGAGCCCGTGCGGGAAGTCGTCGCCGTGGCCGGCGGCGCGGATCGGGTCGCGGGCGGCGGCGTCGACGTCCTTGGTGTCGGCCCCCGGCCGGGCGGCCTCGACGCCGGCGCGCTGCGCGGCGGCGACCAGGTCGTACACCTCGCGCTGCCAGTCCGCGACGCGACCGACCGCCACGGTGCGGGTCATGTCGGCGTGGTAGCCGCCGTACAGGGCCCCGAAGTCCATGGTGAGCAGGTCACCGAGGGCGACGGGCCGGTCGCCCGGACGGTGGTGCGGGACGGCCCCGTCGGGCCCGGCGGCGACGATCGAGGCGAACGCGGGGCCCTCGGCGCCCAGGTCGACCATGGCCCGTTCCAGGGCCACGGCGATCTCGCGTTCGGTGATCCCGGGGCGCAGGGTCGGCAGCACGATGTCGAAGGCCCCGTCGGTGATCGCGCAGGCCCGCCGCAGCAGCGCGATCTCGCCCTCGTCCTTGACCTTGCGCAGCTCCTCGACCGCGTGGCCGAGCGGCACCAGGGCGGGGCCGTGCCCGCCGGCGGCGGCGGCCAGCTCGGCGTGCCGCTCGACGGTGACGTGGTGGGCCTCGAAGGCCAGTCGGCGCGCCCCCGAGGCGGCGGCCCGCTCGACGAGGACGCGCGCGGTGGCCCGGTCGACGACGAGTTCGAGGTCCGGGGCGGCGACCCGTGCGGTGCCCGCGTACCGGGCGTCGGTGGCCAGCACGGCGACACCGTCGGCGCGGATCAGCAGCGCCGCGTTGGAGGCGGCCAGGCCGGTCAGGTAGCGCACGTTGACCAGCCGGGTGATCAGCGCGGCGTCCGCGTCGGCCGCGGCGACCAGCGCGGCCAGGCGCGTCCGGCGTTCGCGGTGCTCGGGGTGCTCGGGGTGCTCGTCCGCCATGGCCGGGGACTCTACCCGTCGGGGCCCGGAGCCCCACAAAATGTGAACGATCCTCTGCTTAGCCTTGATCGGCGGGATGCCGCTGCCCTACCTTGATCCCCGCTGCGCCCCCTCGGTCCCATCGGTCCCCGCCGTTCCGTGGGATCCCTGCGGAAGGACGTCCCCGTGAGCGTGACCCGCCGCCGTCTGTTGGGCACCGGAGTCCTGACCGCCGCGGGCGCGGCGGCGTCCGCGGCCGGCGCCGCCCGACCCGCCGCCGCCACGACCGCCGCGCAGGCGGACGTCGCGATCGTGGGCGCCGGGCTGGCCGGTCTGGTGGCCGCCCGGCGACTGGTCGCCCGGGGCGTTTCGGTGATCGTGCTGGAGGCCCGCGACCGCGTCGGCGGACGGGTGTACGGGCTGCCCCTGGGGAACGGCTCGACCAGCGAGGGCGGCGCGGAGTTCATCGGCCCGACCCAGGACCGGATCGCGGCGCTGGCCGCCGAGCTGGGCGTGCGGACGTTCCCGACGTACAACACCGGCAAGAACGTCTACTGGCGCAACGGCAGGCGGACCCTCTACGCCACGGACGGGTTCCTGGGCGCGGTGCCGCCGGACATCGGCGTGGTCGAGCTGAAGCTGGCGATGACCAGGCTCAACGCCATGGCGAGGGACTTTCCCGTCGGCGAGCCCTGGAGGCACGCGCAGGCCCGGGAGCTGGACGCCGACAGCTTCGAGGGCTGGGCGCACCGCAACTCGTTCACCCCGAGCGCGCGCTTCCTGCTCGGCGCCCTCATCCACGCGACGATGTCGATCCCGTCGCGCGAGGTGTCGATGCTCTACATGCTCAACTACATCGCCTCGGCGGGCAACGAGAGCACGCCGGGCACGGTGGAGCGGCTGATCGACACCAAGGGCGGCGCCCAGGAGACCCGCTTCGTGGACGGCTCGCAGGAGATCCCGATCCGGCTGGCGGCGGCGCTGGGCGACCGGGTCCGGCTGAACGCCCCGGTGCGGCGGATCGCCGTCGACGGCGCGGGCGTCCAGGTGACGGCGGACGGGATCACGGTGACGGCGCGGCGGGCCGTGGTGGCGGTGCCCCCGGCGCTCGCCGGGCGCATCGACCACTCCCCCGCGCTGCCGGCCCGACGGATGCAGCTCACGCAGCGGTACCCGATGGGCTCGGTCACCAAGGTGGTGGCCGTCTACCCCACGCCGTTCTGGCGGGAGGACGGACTGACCGGTCAGGTGCTCAGCGACAGCGGGCCGGTGGACGTGACGTTCGACAACAGCCCGCCGTCCGGGACGCCGGGGATCCTCATGGGGTTCATCAGCGGCTCGTACGCGCGCGGGCTCGACGCGGCCCCGCCCGAACGGGTGCGGGCGGAGGCGTTGGAGAGCTTCGTGCGCTACTTCGGGGCCAGGGCGGCCGCGCCGACGCACTTCGCGGCCCAGCGGTGGGACACCGAGGTCTGGAGCGGCGGCGGTCCGGTCGGCTACGCCCCGCCGGGGGTGCTGACGGACTTCGGGTCCGCGCTGCGGGAGCCGTGCGGGCCGATCCACTGGGCGGGCACGGAGACCGCCGGGCACTGGACGGGCTACATGGACGGCGCGGTGCGCTCCGGCGAACGGGTGGCCGAGGAGGTCGGCAGGGCCCTGTGAGGGCCCCGCCGACCGACGCCGTCACACCTCGGCGGCCATCTCCTTGACCTTCTCGATCAGCGCCAGACGGGCCTTGTGGTCGCCGGCGACCGGGGTCACGTTGAGGGTGGTGATCCCGGACTCCTTCATGGCGGCCAGGCGCTCGCGGACGTGGGACTCCGGGCCGATGAGCGACATGTCGCGCAGCAGCTCGTAGGGCACCTTGGCGGCGGCCTCGTCCTTCTTGCCGGCCAGGTAGAGGTCCTGGATCTCCTCGGCCTCCTTCTCCCAGCCGTAGCGGCGGCAGAGGTCGTTGTAGAAGTTCTTGCCCTTGGCCCCCATGCCGCCGACGTACAGCGCCACCATCGGACGGCCGAACTCCAGCCAGCCCTCCACGTCGTCGCCGATGGCCAGGGCGGCCTGGCCGACGACGTCGAGGGGGCCCAGCGCCTCGTCGCGCTTGGCCCGGCCCGCCGCCAGCGCGTCGCCCCAGACGTCGCCGGCCTTCTCCGGCAGGTAGAAGATCGGCTGCCAGCCCTCGGCGACCTCGGCGGCCAGCTCGACGTTCTTGGGGCCGATGGCGGCGATGTGCACCGGGATGCGGTCCCGTACGGGGTGGTTGATGAGCTTGAGCGGCTTGCCCAGCCCGGTGCCCTGGTCGGCGGGCAGCGGCAGGGTGTAGTGCTTGCCCTCGTACTGGACGCGCTCGCGCTTCCAGACCTGGCGGCAGATCTCGATGATCTCGCGGGTACGGCCCAGCGGGGCCTTGTAGGGCACTCCGTGGAAGCCCTCGATGACCTGCGGGCCCGAGGCGCCCAGGCCGAGCGTGAAGCGCCCGTCGGAGACGTAGTCCAGCCCGGCGGCGGTCATCGCCAGCAGGCTCGGCGTGCGGGTGTAGACGGGCAGGATGCCCGAGGCGATCTCCAGGCGGTCGGTCTTGGCCGCGATGTAGCCGAGTTGGCTGACGGCGTCGAAGGTGTAGGCCTCGGCGACGAACACGATGTCGAGGCCGGCCTTCTCATAGTCGGCCAGGCCCTCGACGGTCTCCTTGAACTCTCCGGAGTAGCTGAGTGGCATCCCGATGCGCATGGGCACCTCCCGGTTGTGGATTGACGTGGCTCAGACGCCGAACGCGGGGCCGCGCAGGGCGGCCAGCGCGGGCGCGTACATTCCGGTGCGGATCTTGGCGACCGTGCCGCCGTCCTTGCCCGCCAGCCCGGCGGCCAGGGCCACGGCCGTCGGGAGGACCTCCTCCTCGGGCACGGCGCGGGCGACGATCCCGGCCGCGAGGGCCTCCTCGGCCGGGTACCGGCGGCCGGTGAGCATCGCCTCGTGCGCCGTGGCCCTGGGCAGCCGCGACTGGATCAGCGCGCTCATCCCCGGTGAGAACGGCATGCCGAGGTCGACCTCGGGCAGGCAGAAGTACCCGCGGCCGGTGCGCATGACGGAGAGGTCGTGCGCCAGCGTGAGCATGGCGCCGCCGGCGAAGGCGTGACCGTTGACGGCGGCGACGGTGGGCATCGGGAGGCTCAGCAGCCGGGCGTACATCTCGTGGACCCGACCCAGGTACTCCTCAAGGCGGTCCTGATGGGCGCCGAGCCACTCGAGGTCCAGGCCGTTGGAGTAGAACTTGCCGACGCCGACGGTGACCAGCGCCCTGGGGCCCTCGGCCTTCTCCGCGGTGTCGAGCGCGTCGAGCACCCGGTCCAGGAAGGCGGGGCTGAAACGGTTCTCGCCCTCGTCGAGGCGCAGGACGAACACGTCTCCCTCGCGCTGCAGTTCGATCACGCCGGGTCTCTCCCTCGCTCGTCGGTCGACTTGACCCTACCCATGAGTAACAAGGTGGGACACCGTCGGCGTCCGCTACGCCATCCACCCCTATGACACTCATCATAGTCAACCTCGACTTCATATGATGAATGTCATAATCGGGTCCATGGCAACCGACAGTCGCGAACGGATGGTCCGCAGCGCCGCCTTCCTCTTCCGGGAGCGCGGCTACAGCGGCACGGGCTTCCGCGACGTGATCGCGCACAGCGGGGCGCCGCGCGGGTCGATCTACCACCACTTCCCCGGCGGAAAGGTGCAGTTGGCGACCGAGGCGGTGCGCTACGCCGGGGAGTTCCTCAACTCCGGGATCGAGGCCGCCGTCGAGGGCGGCGACCCGGGCGCCGCGGTGGACGCCTTCATGGGCTGGTGGCGCACGGTGCTGATCAAGAGCGAGTTCCGGGCCGGCTGCCCGGTCGTGGCGGTCACCGTGGAGTCCCACGACGAGGCCCCGCAACTCGCCGACGCGGCCGCCGCCGTGTTCGCCCGCTGGCAGGACACCCTCGCCACCGGCCTCGGCAACGCCGGCGTGCCCGACGACCGCGCCGCCGGCCTGGCCCGGCTGATCGTCGCCGCCGTGGAGGGGGCGACCATCCTGTGCCGCGCCCACCGCGACGTGGGTCCGCTGGACGAGGTCGTCGCCGAGCTCAAGAAGCTCGCCCGGTCCGCCGTCGAAGAGGGCTGACCGGCGTCGTGCCGTTCCCCCGCGCGAGGGCGCTCAGGCGGACGGTCGTCCGGCCCCGTCCGCCGTCCTGCGCCGTTCGCGCGCGAGGGCGCTCAGGCGCCGTCCTCGTCCGCCAGCAGCCCGGCGACGGCGTGCAGCGCCAGCACGTACGACCGCAGGCCGAAACCCGCGATCGTGCCCGTGGCGACCCCGGCGACCACCGTGGTGTGCCGGAACTCCTCGCGGGCGGCGGGATTGGAGATGTGCACCTCGATCAGCGGCGCGGTGCGCTGCGCGAGGGCGTCCCGCAGCGCGTACGAGTAGTGCGTGAACGCCGCCGGGTTGAGGACGACGGGGACGCGGCCGTCGGCGGCCTCGTGGACCCAGCCCACCATCTCGGCCTCGTCGTCGGTCTGCCGCACCTCGACGTCCAGGCCGAGCCCGCGCCCGGTCTCCCGGCACAGCGCGGCCAGGTCGTCGAACGTCTCGGCCCCGTACACGTCGGGCTCCCGGGTGCCGAGACGCCGCAGGTTGGGCCCGTTGAGGACCAGCACGGTCCTCACTGCGCGACCTCCCGGTAGGCGGCGGCGAGCAGCTCCTCGTCGGGGCCCTCGAGGCGACCGGGCTCAGCGAGGCCGTCCAGGACGACGAACCGCAGCGTCGCGCCGCGCGCCTTCTTGTCGACGCGCATGGCGTCGCGCAGCGCCGGCCAGGCGTCGGCCGGGTACGAGGTCGGCAGCCCCACCGAACGCAGCACGGAACGGTGCCGCTCGACGACGTCCGCGGACAGTCGGCCGGTGAGGCGGCCCAGCTCGGCGGCGTAGACCATCCCGATGGCGACCGCGTGGCCGTGCCGGAACCGGTAGTCCTCGGCCTTCTCGATGGCGTGGGCCAGCGTGTGCCCGTAGTTGAGGATCTCCCGGAGACCGCTCTCCCGCAGGTCGGCGGAGACCACGTCGGCCTTCACCCGCACCGCGCGTTCGACCAGCTCGCGGGTGTGCGGACCGGACGGCGCGGCGGCGCCCTCGGGGTCGTCCTCCACCAGGTCGAGGATCGCCGGGTCGGCGATGAAGCCGGCTTTGATCACCTCGGCGAGGCCGCTGATGTAGTCCTGGTGCGGCATGGAGATCAGGGTCGACAGGTCGCACAGCACGCCCGCCGGGGGGTGGAAGGCCCCCACGAGGTTCTTGCCCTCGGGGACGTTGATGCCCGTCTTGCCGCCGACGGCCGCGTCGACCATGCCCAGCAGCGTGGTCGGCACCAGCACCGACCGCACGCCCCGCAGCCAGGACGCGGCGGCGAACCCGGCCAGGTCGGTGGTGGCGCCGCCGCCGACGCCGACGACCGCGTCCGAACGGGTCACGCCGAGCCGGGCGAACTCCGACCACAGGCCCGCCAGCACCCCGACCTCCTTGGCGGCCTCGCCCTCGGGCACCGGCAGCGGATGGACCGTGTACCCGGCCTGCTCCAGCACCGTGCACAGCGGACGGGTGATCTCCGGCAGGGCGGCGTTGCCGATCACGGCGACGGTGCGGACCCGGTCGCCGAGCAGCCCCGGCAGCTCGCCGAGCACCCCCGCGCCCACGACGACCTCGTACGGGTCGGCGCCGCGGACGCCGATGCGGGTGGCGGTCACTGCGCGGCCTCCGGCAGCGACGCGAACACCTCGGCCACGATGTCCTCCGGGTCACGCCCGTCGGTGGCCACGGTCACGCCCGCCAGGCGCTCGTAGATCGGCAACCGCTCCTCCATCAGCTTGCGCAGTCGACTGCGCGGGTTCAGCACCAGCAGCGGCCGGGCCGAGGCCAGGCCCACGCGCTTGACCGCGTCCGACAGGCCCACCTGGAGGTAGACGACCGTGTGCCCGGCCAGCAGGTCCTGCGTCTCGGCGGCCAGGACGGCCCCGCCGCCCAACGCCAGGACGCCCTCGTGCTCGGCCAGCGCGGCGGACACCGCGGCCCGTTCGAGGGCCCGGAAGCGCTCCTCGCCGTCGTCGATGAAGATCTCGCCGATCGGCTTGGCGGCGGCGGCCTCCACGTCGGCGTCCGTGTCCCGGAACGCCACGCCCAGCCGCTCGGCCAGCGCCTCTCCGATCGTGGTCTTGCCCGACCCGGGCGGGCCGATCAGCACGACCCTCGGTCTGCTCATGACGCCCCTACTTGATGGTGAGCGAGGACAGGTAGCCCTGGGCGTTGCGCGCGGTCTCCTCGACCGAGTCGCCGCCGAACTTCTCCAGCACGGCGTCCGCCAGCACCAGCGCCACCATCGCCTCGGCGACCACCCCGGCGGCGGGCACCGCGGTCACGTCGCTGCGCTGGTTGATGGCCTTGGCGGGCTCGCGGGTGGCGACGTCGACGGTGTCCAGGGCCTTGGGGACGGTGGAGATCGGCTTCATCGCCGCCCGCACCCGCAGCACGTCGCCGGTGGTCATGCCGCCCTCGACGCCCCCGGCCCGGTTGGTGCGGCGGCGCAGGCCCTCGGGGCCGTCCTCGATCTCGTCGTGGGCCTTGGAGCCGGGACGGCGGGCGGTCTCGAAGCCGTCGCCGACCTCCACGCCCTTGATGGCCTGAACGCCCATCAGCGCGCCGGCCAGCCGGGAATCGAGCCTGCGGTCCCAGTGGACGTGGCTGCCCAGACCCGGCGGCAGCCCGTAGGCGAGCACCTCGACCACGCCGCCGATGGTGTCGCCGGCCTTGCGCAGCTCGTCGATGTGGGCCACCATCTCGGCGCTCGTCTCGGCGTCGAAGCAGCGGACCGGATCGTCGTCGATCGCGGCCAGGTCGGCCGGGCCCGGCTGCAGCCCGGCGGGGGCGGACACCTCGCCGAGCCCCACCACGTGGCTGAGCACCTCGACACCCACCGACTGCCGCAGGAACGCCTTGGCGACCTCGCCGAGCGCCACCCGGGCGGCGGTCTCGCGGGCGCTGGCCCGCTCCAGCACCGGGCGGGCGTCGTCGAAGCCGTACTTCTGCATCCCGGCCAGGTCGGCGTGACCGGGCCGCGGCCGGGTCAGCGGGGCGTTCCGCGCCTGGGCCGCGAGGGTCTGGGGGTCCACGGGGTCGGCCGACATCACCGTCTCCCATTTGGGCCACTCGGTGTTGCCGACCTCGACGGCCACCGGACCGCCCTGGGTCCGGCCGTGCCGGATCCCCCCGGTGATCGTGACCCGGTCCTGCTCGAACTTCATCCGGGCGCCCCGCCCGTGTCCGAGCCGCCGGCGGCGGAGAGCCTCGGCGATGTCGCCCGAGGTCACCTGCACACCGGCCGGCATCCCCTCGACGATCGCGACGAGGGCCGGTCCATGGGATTCACCAGCGGTCAACCAGCGCAGCATGCCCCGATCCTATTGAGTCCCAGGGCGTGGCCGCGCGCCGAGTCCGCCTCCTGAGACGCCGCCGGTCCGCCGACGGGGCGTCGGACCCGGCCGCCTGAACGCGACGCGGCCTCCACGGCCACGGCCGACGGCGGCCCGTCCGGGCGCCCGAACGCCTCCCGGACCCCTGGCCGGAGGCGGCCAGAGATCGTCGCTCAGGCGTGGACCAGGACGGCGATCAGGGTCCCCAGGAGCATGAAGGGGCCGAACGGGATCTGGGTCCGGAGGCCGGCGCGGCGGGTGATCAGGAGGCCCAGCGCGTACAGGCCGCCGGTCACGTGGATGGCCAGGACGCCGGTGAGGGCCGCGGCGGGGCCGAGCCACCCCAGGTACAGGCCCAGGACGCCGGCCAGCTTGACGTCGCCGAAGCCGAGCTGACCGGGCACGAGGAACCACTGGACCGCGTACAGCAGCCAGAGGGCGGCCATGCCGAGCAGCGCGTGCAGGAGACGGGCGCCGCCGTCCTCGGTGAACGGCGCGGCCAGGCCCAGCAGCGCGACGCCCGCCGGATAGGACGGCAGGGTCAGCGGGTCGGGGAGGCGTTTGAGCTCGGCGTCGATGACCGCCAGCAGGACCGCCACGACGCCGAGGAGGACGAACGCGGCCAGGTCGGGGCGGGGCCCGATCCGCCAGGCCAGCAGCGCCACGACCGCCGCGGCGGCGATCGTGACGGGGAGGGGCCGGCGGGCGACCGGCGCGAGCCAGTCGCGGGTCGCCCGGCGCGCCTCCGCCGCGTCGTCGGAGGAGACGGAGGGGGCGTCCACGCCGGTCACCCTACTCGGGCCGCCCGGGCGCGGCACGGGCGACGGTCAGCTCGACGCCGCCGACGATGCGGCCGCGCAGCAGTTCGGCCAGCCGGTCGGAGACGCGCCGGAGGATGGCCCGCTCGTCGTGGCCGGGCGCCAGCCCGCAGCGGATCGCCAGCTCCGCCGCCTCGCCCCGGCCGACGCGCACCCCCCGCACACCCTCCTCGCCGCCGAACGCGGCCTCGATCGCGGCGAGCACGTCCGGGTCCTCGTGCGGGGGCGGCACGGCACGGCCCTCGGCCAGCAGGTGCAGCCGCAGCCCGTCCACGGCGAACGGGACGGGCCCGGCCACGTCGACGACCAGGGCGTGCGCCCCCTCGTCGAGCGCCGACCGGCACGCGTCACGGGTGTGGACGGGGACCGGTCGGGCGTCCTCGCGCCAGCGCCGCAGGGCGTCCATCGAGGTGAACCCCAGGACCCCGCGCCGCCCGTCCTCGCCGAGGAGGGTGGGCAGCGCCATGTCGCTCTCCTTCTCCCGGCGCAGCTCTCCGGGGGCCACCGCCTCCTCCTCGGTGAGGACGGCGACGATGGGAACGAGGAGCCGGGCGACCGCGAGCCGCTCCAGCACGGCGTACTCGCCCGCGTGCCCCCGGGCGTGGGCGGCCAGCGCGTCCCTCAACGCGGGATCGGCGCTGCCGTCGTCGTCGGGGAACTGCGGTTGCACAAGGGTCGGTCCGGCCACGCCAGAGAGCGTATACGTCCTCGTCCACGCGCTCGTCGACCACGGAGGGTCGACGTTCGGGCGCTCTCCGTTCTTATGCGGATGTGTCCCCGTCACGGCGGATCGATAATGGCGGCGGCGACGGGGGAAACGGTCCCGAAAGAGAATGGTCGGTTTGAAAACGAACGTGTTTGTCACTCTTCGCATGCGTCGATCATGAACACCTCCAGTCCCCCACGGACTCGGGGCCCGCGCTGCGACGTGTGAATGCATCGTTTTGACCAGCGGATATGTCGAGACAGGACGGCGAATGGCCTCCGAACTTGCACGAGGTTGGCAGTCGCCATGAAGACATTGTGTGAGGTGGACGACCATGGTCAAAATCAGAAACGTGTGTTCAACTAGAGCCCGCCTTGGAGCACGAGGGGACTCCTGATCCAGCACGGTGGGGTGACTGGATCCGGAGCCTGGCGGAGGGGTTCAGTCGTGGACGCACACCGTTCTCATCGAACACACGAGATCGTTTGGAGAGAGGTCGCCGACGACTTCGTCACCGAGTACAGCCGGCGGATGCTGATGTCGTTGCCGCGCCGCGACCAGCGGGAGAGCGGCGAACTGTACATTTCCGGGCTGCTGTCGCTCACCGGCCGCAAGTCGATGCGCTCGATCGCGTCGATCGCGGGGGGCGGCGCCGCCGAGCAGAGATTGCACCACTTCATCAGCAAGTCGCCGTGGGATTGGGTCATGGTGCGCAGGGCGCTGGCCGCGGATCTCGATCGGGCGCTCGATCCGCTGGCATGGGTGGTGCGGCCGATGGTGGTCCTCAAGGCCGGAGAGCACACCGTCGGGGTGACCGAATCCTTCGTTCCGCAACTCGGGCGCGTGGTCAACTGCCAACGCTCGTACGGGGTCTGGTTGGCCGGCGAGACGCAGAGCGCGCCGGTCAACTGGCGGTTGCTGCTGTCGGAGGAGTGGCTCACCGACGCCGAGCGCAGGCGACGCGCGGAGATCCGGGATGCCTCCGGCGGCGACGACGGGGGCGTCCCGCCCGCGGCGGCGGTCGCGCTCGAACTGACGCGGGCGTGGGGGCTGCGGCCCCGTCCGGTGATCACCGACGCCCGCGATGAGGACGTGGAGGCGCTGGTGCGGCACCTGTTGGCCGCGAAGGTCTCCTTCGTGCTGCGGATCGGCGGCGCCACGCGGCTGACCCGATGGAGCGCCGCCTCCCGCGGGCGGGCGGGCCGGTGGATGACGGCGCAGCACCTGGCCGAGAGCACCGACCGGGGCGGGCCTCAGGTCGGATGGGTGGGACGCATCGGTCCGGTCGGCCGGGCCGCGCCGTTCTCCGTCACCGACGTCGTGCCGCCGCCCGGCTCCGGGGCCGCCCTGCTGCGACTGGTCGGCGCCCCCCGCCCGGGGGAACGCAGGGTGCGGGAGCTGTGGCTGTCGAACATGACCGATGCGTCGTCCGCGCACATCGTGCGGCTGGGCCGCCTCACCGAACGCGTCGACGAGGACTTCGCCGAGATCAGCACCAAGCTCGGCGTGATGGACTTCGAGGGCCGCTCCTTCGGGGGCTGGCACCGGCACGCCACGCTCAGCGCCGTGGCGCAGGGCATCGTGACACTGTCCGCCGCGCGCGATCAGGCCGTCGAGCCGCACGGCGACGACCTGCAGATCGCCTGGACGACCCCGGGTTGGCTGGAGGCCCTGCTCCCCGGAAGGGCGCGCGGCCACGGAGCACCCGAGGAGGTGCTCCGCTGAGCCGCGAGAACGGTCAGTCCAGCACGGCCAGCGCGAGCCGGGCGGCGTCCTGCAGGCGCCCGGCCTCCGGCGCCGCCCGCGCGATCACCCGCATCCCCTGCATCACCACGAGGAGGAAGCGGGCGATCTCCTGCGGGGTCCTGTCGGCGGCCAGCTCGCCCTGAGCCTGGGCCCTGATCAGGGAGCCGACCAGCGCCGTCTCCACGACGCTCCAGCTCACGTCCACCTGGCGGGCCACCTCGGGATCGCGCGGGGACAGCTCCACCGCCGCGTTCACCACCAGGCAACCCCGGCGCTTGGAGTCGGTCAGGGCCTCGGTGACCCAGCTCTCCACGAAGGCGCGCACGGCCGGCAGCGCCGGGCCCGGCTGGGCGAGCGCGGTGACGAAACCCGCCTCGCTCCCCTGCAGGTACCGCCGCATGGCGGCCAGATAGAGGTCGTGCTTGCTGCCGAAGGTGCCGTACAGACTGGCCCGGCCGATGCCCAGGTGCTCGACGAGGTCGGCCATCGAGGTCGCCTCGTAGCCCCGCTCCCAGAACAGGTCCATCGCGCGCTGGAGCACCGCGTCGGGGTCGAACTCCTTGGTCCTGGCCATGTCTCGAGGCTAACAACAAACAGACCGAGCAATCCAGAATGGCTTTCCGGGTGGCCGGGTTCACTCAGCGCGGCAGTCGGACGGACTGGCCGTGCCGGAAGACGTCGGCCGGGTCCCAGGCGGCCTTCACGCGCTGCAGGCGCGGGTAGTTCTCGCCGTAGTAGAGCGTGCTCCAGGGCACGCCCGACCGGTTGCGCAGCGGGTCGTTCAGGTCGATGTCGGGGTAGTTGACGTAGCAGCCGTCGGTGTTCTGGTCGGACACCGGCACGCCTCCGGTCGCGGCGTACACGTCCTCGTAGATGCCGCGCAGCCAGGCGAGGTTGGCGGCGTCCTCGCCCGCCGAGTGCCAGTACGTCTGGTAGAGCAACTTGAACGCCGAGTCTCGGTGGACGGAGGCGGTGGCGGTCCGCGACACGGAGTTGACGGCCGCCCCGTAGGAGCTGAGCAGCACCATGGCGTTGGGGTTGGCGAAGTCGGTGCGGGTCAGGTGACGGTACATCGTGGCGATCTGCTGCTCGGGGATGTTGCGGCGCAGGTAGGCCGACTTGTAGTCGCCGCGCAGGGTCGGATCGACCAGGATCGAGTTGGTGACGCCCAGGTAGCGGGTGGCCTGGAGCCAGGGCAGCCGTTGCGGCGTGGCGAACTCCGGCATCGGCCCGAACTCCCCCATCGCCTTGGTCACCGCGCCGTGGGGCACGCCCACGCCGTCGGAGACGGCCCGCAAGAAGGCGTCCAGCAGGCCCTGCGCGTCCGGGACCGTCGCGTCCATCTGGGTCAGCAGGCCGATCTGGCCGTTGGAACGATGGTTCAGGCTCAGATTGGCGACCAGCCCGTCGTAGGGGCCGCCGGCCGTCGCGTGGGACTCGTGCCATGCGCCGTAGTTGCGCACCAGGCGGGTGACGGCCTGCTCCGTCATGTCCTCCCACGGCCAGGAGACGGCGCTGAGCAGGACCTCGGCCGGCGGCCGGGGCAGCAGTGAGCCGGGCGTCGTGCCGGTCGCCCCCGGGGACCGGAACCAGTACCGCGTCACCACGCCGAAGTTGCCCCCGCCGCCTCCGGTGTGGGCCCACCACAGCTCGCGGTTGGGATCACTCGACTCGCGGGTGGCGATCACCGCGCGGGCCTGACGCCGGGCGTCCACGACGACCACCTCGACGGCGTACAGGTGATCCACGATCAGGCCGTTCCGACGGCAGAGCATGCCCCAGCCGCCGCCGCTGACGTGTCCGCCCACGCCGACCGAGTAGCACACCCCGCCCGGGACGACGACTCCGTACGCCTTGTAGAGGCGCTCGTAGACGTCGGTGAGCGTGGCGCCGGCCTGGACCTCGAAGGCCCCGCGCTGCTCGTCGAAACGCACCGCGGTCATCTCGGAGAGGTCGATCACCGTCTCGACGGCGTCGTTGAAGACGAAGTCCTCGTAGCAGTGGCCGCCGCCGCGCACGGTGAGGCGCTTGCCGGCGTCGACCGCCTGCTGCACCGCGGCGCGCACCTGTTCGGTGGAGGCGACGAGCTGCACGCTCTCGGGTCGGGCCGTCCACCGCTGGTTCATGCCGCGCACGAGATCGGGGTAGCGGGCGTCGCCGGAACGGACGGAGACGGGCGGGAACGGCGCCGTCTCCACGGTCTCGACGGCGCCCGCCGCCGTCCTCGCGGAGGCCACGGCCGGGACGGAGGCCCCGGCCAGGACGGCCGCGCCCGCCATCAGGCGTCGGCGCGACCAGCCGGCCGGGGGGTCCCCGGCGCGGTCGTCGGGAGAGGGAGTGTTGGAGGCCATGCTCACACCGCCTTGATCGACAACGAGTGGTGGAAGAGGTTCTTCGGGTCCCACTGGGCCTTGACCGTCTGCAGCCGCCGGTAGCCGGACTTGAAGTACAGCTCGTGCCACGGGATGCCCGAGGCGTTGAGCCGGGGGTCGGCGAGGTCCGCGTCGGCGTAGTTGATGAAGCAGCCGTCGGTGTCCGCGTTGGGGGCGGGCACGCCGCCGGAGGCCGCGTACACGTCCTGGTAGAGGGAGCGGACCCAGTTCAGATGGGCGGCGTCCTCGGCGGGATCGGTCCAGAAGCTCACGTAGTGGAGCTTGAGGATCGAGTCGCGCTGCGGGACCGCCGTGTCCGCCGCCGCGACGGCGTTCGTCCTGCCGCCATAGGCGGTGATCATGACGAGGGACGCGGGGTGCGCGTAGTCGGTGCGCGTCATGTGCCGCCAGAACGCCCTCAGGTTGGCGTCGGTGAACCCGCGCCGCATGTACGCCGACTTGCCCTTGAAGCGCGTGGTGGTGTCCGTGCCGGTGAAGCCCGGCCACTGGGTGACCGCGTGCAGCCAGGAGATCTTACGGCGGTCGTCCACCCGGAACTCGACGCCGGTGCCCTCGTTGACGGCGGCCAGATAGGAGTCCAGCAGCGCGGCGGCGTTGGGTGCGGCCGCGTCGATCTGCGTCGTCATGGAGAACGAGCCGGCCGACCGGTGCTGCGGCTTGAGCTGGCTGAAGAGCGCGGCGTACGGCGAGTCGGGCGAGCTGTTGGCCTCGTACCACCGGCCGAAGTTGCGCAGCAGGCGGGTGAACGCGACCTCGGTCATGTCGCTCCAGGACCAACTGACGTTCGAGATGATGACCTCGGACGGCGGCTTGGGCAGTTGGTCGGCGGGGGCGGTGCCCGTGACGTTCGGCGAGCGGAACAGGTAGCGGGTGACCACGCCGAAGCCGCCTCCGCCGCCACCGGTGTGCGCCCACCACAGGCCGCGGTTGGGGTCTCCGATCTCCCGGGTGGCGACCACCTTCGACGCCCTGCCGGCCGAGTCGACGACGACCAGTTCCACGCCCCACAGGTGGTCGACGATGAGGCCGTGCCTGCGGGACAGGGGGCCGTATCCGCCGCCGGCCACGTGCCCGCCGACGCCCACGGTCGGGCAACTGCCGCCGGGCAGGGTGACGCCCCACTCGCGGTACAGGGTCCGGTACACGTCGCCGAGGCGGGCTCCGGGCTCGACGTGGAACACCCTGCGGGTCTCGTCGTACCCGATCGCGTTCAGGCCGGCCAGGTCGATGACCGTGCGGACGCGGTCGTTGGCGACGAAGTCCTCGTAGCAGTGGCCGCCGCTGCGCACCGCGAAGCCCTTGCCTCCGTTGACGGCCTGCTGGACGGCGGTCAGGACGTGGGCCGACGTGCCGACCAGCTCCACGTTGTCCGGGGTGCCCACCCAACGCTGGTTGCTGCCCCAGGTCAGGTCGGGGTAGCGGCGATCCCCCGGCCTGATGGTGACGACGGTGGACCCGGCCTCGCCGGCCGCGACGGCGGCGGAGGCGCTCGTCCGCTCGGTGACGGCGGGCAGGAGGGCCGTCGCGCCACCTATCAGCGCGACGTCTCTGAAGAACGCGCGACGTGAGTGCCCTGGCATCGTGGTGTGCTCCTCTTTCAGGTTCCGGGGGCGGGCGCGGCGGTCAGCGCGCCTGGCGCTGGACGAGGCCGGCGACGATGAACCGCAGCGCGTCCGAGAAGTAGCGCTGGGTCTCGTGCAGGAAGTAGCGGGTCCGCTCGGCCTTCTCGACCCCGGCCGGGGTGAGGGTGACGCGCAGGGTCAGCGTGGGCGCGCCCGTCTCGTCCCTGCCGAGCTCGTTGACGATCTGTTCGATGCAGGGGTCGTCGACCGGCCGGAAGACCACGCGCTCGTGGTCCTCGAAGGTCACCCGCTCCCGCACCCGATCGGCGTCGCGGACGGTGATCTCGCGGAGGAACCCGTCGTCGTAGCGTTCCAGGACCCGGCAGGCCGTCACCGCAGGCACGTACGGACCGGGGTTCTCCGCCTTGTGGACCAACCCCTCCCAGACCTGGTCGGCGTCCGGCGTGGCCGGGTCTTCGCCCGGGACGGCGACGGGGAGCGTCCAGCTAAAGGTGGCCATGTGACGGTGCCTTCCTGATCCGTGGGACAGCCCGGATTCTGGTCGGCGCGCGGCGCCGGGACATCGCATGAACGTGCGATCTCCTGCGCCTCGCGACGGTGCAGCCTTGGGGGACCGCCGGTGCGCCGCCCGCCGGGTTCCGTTTCTCTGCCGTCGCCCAATCTGGACTGAGCGTTCAAGCTTGTGGTAGCTTCCGATCACCGCAACTACAGGGGCATATGCAGCACGTCGCCCGCTATAGTGGAATGAGCGTTCAACTATGGGTTCCGTCCCTGTGGACATCTCGCCCGACACGGCCCCATCCCGGCTGCGGCCCGGGCCGTCCTTCGCGCTCCTGGGCGCGGTCCAGGTCACCCTGATCGCGACCATCACCGTGATCACGGTGGCCCTGCCGGTGATCCAGCGAGATCTGGGCCTGACCGACACGGACCTGGTCTTCGCCACCTCCGCCTACAGCCTGTCGTTCGGAGGGCTGCTGGTCTTGGGCGGTCGGCTCGCCGACCTGCTCGGCCACCGGGCGGTGTTCGTCACCGGGGTGGTCGTGTTCGGCGTCGCCTCACTCGCCGCCGCGGCCGCCACCACGCTCTGGGTCCTGGTGGCCGCCCGTTTCGCGCAGGGCGTGGGCGCGGCGCTCGCCGCCCCCGCCGCGATGGCGCTGCTCAACTCCGTCTATCCGAACGCGGCGCGGCGCACCCGGGCGCTGGCGGTCTGGGGGGTGCTGGCCAGTCTGGGCGCGGGCTCCGGCAACATCCTGTCCGGGGTGATCCTGTCCTGGGGGCAGTGGCGCTGGGTGTTCGTCGCGCCGGCCGTCGTCTCCTTGGTGATCGTCCTGTGCGCGCCGCTGTTGCCGGCCGGTCCCCCGCGCCGGCCCGGACGACTCGACGTGCCGGGCGCCCTCCTCATCACCGCGGGTCTGACCGCGCTCATCTTCGGGCTGGGCGAGACCGACCCGGTGTGGATCGGGGTCGGCGTCCTGGTGCTGGCCCTGTTCGCGCTGACCCAGGCCCGGTCGTCCCGGCCGCTGGTGCCGCCGGCGCTGCTGGCCTCGCCCCGCAGGGCGGCGGCGCTGCTCGCCATCGGACTGACGGCCGCCGCCATGGCGTCGTACTTCTTCATCCTGGCGATCTACTTCCAGAAGACGCTGGACTACTCACCGCTGCGCACCTCCGCGGCCTTCCTCCCGCCCGTCTTCGCGGTGCTGTTCACCGCGGCGGCCGGCGGATGGGCCGCGCGCCGGTTCGGGCCCGGCGTCCTGACGGCCGCGGGGCTGGGGCTGGGGGCGGCCGGCATGGGGCTGCTGAGCGGGCTCGACGCGGACTCGTCGTACTGGGGACTGCTCGCGGTCGGCATCACGCTCTTCCCGGTCGGCGCGGGCCTCACCTTCTCCGGGGCGACCGTCTGGGCCGTGGAGAGCACCGTGCCCGAGGAGGCCGGCCTGGTGGGAGGGGTCGTGAACACGGCCATGGAGATCGGGCCCCCGGTGGGCCTGGCCGTCCTCGTGCCGCTCGCCGTCTCGCACGCCGCCGGTCACGGCGGCGGGGCCGCGGCGGACGCGGGCGGCTACGGCTTCGCCTTCGGCACGGCGGCCGTCGCGCTGGCCGTCGCCGCCGGACTCGTCCTGCTGCAGCGCGCGGCGAGGGCCGAGAAGACCGCCGGGCGCGCTTGAGAACGGGCCGACGGCACGCGCCGCGGCCCGCCGCCCGACACGAGCCGAAGCATCATCACTGCGAAAGGGAGTTCGTCATGGGAGCACGTTTCACCGACAAGGTCGTCCTCGTCACCGGCGCCGGCGGTGTGCTGGGCCGCTCCGCGGCGCTGGCGTTCGCCGAGGAGGGCGCGACCGTGGTCGTGGCCGACGTCAACGAGAGCGGCGTCGACGAGACGGTCAAGCTGATCGAGGCGGAGGGCGGCCGCGCCTCCGGCGTCGTCGTCGACGTCACCGACTCCGAGAGCGTCAAGGCGATGGTGGACACCGCCGTGTCCCGCCACGGCGGTCTGCACGTCGCCTTCAACAACGCGGGCATCCTCGGCGGCGGCACGCCGGTCGGCGAGCACGACGAGGACGTGTGGAACAGGGTGCTCGCCGTCAACCTCACGGGCGTCTTCCTCGCCCTGAAGCACGAGACCGCGCACATGGCGGCCAACGGCGGCGGCACCATCGTCAACACCGCCTCCAACCTGGGCGCCCACTGGCGCCTGGCCGGCATGAGCGCCTACTCCACCTCCAAGGCGGGTGTCAGCTTCCTGACCCGCACCGCCGCGCTGGAGTACATCCAGCGGGGCGTGCGCATCAACTCCATCAGCCCGGGTCCGATCGACACCCCGATGTCCTACCTGCCGGGCGAGACCCGCGAGCAGCGTGACGCCCGGCTGGCCCCGACCGTGCCGCTGGGCCGGGTCGCCGACCCGCGCGAGGTCGCCAACGCCGTCCTGTGGCTGGCGTCGGAGGAGTCCGCCTTCGTCGTCGGGCACGACCACGTCATCGACGGTGGCGCCACCGCCTGACCGGCGGAGTGCGTACGGCGCGGTGACGCGCCGCAGGAGGGGCCGCGGGACGCCGCGGCCCCTTTCTCGCGTTCCCGGGGCCGCTTTCGACCTGACGAAGTCCCCCGGTCGTGACGCAGCCGTCCGGACCTGACACCGTGCCGCGGAGCTGACGGAATTCCCCGACGTTGATGAAATACATCCCGACCTGATGACGTGCCGGGTGCCTGACATTCTCGAATGCTTTTGACGATGTCGCGCATTCTGCTTTGCCGGCGGGTCGGGAAACAGGGCAGTCTTGTTCCGGCACCCACTCGGAAACGAGTGGGCGACGCCCTCTCCGGGCGCGGCCGATTATGCCGAATTCGTAACGCAGTGAACACGGAAAGCGAGTCGATGCAAACGCTCAAGGCGACGAGGAGGGCCCGTCCGAGCAGGTCCCGGTCGGGCTGGAATTCGCTGACACCGGCGGAATTGCAGGTCGCCCGGCTGGTGGCCATAGGGCTGAGCAACCGTGCGGTGGCCGAGGAACTGCGGGTGTCACCGCACACGGTCAACACGCACGTGAGGAACGCGTTCCTCAAACTCGACGTGTCCAGTCGGGTCCAGTTGACGCGGTATGTGCTGCTCCATGAGTCAGGGGCCCGCTGACCGCCCGCCCACGTTCGATGAAAGGACCGGAATTCTCATGTGCGGACTGGCCGGATGGGTGGGTTACGGACGCGATCTGAGCGGGTCGGTCGAGGTGGTCTCGGCGATGACCGCGACGATGGTCTGCCGGGGGCCCGACGCGGGCGGCCTGTGGACGTCGCGGCACGCGGTGCTCGGCCACCGCCGGCTGGCGGTCATCGACCCGGAGGGCGGCCTGCAGCCGATGGCCGCCTCGGACGACGGCGGCCTCCCGGTGATCTCGTACACCGGCGAGGTGTACAACTTCCAGGAATTGCGGGACGAACTCGGCGCGCTGGGGCACGACTTCCGGACGGCCGGCGACACCGAGGTGGTGCTGCGGGCCTATCTGGAGTGGGGGGCCTCGTTCGTCGAGCGCCTCAACGGCATCTACGCGTTCGCCGTCTGGGACCCGCGCACCGAGGAGCTCCTCCTGGTCCGCGACCGGATGGGTGTCAAGCCCCTCTACTACCACCCGACCGCGGACGGCGTGATCTTCGGCTCGGAGCCCAAGGCGATCCTCGCCCACCACGAGGTCGAGGCGGTCGTCGACGCCGAGGGCCTGCGGGAGATCTTCAGCATCGTCAAGACGCCCGGACACGCGGTGTTCAAGGGCATGCGCGAGGTGCCGCCGGCCACTGTGGTGCGGTTCTCGCGCGGCGGCGGCGATGTCCTGACGTACTGGAGGCTGGAGGCCCGCGCGCACACCGACGACCTGGAGACCACGGTGGCGCGGGTGCGGTCCCTGTTGGAGGACATCGTCGACCGGCAGCTCGTCGCCGACGTCACCGTCGGCACCCTGCTCTCCGGCGGACTGGACTCCAGCGCCGTCACCGCGCTCGCCGCGGCCGCACGCGCCCGGCGCGGCGTGACCGAGCCGCTCCGCGCCTTCTCCGTGGACTTCGTGGGGCACGAGCAGCGTTTCGAGTCCAACGTCCAATGGGAGGACCCGGACACCCCGTTCGCCGTCGAGGTGGCCGAGCGCGTCGGCGCCGAGCACATCATCGTCGAGCTGGACAACGACGACATCCTCGACCCGGAGGTCCGGCGCGCGGTACTGCGGGCGCAGGACCTGCCGGTGTCCACCGGCGACATGGAGTACTCCCTGTTCCTGCTGTGTCGCGCGCTCAAGGAGCGCATGACGGTGGCGCTCTCGGGCGAGGCCGCCGATGAACTGTTCGGCGGCTACACCTGGTTCCACGACGAGGAGGCCGTGGAGCTCGACGGCTTCCCCTGGCACCACCCGTTCGAGAAGGCCGGCGGCATCGGCGCGCTGCGCGACGTCGGGCTGTGGGACCGCCTCGACCTCACCAACCACGTCAAGCAGCGCTACGCGGAGGCGCTGGAGGAGGTCCCGCGCCTGCCCGGCGAGAACGGCCGCGAGGCCCGGATGCGCGAGCTGACCTACCTCAACATCAGCCGGTGGGAGAACTTCCTGCTGGACCGCAAGGACCGCATCAGCATGGCGGTCGGTCTGGAGGTCCGGGTGCCGTTCACCGACCACCGGCTGGTCCAGTACGTCTACAACGTCCCCTGGGCGATGAAGACCTTCGACGGGCGGGAGAAGAGCCTGCTGCGCGCGGCGATGCGCGGTGTGCTCCCCGACTCGGTCCTGGACCGGAAGAAGAACCCGTACCCGTCCACCCAGGACCGCGGCTACGAGCTCGCCCTGCGCCGGATGGTCGAGGAGATCCTCGTCGAGGGCGCCCCGGTGCTGCGCATCGTCTCCGAGGAGGACGTGCGCCGGCTGCTGGACCGGCCGGTGGGCTCCTTCGGGGTCGGTGGCCCCTGGAGCGCCCGTGCCGTCCTCGAGCGCCTGGTCGAGTTCAACGCCTGGGTCTCCGAGTACGGCGTCCGCGTCGAGCTCTGACCGGCGCCCGCACCCGCCTCCCGATCCCTCTCCCGTGAACGTGAAGGTGTACCGGCCTACCACCCCGTGGGGTTCCCATGACCGATATGTCATTGCATCTGCGCACCCTGCCCGCGCTCCAACAGCCCGACTGGTCAGACGAGCGGGACGTGTCCCGGGTACGCGACGAGCTGGCGCACATGCCGCCGCTGGTCGACTCCGAGGCGGTGCACCGGCTCGGCGAGCTGCTGATGGAGGCGGCGGCCGGGCACATCCAGATCGTGCAGGCGGGCGACTGCGCCGAGGACCCGGCCGAGTGCACCCCGCCGGACATCGCCCGCAAGGCCGCCCTGCTGGACGTGCTGGCGGGCACGATGAAGCTTGCCTCGCTGAAGCCGGTGCTGCGGGTGGGCCGACTGGCCGGCCAGTTCGGTAAGCCGCGGTCCCGGCCCACCGAGATCGTCGGCGACGTGGAGCTGCCGGTCTACCGGGGGCACATGGTCAACCGCCCCGAGCCGGACCCGGCGGGCCGCCGCCCCGACCCGGCGCACCTGCTGTCCGGTTACCGCGCCGCCGGCGACGCGATGCACCACCTCGGCTGGCGAACCCCCCGGCGGCACCGCCTGGAACTGCCCGTGTGGACCAGCCACGAGGCACTGCTGCTGGACTACGAGATCCCCATGCTGCGCCGCGAGCCGGACGGTTCCCTGTTGCTGACCTCCACGCACTGGCCGTGGATCGGGGAGCGCACCCGGCAGGTCGACGGCGCGCACGTCGCGCTGCTGTCCGCCGTCATCAACCCGGTCGCCTGCAAGGTCGGCCCCGGCATCCCGGTGGACGAGCTGCTCGCCCTGTGCGAGCGACTCGACCCGCGGCGTCTGCCCGGCCGGCTCACGCTCATCGCCCGGATGGGCGCGACGGCCGCGGCCGAACGCCTGCCGGAGCTGGTCCGGGCCGTCGCCTCGACGGGGCATCCCGTCATCTGGCTGTGCGACCCCATGCACGGCAACACGGTCGGCGGTCCGAACGGGCTGAAGACCCGGTTCCTGGAGACCATCGTCCGGGAGATGGACGCCTTCCAGCAGGCGGTGCGCGAGAACGGCGGCACGGTCGGCGGCCTGCACCTGGAGACGACGCCGGAGACGGTCACCGAGTGCGTGCGCAACGCCTCCTACCTCGACCGCGTCGGCGAGAAGTACCTGAGCTTCTGCGACCCGCGGCTCAACCCCGCGCAGGCCGTCGAGGTGGTCTCGGCCTGGCGCGGCTGACCGGCGCCGAACGCACCGCCACGTTCCCAGCACGGAGGAAGCATGGAAGACAGGATCGCCCTGGTCACCGGGGCCGCCGGGGGCATCGGCGAAGCCGTCGTGCGCACCCTCGCGGAGCGCGGCGCCCGGGTCGCCGCCGTGGACCGGGACGCCTCCCGGCTGGCGGAGTCCGTGGACCGGTCGACGGCCCGGGGGCTGCGGGTGACCGCCGTCCCCGCCGACGTCACGTCGAGCGCGGACGTCGACCGGGCCGTCGACGCCGTCGAGCACACCGTGGGGCCGGTGGACTACCTGGTCAATGCGGCGGGCGTGCTGCGGCTCGGCGAGGCCCGCAGGCTCAGCGACCGGGATTGGGCCGACACCTTCGCCGTCAACGCCACCGGTGTCTTCCACGTCTCCCGGGCGGTGGTGGACCGCATGGTGGCCCGGGGCGGCGGGGCCGTCGTCACGGTGGCCTCCAACGCGGCCGACACCGCCCGTACCGAGATGGCCGCGTACGCCGCCTCCAAGGCCGCGGCGACCGCGTTCACCAAGTGCCTGGGCCTGGAGGTGGCCCCCTACGGCATCCGCTGCAACGTGGTCTCCCCCGGTTCCACGGACACGCCGATGCTGCGCGGCATGCACGAGGGCGACACCGCCGTCCGCACCTCGGTGGCCGGAACGCCCTCGGCCTTCAAGGTCGGCATCCCCCTAGGCAAGATCGCCCGGCCCGAGGACGTCGCCGAGGCGGTCGCCTTCCTGCTGTCGGACGAGGCCGGCCACATCACTCTGCACAGTCTGACCGTGGACGGCGGGGCGACGCTCGGTGTCCAGTGAGGAGAGCACGGTGACCACCACCATCCCGGGCATTCCGCCCATCGAGTCGTACCCGATGCCCGCCGCGGGCGACCTGCCGTCGGGCCCGGTCTCCTGGGTCCCCGATCCGCGCCGGGCCGTCCTGCTGGTGCACGACATGCAGCGCTACTTCCTGCGGCCGTTCGCGGGCGGCGACACCCCCCGCGGGCCGCTGTTGCGCAACGCGACCCTGCTGCGCGAGCGGTGCGCCGCCGCCGGCATCCCGGTGGCGTACACCGCCCAGCCCGGCGACATGACCGTCGAACAGCGCGGTCTGCTGCGCGACTTCTGGGGGCCGGGCATGCGCACGTCTCCCGAGGACCGCCAGGTGGTCGACGAGCTGGCGCCCGTGCCCCGGGACTGGCTGCTCACCAAGTGGCGCTACAGCGCCTTCGTGCACACCGACCTTCTGGAGCGGATGCGCGCCGCGGGCCGCGACCAGCTCATCATCTGCGGCGTCTACGCCCACGTCGGCGTGCTGATGAGCGCGGTGGACGCCTTCACCCACGACATCGAGCCGTTCCTCGTCGCGGACGCGGTGGCCGACTTCTCCGCCGCCTACCACCGGATGGCCCTGACGTACGCGGCCGAGCGCTGCGCCCGCGTGGCCACCGCCGCGCAGGTGCTGACCGAGCTGGAGGTCGCCCGGTGACCGGCCCGAACCACGCCTGCCCGCTGTCGCGGGTCCTCGACGGCCGACCGCCCGCCTTCGCCCTCCTGCACCGGCCGCACACCACCGGCCCCGGGGTCGTCGACCTCCTCCTCGGCGACATCGCCGAGTGCGCCTCGCTGGCGGACGTGCCGCTGGCGGACGCACCGGACGCCCGGCACGAGGTGCTCGTCCTGGTGCCCTACCGGCAGCTCGCCGAACGCGGGTTCGCGGCCGTCGACGACGGCGAGCCCCTGCTGGTCCTGAAGGTGCGCGAGCAGGACACGCTGCCGCTCGGCGAGACCCTGCGCCGGCTGCCCGACCTGCCCGTGTCCCTGACCGACGCCGGCTTCGACACCGATGACGAGGCCTACACCTCGGTGGTGCGCCGGGTGATCGCCGACGAGATCGGCACCGGCGAGGGCGCCAACTTCGTCATCAAGCGGTCGTTCACCGCGGACATCGCCGGATACACGCCCGCCGTCGCCCTGTCGTTCTTCCGACGGCTGCTGGAGCGGGAGACCGGCGCCTACTGGACGTTCCTGATCCACACCGGCGAGCGCACGTTCGTCGGCGCGACGCCCGAGCGGCACGTCAGCCTGCGCGACGGCACCGCCGTGATGAACCCCATCAGCGGCACCTACCGCTATCCGGCCGACGGCCCGACCCTCAGCGGCGTCCTGGACTTCCTCGACGACCCGAAGGAGACCGACGAGCTGTACATGGTCGTCGACGAGGAGCTGAAGATGATGGCCCGGATCTGCGAGACCGGCGGCCAGGTGACCGGCCCCCATCTCAAGGAGATGGCGCGGCTGGCGCACACCGAGTACTTCATCGAAGGCCGCACGACCCGCGACGTGCGCGACATCCTGCGCGAGACGCTGTTCGCGCCGACGGTCACCGGCTCCCCGCTGGAGAGCGCCACCAAGGTCATCAGCAGGTACGAGCCCGCCGGCCGCGGCTACTACGGCGGGGTCGCCGCCCTCATGGGCCGGGACGCCGCCGGCGCGCGCACCATGGACTCCGCGATCCTCATCCGCACCGCCGACATCGATCGCTCCGGCCGGATGCGGATCGGCGTCGGGGCGACGCTGGTGCGCCACTCCGACCCGGCGTCCGAGGTCGCCGAGACCCGGGCGAAGGCGGCCGGGCTGCTCGCGGCGCTGGACGGGCCCGGCACCGCCCGCCTCGCCACCGAGCCTCGGGTCCTCAGCGCGCTCGCAAGGCGCAACGAGACCATCGCAGGCTTCTGGCTGAACGGGGCGACCGCGGACGCCGCCCCGGCGCGGGCCGTCGAGCTGGCCGGCCGCAGCGTGCTGGTGGTGGACGCGGAGGACACCTTCACCTCGATGATCGGGCACCAGCTCGCCTCGCTCGGCCTCACGGTGACGGTGCGGCGGTTCGACGAGCCGTACGACAGGGACGCCCACGACCTGGTCGTGATGGGCCCCGGCCCGGGCGATCCCCGCGTCACGGACGACCCGAAGATCGCGCATCTGCGCGGCGCCCTCGGCGGGCTGCTGGAAGATCGGCGGCCGTTCATGGCGGTCTGCCTGAGCCACCAGGTGCTCGCCACCCTCCTCGGCCTGCCGCTGGTCCGGCGGGACGTGCCCAACCAGGGCGTGCAACGCGAGATCGACCTCTTCGGGCGGCGGGAACTCGTGGGCTTCTACAACACCTTCGCCGCGCGGTCCGACTCCGACAAGATCGAGCACCCCGTGCGCGGCGTCGTGGAGATCTCCCGCGACCCCGAGGACGGCGAGGTCCACGTGATGCGCGGCAACGGGTTCGCCTCCGTGCAGTTCCACGCCGAGTCGGTGCTCTCCCAGCATGGCGTGGCCATCACCGCGTCCCTGATGACGGAGGTGCTGCGCTCGTGCACGCGGTGATCGTGTGGTGGGACCTGACCGACTCCGCGCAGACGGTGGAGTCCCTGCGCCCGTTCCTGCGGGACGAGGCCGTGGACCGCTTCGCCCGGATTCCCGGGCTGCGGCTGAAGTTCTGGATCTCGGACGCGGCCCGGCAGCGCTGGGGCGCGGTGCTCCTGTGGGAGTCCGCCGAGGCCGCCGCGGTGCCGCAGGCGCAGCGGGCCGCCGAGCTCATCGGCTACCTGCCCACCTCCGTGACCTCCTTCGAGGTGGAGGCCGCCGTCGAGGGACCGTTCACCGCGGCGGCGCTCGCCGGGCGCGGACTCGCCCTGGAGGGGTGAGGCGACGACGACCGCCGCGTCGCCATGGCGTTCGCGGCGGCCCTCCCGGGGTGACGGGTCCGCATCTGCGCCGGGCCGTCGTCCGTCCGTTCGACATGGAAGGGACTGCTGACACATCATGGCGAGGATCATCGTCGCCGGGGGCGGGATCGGCGGGCTGGCCGCCGCGCTGGGCGTCTCACGGCGAGGGCATGACGTCGTCGTGCTGGAACGCCGCCGGGCCTTCGAGGAGCTCGGCGCCAGCATCCAGCTCGCGCCCAACGCGTTCTGGGCCCTGGACCGCCTCGGCGTGGGCGCGGACGTCCGCGACAAGGCCGTCTTCATCGATGAACTGCGCTTCATGGACGGCACGTCGGGCGCGTGCGTGGCCCGCATGCCGCTCACCGGGTCGTACCGCGCGCGGTTCCACAACCCGTACGCGGTCGTGCACCGCGGCGACCTGTACGAACCGCTCCTCCGGGCCTGTCGCGCCGCCCCCCGCGTCGAGCTGGTCACGGGAGCGTCGGCGACCGGTTACACGCAGGACGGCGGGGCGGTCACGGTCGCCCTGGCGGACGGCTCCTCGGTCGCCGGCGACGCGCTGATCGGCGCGGACGGCATCCGCTCGGCGATCCGCGCTCAACTCGTCGGCGACGGCGAGCCCCGGGTGTCCGGCCACACCATCTACCGCTCCGTGATCCCGATGGAGCAGGTCCCCCGGGACCTGCGCTGGAACGCGGTCACCCTGTGGGCGGGCCCCAAGTGGCACTTCGTCCACTACACCATCGGCGGCGGCAGGTACCTCAACCTCGCCGCCACCCGCGACGACGGCGCGACCGTCGCCGTCGCGGGCGAGCCCGTCGAACGCGCCCACGTGCTGTCGGAGTTCCCCGACCTGGGCGACACCGCCCGTCGTCTGCTGGAGCTCGGTGAGGAGTGGAGGACCTGGGTCCTGTGCGATCGCGACCCCGTCGGCGACTGGACCGACGGCCGGGTGGCGCTGCTCGGCGACGCCGCCCACCCCATGCTCCAGTACGCCGCCCAGGGCGCCTGCATGGCCCTGGAGGACGCCGTGGTCCTCGGCGGTCTCCTCGACTGCGACGCCCACGCCATCGCCCCGCGTCTGGAGAAGTACGCCGCCGCGCGCCGCGCCCGCACCGCCAGGGCGCAGCTCGTCGCCCGCGAGATGGGCACCCGGCTCTACCACCCCGCCGGCGACCAGGCGCGGGCCCGCAACGCCATGCTGTCCGCCTTCTCCGTGACCGACCTGTACGACGAGGTCGACTGGTTGCACGGCTTCGGGCCCTCGGGCGGCCCCACCGGCGGATCGGTCCGTTGAGCGGGTCGCGTCCTCATCCGGCGGTGTCTCCGGGCGACAGGTCGACGATGGCGGCGACGGTGCCGCCGCCCGAGGGGCCCTGGTGGACGGCGGCCACGGAGACGAAGACGGCCGGGTCGCCGGTCACGCTCGCCGCCACCCCGCCGACGCACGCCTTGATCTGGCGGTGCCAGTGCACGTCGGAGTCGTCCAGCATGATGTTGCGCCGGCCCCGGACCGAGCCGCTCGGATCGGCCTCGCACTTGAGGAACACGTTGACCAGGCGTCCGTCCAGGTCGTCGGGGTGCGGCCGGTCGGGCAGGGGCAGACCGGCGGACCTGATCGCCGACCAGATCCCGTCGGCGTCCAGGGCGTCCCGCATGACGCCGTGCCCGATCCGGTAGCGTCCGCCGACGCCGCGCACGTTGCCGACCACCACGATCTGGGCGCGGTCCAGCTCCACCCCGGACGAGCAGGACGCCACCGAGGAGTACAGCGACAGGTCGCGGTGGATCCGCTCGGCGGAGGGCGGCTCGATCTCGCCCAGGGCCACGGCGATCCCGAGCGCGGTGGTGGAGTTGGAGATGTCCATGGACTTGAGGGTGTCCTCGGTGACGACGTCGCGGCCGCGGGACCTGGCGTCGTTGATGGTGTCCAGGGTGAGCAGCGGCGTCTTGGTCTGCACGTAGTGGACGTCGGCCGGGTCCTCGATGCCGGCGATCCTCATGGCCTCGCGGACGCCGGCCGCGACCTTGTCGACCATGGCGGGGCGGCCGATGTCCTCGGGCCGGATCACCTCGCTCATCGCCACGCCCACCGACACCCGGGGCTCGTCGGTCGCCGGGACCGAGGCGGGGTCGACGGTCGCGAACACGGTGGCGTGCGGGCTCAGCACCCCGTCGGTCCCGCCCGACCAGACCAGCGGCACCTCGGCGACCTCCTCGGGGGTGCGGGAGCCCTTGGCGAGGAGCACCTCGCGGAACGCCCGGTCGGCCAGGATGCGGGTGTAGTCGTTGACACCCCCGTTCCCCTCGGTCTTGCCGACGACGGCCAGCACCCGGTCGGCCTCGATCACGCCGTCGTCGATCAGCCGGGCCAGCCCGGACGCGTCGGTCACGCTCTCGATGGGCACCTTGCGCACTTCGATGGGTTCGGGCACCGGCTCACTCCTCCTGGACGATCGTTCCTGCCCCGCCGCGGACGCTCCGGGAGGTCCCGTACCCCGCCGTGACGTCGTCCACGTCGTCGACGGGGCGTCGTGGATCTCCGGAGGGCGGCCCGCCCGCCGAAGGTAGCCGTCGCCGGGCGGCGCCCTCACGGGCGAGAACCGCTCAAGCGACGGCACCCTTTCGGCAATTGTGCGCGGCTAGGGACGCTCGCCGATGGCGTTCACCCAGCCCTCGGCCTGCACCGCCTGAGCCAGTAGGCGCACCGTCCCCCCGCCCGGGGAGACCTGATGGTGGGCCTCGTGGGCGAGGAGGCGGGCCGTCCCCGGGTCGATGATGAGGCGCTGCTCCCCGTCGGGCGACCGCATGGACAGCGCCGTCCCCTTACGCCCCAGCAGATCGGTGACCTCTCCGACCATGGTGATGCCGGGCTGGGCCGCGAGGAGGCGGTAGAACGCCGCCCGCGTACCGGGCCGGGCCGCACCGGACAGGAGGTTCGACGCCTCGTAGAAGACCGTCTCGGTGAACGTCATCCCCGTCGGGACGCCGTCGTGGGCGATCGCCTCCCGATCGTCGGCGCGGTGCCACGCGCGCAGCAGCCTCTCCAGCCCCGCGACGTCGGTGGGCGCCTCGGCGAGGGCGCCCGGGGCGGAGCGCTGCTGGTTCTCCGTGAGCGGGGTGTGCCGGAAGTCGTAGTCGTTGGTGCGCGGCCTGGCCGACCACTCCTCCAGTTCCGGGGCGCCCGATCTCCTCCACGCCGCCTCGTCGGCGGGGCTGCGGAACGTCACCCGCCGATCCAGGCCGATGACGGTGCGGGCGCGGCTGCGTCGGTCGGCGCCGTGCCAGGTGTCCTGCGACGTCGTCACGTACGCGGTGAACGGCAGGTCCTTCCGCGTGGGGCGCCAGCCCTTCGGGGGCCTCTCCCCCGGCGAGAGCTTGTCCACCAGCGTCCGGACGATGCGCTGCTCACGGACCCGGCTGTACCAGTAGGCCCCCGTCGTGGACGGTGCCCTCTCGGCCGTGCGGGCACTGGCCAAGAGGAACGACCTGGCGTCCACGGGCCCCGCGACGACGGCGGGCGGGGTCGTGGCGTCGTCCCCGCCGGTCACGGCGACACCGCCCGCGGCGACCACGGCCCCGCCCGCCAGGCCGGCGAGCAGCAGTGACGGCCGCCTCCTCGCGCGCCGCCGTACGAGGGTGCGGGGCTCCGCGGTCATGGCGTGGGCGAGGTCGTGCTCGCGTCGGCGGTGGTGACCGTCGTCGGCGAGGGTCTCCAGGGCCGCCGGCTTGAGGGCGGCGAAGGTCTCGTCGGGTTCCACGTGCGCTCCAGAGGTCATCGGGTCGCCTCCCCGGCGACGTTGCGGAGGGTGCGTGCGGGGCGGGACGTCCCGCCGTCGAGGGCTCGGGCCAGGCGTTTTCGGGCCCGGTGCAGCCGGACGAGGAGGGTCGCCGAGGTGCAGCCGAGCACCTGGGCCGCCTCCCGCGCGGTGAGGCCGTGCCAGGTGACCAGGGCCAGGAGTTCGAGGTCGCGTTCGGAGAGCGCGGCGACGGCGGCCAGCGCGGCGTCCCGTTCGACCACGTGCTCGGCCACGTCCCAGGCGGCCAGGTCGTCCGGGCCGGTCAGGGCGGCGACGCGCTCGGTCAGCGCCCGCCGCCGACGCCCGCCCTCCCACTGCTTGCGCAGCAGGTTGCGGGCCACCCCGAGCAGCCACGGCAGCGCCGCGTCGGGCACGTCGTCCAGCCGCCGCCAGGCGATCAGGAACGTCTCGCCGGCGACGTCCTCGGCGGTGGCCTGGTCGGCGTGCGTGAGGGCGTACGCCAGGACCCGCCGGTGGTGCTCGTCGTACAGGCGGGTGAACCGGGATCTCGGGTCATCCACGAAGTCCCCTTCGGATCGGAGGATGTCGTCGTGAAGTAGTCCCGAAAGAGCCCCGCCGCTTACACGCGGATCTCAGCGGAGCGCGGCGAGCCGGTCGACGGCCTCGTCGATGACGGGGTCGCGCTTGCAGAACGCGAAGCGGAGGAAGGGGGCGCCCGCCTCGGCGTGGTCATAGAACACCTGGGTGGGGACGGCGACCACGCCCGCCTTCTCCGGGAGGGCGCGGGCCAGCTCCAACCCGTCGGCGAAGCCCAGCGGGCGGATGTCGGCCTGGACGAAATAGGTGCCCTGCGGCCGGTGGACGGTGAACCCGGCGGCCTCCAGACCGGCGACCAGCCGATCCCGCTTGGCCTGCAGCGACGTGCGCAGCCCCTCGACCCAGGGCAGCTCCTCGGTCAGCGCGTGGGCGACCGCCCGCTGGTAGGGGGCCGAGGAGGTGTAGGTGAGGAACTGCTTGACGGTCTGCACGGCCCTGACGTGCGCGGCGGGGGCGGTGATCCAGCCGACCTTCCAGCCGGTGGCGGAGAACGTCTTGCCGGCCGACGAGATCGCCACCGTCCGCTCCCGCATCCCCTCCAGGGAGGCGAGCGGGACGTGCTCCACGCCGTCGAACGTGAGGTACTCGTACACCTCGTCGGTGACCGCCGTCAGGTCGTGGTCGCGGCAGACCTCCGCGATGCTCTCCAGCTCCGCGCGCGTGAAGACCGTCCCGACCGGGTTGTGCGGCGAGTTGACGAGAACGAGCCGCGTCCGGGGGGTGATCGCGGCGCGCAGCTCGTCCGGGTCGAACGCGAACCGCCCGCCCTCGGGCCGCAGCGTGACCGGCCGACGCACCGCCCCCGCCAGCGCGATCATCGCCGCGTACGAGTCGTAGTACGGCTCGAAGACCACGACCTCGTCGCCGGGCCCGGCCAGCGCGAGGATCGCGGCGGCGATCGCCTCGGTGGCCCCGACCGTCACCAGCACCTCGCCGTCGGGGTCGTAGGCGAGCCCGTACCGATCCCGCCGCTGCTCCGCGACGGCCCGCCGCAGCTCCGGGACCCCGGGCCCCGGAGGGTACTGGTTCTCCCCGGCGCGGATCGCCTCGACGGCCCGCTCCAGCATGCCGTCGGGCCCGCCCTGGTCGGGGAAGCCCTGACCCAGGTTGATCGCCCCCGTCCGCACGGCGAGGGACGTCATCTCCGCGAAAATGGTGGTGCCGAACGACCGCATGCGCTCGACCAGCGGCTCAGTCACGGGACCACACTAATCCCCCCGCGGAGGCCCTCAGAAGCCGCGGAAGACGCCGTCGTCGTCGACGGAGTCGGCGAACTCCGCGAAGTCCATGTTGGCGAGGGAGAGGTTGTTCTCGATCGACCAGAGCTGCGAGGGGATGACGCGGATCTCGCCCGGCGGCTCCTCGCGGAGGTCGACGAAGAGCAGCGGCATCTCCTCCGACCCCAGGGTCACCGCGTCCGCCACCACAACGAGCCGTGCCTCGCGGAAGCGGGCGACGACCTGCGCGGTCGTGAGGTCGCGATGCGCCGGGTCGTCGACCGGCCCGGCGGAGGCCAGGAAGCCCTCCTCGCTGGGCGTGGCGATCGCGGCGCAGAGGGCGCCCCACCGCGCCTCATCGGAGAAGTCCGTACGTACCACGGGTGTCATGGCCCGGAACGTTAGCGGCGGGGTCCGACATTTCCGGGAGCGGTCAGATCCACCCCATGTCGTCGGCGGCGCGGACGGCGCCGAGGCGGTTGGCGGCGCCGAGCTTGGTCATGGCGCTGGACAGGTAGTTGCGGACGGTGCCCTCGGAGAGGTGGAGGGACTCGGCGATGCGGCCGGCCTCGACGCCCCGGCCGACGAGCCGGAGGATCTCGCGTTCGCGTTCGGTGAGCGGGTTGTCGCCGGCGGCCATGGCGGTGGCGGCCAGTTCGGCGTCGAGGTAACGGCCGCCGGAGTGGACCTTGCGGACGGCGGCGGCGAGCTCCTCGGCGGGGGCGTCCTTGGCGATGAAGCCGCGGACCCCGGCGGCCATGGCGCGGCGGAGGTAGCCGGGGCGGCCCAGGCTGGTGAGGATGCAGACGGCGCAGCGGGCACCGGCGGCCCGCAAATGCTCGGCGACGGTGAGGCCGTCGGCCCCCGGCATGTCGATGTCGAGGACGGCGACGTCGGGGTCGTGCGCGCGGACGGCGTCGAGGACCTCGTCGCCGCGCCCGACCTCGGCGACCACCTCCAGGTCGGGCTGCAGGCCCAGCAGCGCGGCCACGGCGCCCCGGATGAGGTGCTCGTCGTCGGCCAGCAGGACGCGGATCAAGCGACGCTCCGCAGCGGCTCCTCGACGGCGGAGCCGGGGGCGGGCAGCGGGACGGAGGCGCGCAGCAGGAACCGGCCCTGCCCGGTGTGCTCGGCGGTGAGGCCGCCGCCGTGCAGGGCCAGCCGCTCGGACAGGCCCGTGAGGCCGGTGCCGGGGGCTCCGGTGGCGGGGCGGGCGCCGTCGTTGGTCATCTCCAGGACCATGGAGTCACCGTAGCGGGCCAGGGTGATCTCGCATCGCCGGGCGTCGCTGTGCTTGAGGACGTTGGTGGTCCCCTCCCGGACGACCCAGGCGAACACGCCGCCGACCTCGGGCGGCAGGTCCGCCGGGGGCTCCGGCACGGTGCAGCGGACCCCGGCGGCCTCCAGGACGGCGCGGACGCTGGCCAGCTCGGCGTCCAGCTCGACGACCCGGTAGCCGCGCACGGCCGCGCGGACCTCGCGGAGCGCGTCGCGGGCGGCCTGCCGCACGTCGGCCATCTCGGCGCGGGCGCGGGCCGGGTCGGCCTCGGTCATGCGGATGGCCAGCTCGCTCTTGACGGCGATCAGGGACAGGTTGTGCCCGAGCAGGTCGTGCAGGTCGCGGGCGAACCGCAGCCGTTCCTCCGTGACGGCCAGCCGGGACTGCGCCTCGCGGGCGGCGTGGGCCTCCTGCAGCAGGTCCCACAGCCACTTCTGCGCCATGTTCAGCGCCGCCACCAGCGCGCAGATCGTGGTGAGCAGCGCGAACATGGCCGGCCACATGTACCAGTGCGCGTCGTCCCCGGCCGCCACGACCATGTAGGTCGCGAGGATCGCGCCGGTGCCGCCGCAGATGGCGACGAACGAGCGCAGGCCCGGCAGGCACAGCGTCGCCGCGGAGACCCAGAACGGGCCGAGCATGATCCACAGCGGGTTCTTCCCCACCATGAGGCCCATCGCGGCGGCCAGCAGCGCGCTGAGCACCAGGTCGCCGGCGGGCGCCCGGCCCCGCATCGCGGCCCGGATCAGCCGCTGGTACAGGACGGAGAACGCCACGAGGCCCACCGCGAGCAGGGCCACGAGCGGCGGCCCGACGTCGTCTTCGGCGTACAGGTCGACGAGGCTCAGGCCGAGGCCGATCGTGATGCCGACGCTCGCCATCAGGAATGTGCTCTCGGTGAGGCGGCGGGCCATCTCGAACCGCCGCGCCGCCCGCTCCGCGACCTCGGCCGACGTACCGGTGCCGATCACCGCTCACCACCTCCCTGAACACGCCGAGCGTAACCGGGTCAGCCGCGCCGGGGCTCCCAGCGGAAGTACCGCCGGGCCAGCCAGACACCCGCCGCGACCCATGCCGCGAGCACCGCCAGGGCGGGCCCGCACGCCGTCCACGCCTCCAGGACCCCCACGCTCCCGTGATCGCCGCCGCCGGTGAAGTCCCGACCCAGGTAGGCGGTGCGGACGATCTCCACGACCGGCGTGAGGGGCACCAACCGCGCCGCCTGCCGCACGCCCTCGGGCAGCTCGTCCAGGGGGATCATGGACCCCGACGCGAGCATGCTGACGAGCAGCACCGGCAGCACCGTGAGCTGCGCCAGCTCCACCGTGGGCGTGACCCCGGACAGCGCGGCGGCCAGGAGCGAGAACACGGCCACGCCCAGCAGCATCCCCACCAGCATCAGCACCGGGTCGCCGGGCGCGCCGCCGCCGAGCACGGCGGCGATGATGACCACGATGACGGCCGACTGCACCAGGTAGAGCAGCGCGCCGCTGAGCACGCTGCCGCCGAGCACCTCCACGTCCGACAGCGGGCCGCTGCGGAGCCGCTTGAGGGTCAGCTCCTCGCGGCGGGCGGTGAAGACGTTCAGCAGGTTCATGAAGACGGCGGGCAGCAGGAAGAATCCGAGGTTGCCGGTGCCGGTGAACAGGACCGACTCCATCCCCGCGGTCGTGCTGCCGTTGCCCTTGGACACCACGAGCATCGCGGCGAAGAACGCCGGGAGGCCCACGACCCCGAACAGCGCCGTGCGGTTGCGCCACATGAGCGTGGCGTCGAGCCGGGCCAGCCGCAGCAGCAGGCGGCCGTTCGGCGGCGAGACGGTCGTCGTGAGGTTCATCGGGCGTCCTCCTCCACGGCCGGGTGTCCGGCGACCCGCAGGAACACGTCCTCCAGGGACGCGCTGCGGGCCTCCAGGCCGGCGAGTTCGAGCCGCTCGACGTCGGCCCAGTCCAACAGCTCGCGCAGCGCCGCCTGCACACCCGGCCCGTTCGGCCCGCTCAACGTGTAGGTCGCCACGGGCGCGCCGCCGCTGACGGCCACCCGGGGCGGCGTGCCCGCCGGGCGCGGCAGCTCGGTCACCGGCACCCGGGACGGGACGCGGAAGCTGATCCGGTCGCCGTGCCCGGCCAGCACCTCGGCCACGGTCCCGGCCACCTCGACGACACCCCGGTGCATGATCGCCAGTCGGTCGGCGAGCTGCTCGGCCTCCTCCAGGTAGTGGGTGGTCAGCAGCACGGTGGCGCCGTCGGCGACCAGGTCGCGGACGGTGCGCCAGGTGGCGCGGCGGGCCTCGGGGTCCATGCCGGTGGTGGGCTCGTCCAGGAACAGCACCCGGGGCCGGCCGACGATCGCCAGCGCCAGGTCCAGCCGGCGCCGCTGCCCGCCGGACAACTGCCGGGCCCGCACGCCCGCCTTGTCGGCGAGCGCGACCTGCTCGAGGACCTCGGCGCGGGGGCGGGGCCGGGGCACGAGGTCGCGCCACAGGTCGACGGTCTCGGCCACCGTCAGGTCGGGGAACAGCCCGCCCTCCTGGAGCATGACACCCGCCTGCGCGCGGACGGCCCGCCGCTCCCGGTACGGGTCGCGGCCCAGCACCCGGACCGTCCCGGCGGCGGCGGGGCGGAAGCCCTCGATGGTCTCCATGGCGGTGGTCTTGCCGGCGCCGTTCGTGCCGAGCAGCGCGAACAACTCGCCCCGGCGGACCCGGAGGGACAGCCCGCGCACCGCCTCGAACCCGCCGTACCGCTGGTGCAGCCCGGTCACGTCGATGACCTCGTCCGTTCGCATGCACCCAGGATGATCCCGTCGCCCCGCCGCAGGTAGTCGCCGCTGTCACCGGTTCGGGCCGCGCCTGTCAGGCCGGGCGCATGACACCTGTCATGTCATGCTGAGGGCATGCGCGTGGCGATGTGTCAGATCCAGGTGGGCGACGATCCGGACGAGAACCTTCGGCAGGTCAGGGAGGCGCTGGCGCTGGCCGGCGACGTCGACCTGGCCGTCTTCCCCGAGGCGGTGCACCTGCGGTTCGGCAACGACCTGGCGAAGGTCGCCGAGCCGTTGGACGGGGCGTTCGTCGGGGAGCTGCGCCGGGCCGCGCGCGAGCACGGCACCGCGCTGGTCGCCGGGGTGTTCGAGCCCGCGGACGGCGACCGCGTGTACAACACGGCCGTGGCGATCGACGCGGCCGGCGACCTGGTCGCCTCGTACCGCAAGATGCACCTGTTCGACGCGTTCGGCGACCGCGAGTCCGATCGGGTGGCGGCCGGCGACTGGCCCGTGGTGGTGGATCTGGCGGGTGTCCGGCTGGGCCTGATCACCTGCTACGACGTCCGGTTCCCCGAGCTGGCGCGGGCGCTGGTGGAACGGGGCGCCGACGTGCTGGTCGTGATCGCCGCCTGGGGTCAGGGGGTGTTCAAGGAGGAGCACTGGACCACGCTCGTGCGGGCCAGGGCCATCGAGAACACCGTCTGGGTGGTGGCGGTCGACAAGGCCCCCGACCGGTCCCGGCCGCTGTCCGGCGGCCCGGGCGGGGTGGGGCGCAGCATGCTCATCGATCCGATGGGCACCGTGCTGGCGGACCTGGGGCCGTTCCCGTCGGTGCGGGTCGGGGAGATCGACACGCGCGTCACCGAGCACGTCCGCGGCATCCTGCCGGCGCTGGCGCACCGCCGCCGCGACGTCCTCTGACCGCCGCCCCCGCTCAGGGGCGCAGCGAGATCGGGGACAGGAACGTGTTGCGGGGCCCGTCCGACAGCGGCCCGGGGACGTGGGCGCGTTCGAGTCGCAGGGCGGTGCCGATGGCCTCGCCGAGGGCGGCGGCGCCCGCCTCGACGGCGTCCCAGGGCAGCCCGCCGTCGAAGGGCGCGACCATGATGCGGCCTCCGTCGGCGTCCAGTTCCCAGACGCCGGCGGCGACCCCGTCGACGATCACGACCGAGGTGGCGTTGCCGCTCTTGTCGTAGACGCGCGGGTAGTCCTCCTCGCGGACCTGCCGGGAGCGTCCGCCGTTGTTGGCGTACCCCATGAAGTACGCGTCCCAGACGGGGAGCAGCCGGGTGCCGTGACCCGCGGCGGGGTCGAGGGCCGCGAGCGTGTCCGCCTCGTCGCTCAGCACCCAGGCGTCCCCGCCGTCGAGCGACACCGCCGTGATCTCGTCGCCGAGGGCCTGGATCGTGGGGACGGTGTCGCGCTTGGTCCAGCCGGTCCACCACTTGAGGTCGTCGGTGGTCGCGGGTCCGTACGCGCGCAGGTAGCGGCGGGCCACCTCGACGCGTGCGGCCGCCGGGTCCACGTCCTCGACGGGCGCGCCGACCCAGTCGGCCCAGCGCGCGTAGGGGTACAGGTCGCTGCGCCAGGTGCCACGGGCCCTGGTGCGGACGATGCGCCCGTACCGGCCGAGCAGCGCGACCGTCATCTGGAGGGCGTTGCGGTTGCCGGGGAGGTCGCCGCCGAGCACGGCGCGGATCTCCTGGACGGTCATGGGCTCGCGGCCGTGCAGGGCCGCCTCGATCCGGTCGGCGAGGGCGAGCGTCTCGGCCTCGGTCATCTCGGCGTACTTGGCGATGCGGACGAGGGTCTTGTCGCGGGCCTCCCCCGTGCAGGCGAACAGCGCGGGGAGCAGGTCCAGGGGCTCGATGTAGGCCATCCCCCGCATCGCCCGCGTCCGCACCACGCTGCGTTCCTCGTACAGCTCACGGTCGAGGTCGGCGACCCGGAACCCGGGGACCCGCGCGGCGCACGACAGGTAGCAGGTCGGCGCGGTGCCGTAGACGCCGCCCGTGGCGGCCACGGCCTCCAGGACGGAGCCGAGCCCCTCCCCCGCCAGCCCCTGCTTGACGAGCACGTGCGTGCGCGCCCGCGCCACGGAGACGACCGGTGACATCGCGAACCTCCCGAACGGCGTGGTGACCTCACGATCATCGCGCATCCGCCGCGACGTCGCGCCCGCTCAGGCGGTGACCTCCCGGCGGTAGGCGTGCGGGGTCGTCCCGTACCTGCGGCGGAACGCGGTGGTCAGGTGGCTCTGGCTGGAGAAGCCGACCTGGTGGGCGATGTCGGCGATCGGCCGGCGCCCGTCGGCGCGGAGCAGCCCGGCCGCCCTCTCCAGACGGCGTTCCAGGACGTACCGGTGCGGGGACAGGCCGGTCGCCGCCTTGAAGCAGCGGCCGAACCGGTACCGGTCGACGCCGGCCAGATCGGCGAGCGTCGCGATCCGGAGGTCCTCGCCGAGGTTGTCGTGCAGATGTTCCAGGACGCGGCGCAGCACGGCGCCGGGCATCGGGGGGGTCGGCCGGCGGAGGGCCCTCGGCGCCGCGTCGGAGTGGCGGCGCAGCAGGTGCAGCATCAGCGCGCCCGCGACGCCGTCGGCGAACAGGTCGCCGGCGTCCTCGCCCCGCCGCGTCTCCTCCGCCAGCACGTGCACGAGATGGTGGACGAACGGGTCGGGCCGGTTGGTGAAGCCGATGAAGTCCACCTGCGCCGGCAGCTCCTCCAGCGGGCCGAGCACGTCCGGGTCGAGGCGGATCGACGCGTAGGCGATGCCCTCGCCCTCGTAGTGCGACCAGCGCCGCCGCGAGCCCGGGATGAACGTGGTGGCCCCCGGGCACTCGGGGCCCTCGTGACGCCGCTCCCCCTCCAGCTCGGCGACGGTCCACCCGCCCGACCCCGGCAGGGTCACGAAGAGCTGGTGCTCGGACCGCCGGGTGAGGCCCTCGGCCTCGCCGTCGACCCGCCAGCGGGCCAGCGCGAACCGCAGCGCGCCCCACGTCCGTTCCGTGCGTCCGAGGTCGTCGCCGCCGTACCGGTGCACCGTCGCCGTCATGCCGCAGATCGTGGCAGCGGCGGGGTGTAGGCGAGTTAAAGGTGATCGAGCTCCGAGGAGTCCCGGCCGCCGGACAGCAGCCGATAGCCGGGGCCCCGGTCGAAGAACGGCGCCGGCCCCCGCGCCTCCGACAGCCGCCGCCGCAGGTCGTCGGTCGCGGCCTCGTCCACCTCGCCGCCGGTCAGGACGACGCCGTAGTCGTCGCGGGCGCCCTCCGGCGAGACCTTGCCGTCGCGGACGTCGCGGGCGACGGCGAGCGGGTCGCGGCGCAGCGGGTCGCCCCAGCCGCCGCCCCCGGTGGTGCGGATCCGGATGACCTGCCCGGCGCGCACCGGCTCGTCGTCGACCAGCCCCGGCATCTCGCGGCCGTCGATCTCCACCCGGAACGGCCGCCCGGCCCGCCCCCCGTCGACGCCCCAGCACGACAGGAGGGAACGGTCGGCGATCGACATGAAGCGGGCGTCGCGCAGCATCCGGATGTGCTTGTCGTAGCCCAGCCCGCCGCGCCGCTCGCCCGGCCCCCCGGAGTCGACGGCCAGGCCGAGCCGCTCCACCACGAAAGGCCACCGGGACTCGGCGAACTCGACCGGGATGTTGCGGGAGTCGGGGACGATGTGGATGGTGTCCTCGCCGTCGGCGTAGTACCGGCCGCCCGACCCGCCTCCCAGCACCTCGCGCATCAGGTACGGCCCGGAGTCGTCCTCCCCGTACACGCCGGTGTAGCGGATGGTCTCCTGGTCGGCGGGCATCCGGCCGCCGGTGGCCTTGGCCAGCACCCCCGCCAGCACGCCCAGCAGCCGCAGGATCACGAAGGTGCGGGCGTTGGTGGGGGCCGGGAAGATCGGCGTGAGCAGTGTCCCCTTCTCGGGGAAGCGCATCTCGATGAGGGGCACCACGCCCTCGTTGACGTCCAGCTCGGCCATGCGCTCCGGGGTGTCGGCGAGGTTGCGCAGGACGGGCGCCAGCCACTTCTTCAGGAAGACCCCGTCGGCGTAGTCGCCCGCGTGGTTGATGGGCCCCTTGGCCTGCGGGGAGGTGCCGGTGAAGTCGATGACGATCCGGTCGGGGGTCTTGGTGAGCGTGATGCGCTGGGTGTGCAGGCGGGGCGGGTCGACACCGTCGTGCTCGGCGTAGTCCTCCCACGCGTACGTGCCGTCGGGGATGCGGGCGAGGACCTCGCGGCGGAACGTCTCGGTGGTCCGGTCGATGATGGCGTCGAAGCACGCCTCGACCTGCGCGCGCCCGTACCGGTCGAACAGCTCGGCGAGCCGTCGCGCGCCCATCAGGCAGGCGGAGCACTCGGCGTCGAGGTCGCCGGCGAGGGAGTCGGGCATCCGCGAGTTGCGGGTCATGATGCGCAGCGCGGCCTCGTTGGGCACGCCCTGATCCCACAGCCGGATCGGGGGCACCATCAGGCCCTCCTCGAAGGCGCTGCGGGCGTGGCTGGGCATGGAGCCGGGAACGGAGCCGCCGATGTCGTCGTGGTGCCCGAACGCCTGGACGAACGCCACCACCTCGCCGTCGTGGAAGACGGGCACGGTGACGCACAGGTCGGGCAGGTGCCCGATGCCGCCCTCGGACAGGTAGACGTCGTTGTGGAAGAACACGTCGCCCGGGCGCATGGACTCGATCGGGAAGTCCCGCACGATCGGCTGGACCAGCGCCGAGTACGAGCGGCCCGTCAGCTTCCGCAGGGCGCGGTCGTGGACGCCCGCCCGGAAGTCGTGGGCGTCGCGGATCATCGGGGAGCGGGCGGTGCGGGCGATGGCCGTCTCGACCTCGCGTTCCACGGACGCCAGCGTCCCCTCGACGATCTCCAGGACGATCGGGTCGGCCTTCACGCGCGGGTCACCACCAGGTTGCCGTAGGAGTCCGTGCGGGCCGCGAACCCCGGGTGCAGCGGCACGGTCGAGCCGAACTCCTCGATCACCGCCGGTCCTCGGAGGACGTCCCCGGGGGCGAGGAGTTCACGCCGGTAGATCGGGGTCTCGGCCCAAGCGTCGAAATGAACCTCGCGCAGCCCGGTGCGGGCGCGTTCCGGGTCGCCGTCGCCGGGCGGGCGCTCCTCCAGCCGGGGCCGCACGATCGGGCCGACGCCGGAGACCCGCAGGTTGACCCACTCGACCGCGTGCCGTTCGCCGTCGTCGCGATGGCAGTAGCCGTACAGCGCCTCGTGGGCGTCGTGGAAGCGTCGGACGACCTCGGCGCGGAACGCGTCGTCGACGGGCCCGTCCGGCGCGGCGACGCGCACCTCGAACGCCTGCCCGTAGTAGCGCAGGTCCGCCGAGCGCAGGTGCCGGTGGCGGTCGGCCGGGAAGCCCTCGCGGTGCAGGGCCTCGGTGGCCCGCCGTTCCAGGTCGGCGTACGTCGCGGTCAGGACGCCCGTGGCGAGGTCGGCGTCGCGGGCCACCCGGGTCTGCACGAAGTCGCTCCTGACGTCCACGGTGAGCAGGCCGAAGGCCGACAGGTTCCCGGGGTTCTCCGGGATGATCGCGGCGGGGAGCCCGAGGACGTCGACCAGCGTGCAGGCGAGCAGCGGACCCGAGCCGCCGAACGCCACCATCGGGTGGTCGCGGACGTCCAGACCCCGCTGCACGGTGATCCGCCGGATGGCGTTGGCCTGGTTCCATGCGCTGATCTCCAGGATCCCGGCGGCGCACCGTTCGGGGTCCAGGCCCAGCTCTTCGCCGAGGCGGGCCAGTCCGGCGCGGGCCGCCGCCACCTCCAGCGGGATCTGCCCGCCGAGCAGGTGCGGCGGGATGCGGCCGAGGAACGCGTGGGCGTCGGTGACCGTGGGCGCGCCGTCCGTCCGCCTGCCGTAGCAGAGGGGCCCCGGGTCGGCCCCCGCCGAGGCGGGCCCCACCTTGAGGGTGCCGCCGGGCGACAGGTGGGCCAGCGACCCGCCGCCCGCGCCGACCGTGACGACGTCGACCATCGGGATCTTGGACGGGTAGCGGCCCACCGAGCCCTCGGTGGTCAGCGTCGGCTCGCCGTCGAGGACCACCGCCACGTCGGTGGACGTGCCGCCGCCGTCCAGGGTGATCACCGAGCGGTGGCCGCCGGCGCCCGCCACCAGGGCCGCGCCCAGCGCCCCGGCGGCCGGGCCGGACAGCACCGTGGTGATGGGCTGGTGCACGACCTCCTCGGCCGACAGCACTCCCCCGTTGCTCTTCATGACATGGAACGGCGGCGCGCCGAGGGACTCCAGGCGGCGGGCGATCCGGTCGATGTAGCGGGACATCGTGGGCTTGACCGCCGCGTCCACCAGCGTGGTGACCGCTCGTTCGTACTCGCGGTACTCGCGCAGCACCTCACAGGACAGCGACACCACCGCGTCCGGGTGCTCACGGCGCAGCACCTCCCGCATCGCCAGCTCGTGGCGCGGGTCGGCGTAGGAGTGCAGGAGGCACACGCCGATCGACGTGACGCCCCTTTCCCGGAACCACCGGGCCGCCGCGACCGCGCCCTCCTCGTCGAACGGGCGCAGCTCCGCGCCGGTGTGGTCGAGCCTGCCGCCGACGGTCCGCACCCGGTGCAGCGGAACGATCCGGGGCGGCTTGACCCAGAAGTAGGAGTTGCCGTAGCCGTCGGGGACGCTCTGTCGGGCGATCTCCAAGAGGAACTCGAAGCCCTCGGTGGTGATGAACCCGAGGTCGCCGATCCGGTCCTCCAGGAGCTGGTTGGTGGCCACGGTGGTGCCGTGGGCCAGCGCCGACACGTCCCCGCCCGCGGCCCCCAGCAGGTCGAGGGCCTCGCCGACCGCGGTCATGAAGCCCTCGGCGGGGTCGTCGGGCGTGGACGGTGTCTTGGTGGCGACGACGCGTCCCGAGTCCTCGTCGAGGGCGACCACGTCCGTGAACGTGCCGCCGGTGTCGATCCCGATCCGGATACGCCGCTGTGCCCGCATGAGGTCAGATCTACCGTCGGTCGGGCCATCGCGGAACCGTCGAGAATTGCCAAGGGATGGTCTCGTGTTTCGGGATCGTGACATCGCGCCCTATAGGCTGGCGAGCGCCCGAAAACCGACGACGAGAAGCACGGGAGCCAGACGATGGCGCTTGAACGACCCGAGATCGACTTCCCCGAGGGCACTCCGCCCGACTACCTCGACATCACCGACATCACCGTCGGGGACGGTCCGGAGGCCACCAAGGGGTCCAGCGTCTCGGTGCACTACCTCGGCGTGGCCTTCTCCACGGGCGAGGAGTTCGACGCCTCCTGGAACCGCGGCGAGGCCTTCGAGTTCCCGCTGGGCGCCGGAAGCGTCATCAAGGGCTGGGACATGGGCGTGGCCGGGATGAAGGTCGGCGGCCGACGCAAGCTCGTCATCCCGCCGCACCTCGGGTACGGAAACCGCGGCGCGGGCGCGGCGATCAAGCCCGGCGAGACGCTGATCTTCGTCGTGGACCTGCTGGCGGTCAACTAGACCACCGTCCAACGGCCGGCCGGACGGCCGAGAGGAGCGCTGGACCGGACATGATCCAGGCACGCGGGCTCACCAAGCGCTTCGGCGCCAAGGTGGCCGTCGACCATGTGGAATTCGCCGTGCGGCCGGGCACGGTGACCGGGTTCCTCGGCCCCAACGGGGCCGGGAAGTCCACGACGATGCGTCTCATCCTCGGGCTGGACCGGCCCACCGAGGGGGACGTGACCGTCAACGGCAGGCACTACCGCGACCTGCCCGCCCCGCTCCGCGAGGTCGGGGCGCTGCTGGAGGCCAAGGCCGTGCACGGCGGCCGCACCGCCTACAACCACCTGTGGTGCCTGGCGCAGAGCAACGGCATCCCGCGCCGCCGGGTCGACGAGGTGCTCGGCCTGGTGGGGCTGGAGTCGGTGGCCAAGAAGGCCACCCGGGGCTTCTCGCTGGGCATGAGCCAGCGGCTCGGCATCGCCGGGGCGCTGCTGGGCGACCCGCCCGTGCTGATGTTCGACGAGCCCGTCAACGGGCTGGACCCGGAGGGCATCCTCTGGGTCCGGCGGCTGATGCAGCAGTTGGCGCGCGAGGGACGCACGGTGTTCGTCTCCAGCCACCTGATGAGCGAGATGGCGGTGACCGCCGACCACCTGGTGGTCATCGGCAAGGGGAAGATCCTCGCCGACACGGGGGTCAGGGACTTCATCGACTCCAACGCCACCAGTCACGTGCGGGTCCGCTCGCCGCACCTGGACCGGGTGGAGCCGCTGCTGGCCTCGCAGGGCTGGCGGGTCGAGCGCGCCGACGACGGCTCGCTGCGGGTCCACGAGGTCACCGCCGAGCAGGTCGGCGACCTGGTGGGCGGCGCCGGGCTGTGGCTGCACGAGCTGACGGGCGTGCAGCCGTCGCTGGAGGACGCGTTCATGCAGCTCACCGGGGACTCCGTCGAGTACCACGCGCACATGGCCGGGGAGCCCGCCGTCGCGGCGCCCCCGCAGGCGGGAGGCGACCGATGACCGCGACGAGCAGCGAGGCCCCGGCCGCGGGCCCCCCGCGCAAGGCGACGTTCGGGAACGTGCTGGGCTCGGAGTGGACGAAGATCCGCACCGTCAAGTCCACGTTCTGGACGCTGTTGGCGGGTGTCGTGGTCTCCATCGGCCTGTCGGGGCTGATCTCGTTGGGCTTCACGTCCTCCTACGACCAGCTCAGCGCCGAGGACAAGGCGCAGTTCGACACGGCGGCGTTCAGCCTCGTGGGGCTGAACTTCGGGATGGTCGCGTTCGGGGTCCTGGGGGTGCTGGTGATCACCGGCGAGTACGCCACCGGGATGATCCGCACGTCGCTGACCGCGATGCCCCGGCGGACCGAGTACCTGGCCGCCAAGGCGCTGGCGCTGACCGGCCTGGTGCTGGTGGTCGGGCTGGTGGTGTCGTTCGCGTCGTTCTTCCTGGCGCAGTTGGTGTACGCCACGAAGGACCTCGACGGGTCGCTCGGCGATCCGGGCGTGCTGCGGGCGGTGATCGGCGGCGCGGTCTACCTGACGCTGATCGCGTTGATCTCGCTGGGTGTGGGGATGCTGCTGCGGCACACGGCGGGCGCGGTGACGACGGTGCTGGGCGTGCTGTTCGTGCTGCCCATCATCGGGTCGTTCCTGCCCGGGTCGTGGGGCGACAACCTCGCCAAGGTGCTGCCGTCCAACGCGGGCGGGATGATGATGTCGGCCCGCGAGATGGACGACGCGCTGTCGCCGTGGGCCGGCGGCCTGGTGTTCGCGCTCTACACGGTGGTCGTGCTGGCCGCCGCGTTCTTCTCGTTCAACAAGCGCGACGCCTGAGGGGTCCGCCGGTCAGGAGGAGGTCGTGGCGGTCTCCTCCCGACCGGCGGTCGCCTCGATGTCGATCGCGTCGTCGCGGACGCCGACGATCACGTGCCGCCCGGGTTCGAGCCGCCCCGCGAGCAGCATGCCGGACAGCCGGTTGTCGACCTCGCGCTGAATGGTGCGGCGCAGCGGACGGGCCCCGAACTCCGGCTGGTAGCCCTGGCGGGCGAGCCAGTCGACGGACTCGGGGGTGAACTCCACGGTGAGGTCCTGGGCGTGCAGCCGCCGGCGGGTCTCCTCCAGCAGCAGGTCGGTGATCTGGTGGAGCTGCTCGGCGTCCAGCCGCCGGAACACGATGATCTCGTCGATCCGGTTGAGGAACTCGGGGCGGAACGCCTCCTTGAGCCGGCCCATCACCCGGTCCCGCAGGGACGCGTCGGCCGCGCCCCCGTCCGTGGCGAACCCGGCGGCCAGCCGTCCGGTGATCACGTCGGAGCCCAGGTTGCTGGTCATGATGACCACGGTGTTGCGGAAGTCCACCGTCCGGCCCTGGGAGTCGGTCAGCCGGCCGTCGTCCAGCAACTGCAGCAGCACGTTGAACACGTCGGGGTGCGCCTTCTCGATCTCGTCGAGCAGGAGCACCGAGTACGGGCGGCGGCGCACCGACTCGGTGAGCTGGCCCGCCTCCTCGTAGCCCACGTAGCCGGGGGGCGCGCCCACCAGGCGGCTGACGGTGTGCCGCTCCTGGAACTCGCTCATGTCGATGCGGACCATGCGGTCCTCGCCGCCGTACAGCGCCTCCGCCAGCGCCCGGGCCAGCTCGGTCTTCCCCACCCCGGTGGGCCCGAGGAAAAGGAAGCTGCCGATGGGCCGGTCGGGGTCGCCCATCCCGGCGCGGGACCTGCGGACGGCCTCGGCGACCGCCTCGACCGCCTCGTCCTGGCCGACGACCCGCTGCTGCAGGTGCCCTTCCAGGCTCAGCAGACGTTCGCGCTCCTCCTGGGTGAGCTGCGCGACGGGGATGCCGGTGATCCGGGAAACCACCTCGGCGATGTCCTCCACCGTCACCTGCGGAACCGCCGAACTCCCCCCGGCGGGGATCTCGTCCTTGCGTCGCCGCAGCTCGGCCAGCTCGTCGCGCAGCGCGGTGGCCCGCTCGTAGTTCTCCTCGGCGACGGCCTGGTCCTTCTCCCGGCACACCTGGTCGAGCCGCCGGTCCAACTCGCGGACCTCGCGGCCGGGGGTCCGGTTGCGCAACCGCACCCGGGCGCCCGCCTGGTCGATCAGGTCGATGGCCTTGTCGGGCAGGAACCGGTCGGTGAGGTAGCGGGTGGACAGTTCCACCGCCGCGACCAGCGCCTCGTCGCTGAACCGGACCTGGTGGTGGGCCTCGTAGCGGTCCCGTAGGCCGCGCAGGATCTCGATGCTGTCGTCGACGGCGGGCTCGGGCACCAGGATGGGCTGGAACCGGCGTTCGAGGGCGGCGTCCTTCTCGATGTTCTTGCGGTACTCGTCGATGGTGGTGGCGCCGACGATGTGCAGCTCACCGCGGGCCAGCGCGGGCTTGAGCATGTTGCCCGCGCTCATCGCGCCGCCCTCCCCGCCGCCGGCGGAGACGATGGTGTGGATCTCGTCGATGAACACGACCAGCCGGTCGGAGTGCTCGCTGATCTCGTCGATCAGCTTGTGCAGGCGCTCCTCGAAGTCGCCCCGGTAGCGGGTCCCGGCCACCACCCCGGCCAGGTCGAGCTGCACCAGCCGCTTGTCGAGCAGGATGTCGGGAACCTCGCCGTCGGCGATGTGCTGGGCGATGCCCTCCACGATGGCGGTCTTGCCCACGCCCGGGTCGCCGATCAGCACCGGGTTGTTCTTCGTGCGCCGCGACAGCACCTCGATGGTCTGCTCGATCTCCCGGTCCCGGCCGATCACCGGGTCCAGGCGTCCCTCGCGGGCCTGCTCGGTGAGGTCGCGGCCGAACTCGTCCAGGGTCGGCGTGTCGGTCGGCGGCCCGCCCGCGCCGGGGCCGGACGCGGGGCGGGGCCCGGCGGCGGCGGTCTGCAGCGCCTCCGGCGTGACGTGCGCGTCGTGCAGCATCCGGCCGGCCTCGGAGTCGGGGTTGACGGCCAGGGCGTACAGCACGTGCTCGGGCCCGATGTAGGACGAGCCGAGCGCGCGGGAGATCTGGTACGCGTCCAGCAGCGCCCGCTTGGCCGAGGGCGTCATCATCGGCGGCGCGTCCCGCGCGGGGCCGTGCGCGGCCCCCTCGATCCGTCCGGCGAGCGCCTCGGGGTCGGCGCCCGCCCTGCTCAGCAGGTGGCGGGTGGTGTCCTGACGGGTCGCGGCCCACAGCAGATGGTCGGTGTCCAGGTCGGGGCTGCCCCACTCGGCCGCCCGCGTCGCCGCCTCCCGGACCAGCTCGCGGCCGGGCTCGCTCATGAACCGGGCGAGGTTGACGCGCTCCACCGGGCGGCGGGCGCCGCCGGAGCCGAAGAAGCGGGCGAGCAACTCCTCGAAGGGATCCATGCCGCCGGGCCCGTACCAACCCTCCGTCATCATGGGACCTCCTCACCAGGGCGTGTCCGTTCTGCGGGCCCCTACCCGCGCGGCCCCCGCGAAACCTCGGGCCCGTCAGCCGCCGTAAGGGAAGGATGTCGCCGCCGGACCGAGCAGGTCGGCGGCGTGCTCGTCGTACAGCTCCAGGTTGCGCGCGGCCAGATGGTCGAACGGTTGGGGCACCGACGAGCCGGGGGTGAGGGACGACAGGGCCGTCGCCGGGTCGAGGCGCGCGGCGACCCACGACTCCTGGGTGGCGGCGCGCGCGACCACCTCGGCGATGGGTGTCACGATCAGGGAGTTGCCGAAGTAGAGGGTGCCCGCCGGGTCGGCGCCCACGGCGTTGGCGGCGACCACGTACACGTGGTTGTCGTAGGCCCGGGCGCGGGTGGTCAGCTCCCAGATGTCGGCCGAGCGCAGCAGCGCGGACGGGCGGCAGATCACCTCCGCGCCGCGCACCGCCTGGATGCGCCACAGCTCGGGGAAGTCGCCGTCGAAGCAGACGGCCATGCCGATCCGGCCGAGCCCGGTGTCGACGACGCACACCTCCGACCCCGCCGTCACCCATCCCCCGCGTCGGGCGTCCTCGTCGCCGAACGGGTGGGTCTTGCGGTAGACGCCCAGCACGTCGCCCGATGGGCCGACCAGCACCGCCGCGTTGTGGACGACGCCGGGCGCGGGACCCCGCTCGTAGGTGCCGAGGCACACGTGGACGCCGAGGTCGCGCGCCGCCTCCTGGACGGGCTCGGTGACCGGCCCGGGGATGGACGACATGAGCGACCACAGCTCGCCGGCGGGCACGCCGGGCGTGAAACCGGTCGTACAGGACTCGGGCAGCACCACCAGCTCCGCGCCGGTCGCGGCGACGCACCGCCGGATCCAGGCGGCGGCCATGTCGAGGTTGGCGTCGACCGACGCGGCGGTCAGCGGCCCGGCGACGGGCGCGAACTGCACCGCCGCCGCGGTGAACGGTCTCATCTCGGGCACCGTCCTCTCTGACGGGGTCAGCCACCGCCTCGACGGCGTCCCAGGGCGTACCCGATGACGACGCCGGTCAACGCGACCACGGCCCCGGCTCCGAACGCCGTCGTCAACTGCCCCACCTGCACGCCTTGCGCGGGGGGCTCGGCGGCCCGGCCCCGGTAGGTCGTCGGCGCGGCGGACTGCGCGGGAACGGGCTCGGGCGCGGGCTCCGGGGTCGTGAGGGCGCGTTCGACGGCGGCGAAGAACTCCCCCGCGGTGCGGCGGGCGACACCGCCGAGCATCCGCTGGCCGACGCCACCGATCATGCCGCCCACGACCGCGTCGGCGTCGTAGTCGACCCGCGTCCCGGCGGTGTCCTCCGACAGCCGGACCCGCACGGTCGCCTCGACGGTGCCGGGCGCGCCCTGCCCCCGGGCGCGGAGCACGAACGAGTGCGGCGGCTCGGGCTCGGCCAACGCGACCTCGCCGACATAGGTGCCCTTGATGGAGGCGACCCCGGCGGTGACCGTCATCGTGTACGTGTCGACGCCCACGGCCTCCAGGCTCTGGCAGCCGGGGATGCTCCTGGCCAGCACGGACGGATCCTGGAGGGCGTCCCAGACGAGGGGCGGCGGCGCGGCGACGGTGGCGCTCCCGGTGACCTTCATGTCCCGACACTAGAAAATCGACCCCGAACCGCGAACGGCAAGTAGTGCCCGAGCGAGTCGCGTGCCTTTGTCATGCTTGGTGTGCGAACCTGCCGGTGCCCCCGCGCGTCACCCTTGACGTGCGCGGGTCACCCGGCCGCACCTGAGCCGGGCCCCCCGAGGAGGTTCAACGTATGCGTGGGAAGCTGCCCGTGGTCGCCTGCCTGCTGGCGGGTGCGGTGGGGATCGGCGCGGGCGCCGCCCCTGAGCTCCGCAACGGGGCCGCGGGCGACGACGTCCCCGCGCTGCGGACGGAGCTGGCCGGGCTGCTGGCCGACCAGCAGTGGCCCCGCCCCAAGCCCCGCACCTGGACGGTCCAGCAGGCCGCCGACATCCCCCGGGGGGCGGTGCCGACCATCCGGCGGATCAACACCACGGACCGGGTGGTGTTCCTGACGATCGACGACGGCTACGAGTACGACCCCGCGTTCGTCGACATCGTCCGGCGGCAGAAGATCCCGATCATGACGTTCCTGACCTCCACGTACGTGAAGGGCCAGGGCCAGTACTTCTGGGCCATGCGCAACGCCGGCTCCCGGATGGAGAACCACTCCGTCGGCCACCCGGCGATGAACACCCTGCCGATCGAGGGTCAGCGCAAGGAGATCTGCGACGCGTCCGCCACCATCGCCGCGCAGTACGGGCGGCGTCCGGTGTTCTTCCGCCCGCCGTTCGGCGCCATGAACCAGCTCACCCAGCAGGCCGCCAAGGACTGCGGGATCAAGCTGATCATGCTCTGGAACACCGAGTTCTACAACGGGACCACCGGGCCCGGGGTCGGCTTCAACGGCTTCGCCCGCGGCGACGGGGCCGGCAAGGGCTTCCGGCCGGGCGACATCGTGCTGATGCACTACCGCAAGGGCCTCGCCCAACAGATGCTGCTGATGCTCACCTGGCTCAAGCAGCAGGGGTTCCGCCCGGCGGCCATCGAGAACTACCTGCCGCGGTCGCTCGGCGGCAACGCGCCCGACGCCGACACCACGTTCCGGTGACCGGCGGCGGCCCTGAACGCGCACGTATCCGGAGGAATCGCGGAAGCCGGGAACGATCGTGGTCACCGTGCGTACAGTTCAGGTGACCGGCGGGGTCGAGGTTCCCCGCTCCCTGCGTTGTGACCCCGCCGGTCCCACATCCTCCGGTCGTCATCGGCCGGTCGCGGGACGGGCGGCGGACCCGTCCCGGATCCGCAGCCCGGGCTCGTCCGCCGCGCGCCGCCGCAGCCGGAACAGCCCGTCCGGGGACAGCGGCATCGCGTCCACCCGGATCCCCTCGGCGTCCTCGACCGCGGCGGCGATCACCGCGGACACCGGGATGACCCCGGCCTCCCCCGCCCCCTTGACACCCAGCGGGTTCAGCGGCGACGGCGTCTCCCGGTGGCCGGTCGTCACGTGCGGGACCTCGGTGGCGTACGGCATGAGGAAGTCCATGAACGAGGCGTTGAGGAGCTGGCCCGACGCGTCGTAGACCATCCGCTCGTACAGCGCCCCGGCGACGCCCTGCGCCACTCCCCCGTGGATCTGCCCCTCCACGATGCGCGGGTTGATCAGCCGTCCGCAGTCGTGGACGACGGCGTACCGCAGGATCCGGATCTCGGCGGTCGCCGGGTCGGTCTCCACCACGGCGGCGTGCATCCCGGACGCGAACGTCGACCGCACCGGCGAGTAGTAGTCGCGGCCCTCCAGGCCGGGCTCCTCCCCCGGCGCGATCGGCGGCTCGTCCGGTCGCCCGCCCACGGCGAACTGGGTGGCCCGGCGGGTCTCGTCGTCGAAGGCGTACCGCAGGGGGTTGGACAGCACGGCGACGGTGCGCAGCGGGATCGCGGCGGTCCGGTCGCCCCGCACGTGCACCTCGCCGTCGGTGATCTCCAGGTCGCGGGGGTCGGCCTCCAGCGCCTCCCCGGCGATGCGCAGCGCCTTGGCGCGCAGCCTGCGGCAGGCCAGCGCGATGGCGTTGCCGCTCATGACGGCGGCCCGCGACGCGAACGTGCCGACCGCGTAGCCGAATCGGCGGGTGTCGCCGGTGGTCACCGTGACGTCCTCGATCGGCACGCCCAGCTCGGCGGCGGCGATCTGCGCGAACACCGTCTGGTGGCCCTGGCCCTGCGAGGTCAGCCCGGTGGAGACGTGCACCCGGCCGGCGGAGTCGACCTCGACGTGGCCGCCCTCGTAGGGGCCGACGCCGGTGCCCTCGACGTAGCAGCCGAGCCCGATGCCGATCCGGCGGCCCTCCGCGGCGGCCCGCGCCCGCTCGTCCTCGAACGCGTCCCAGCCGATCAGCTCCCTGATCTGAACGAGCAGCGCCGGATAGTCGCCGGAGTCGTAGATCAGCGGCCGCCCGTCCTGGAACGTCAGGCCCTGGTCGTAGGGGAACTCGTCGGGCCCGATGAAGTTGGCCGCCCGGACGTCGGCGCGGTCGCGGCCGAGCGCGCGGGCGATGCGGTCCATCGTCCGCTCCATGCAGAACACGCCCTGCGGCCGGCCCGCCCCCCGGTACGGGGTGACGATGACCGTGTTGGTGTAGAGGCTGGAGAACTCCACCCGGTACGCGCCCGGCTTGTAGGGCCCGAGGAGCTGCGTGGACGTGATGATCGGCACGATGATCCCGTACGGGGTGTAGGCGCCGTGGTCGTGCAGGATCCGCACGTCCAGGCCCAGGATCCGGCCCTCGTCGTCGAACCCGACCCGGACCCGGTGGACCTGGGCGCGTTCGTGGGCGGCGGCGACGAAGTGCTCACGGCGGTCCTCGGCCCACTTGACCTCGCGGTTCAGCAGCCGGGCCGCCCACGGCACGAGTACCTCCTCCGGCCACGGGTGCATGATCTTCACGCCGAACCCGCCGCCGACGTCCGGGGCGATCACCTCGACCTTGCCGGGCGGCAGCCCCAGCCGGGCGGCGACGGCCATGCGGACGCTGGTGGACGTCTGGGTGGAGGAGTACACCCGCAGCGACCCGTCGTCGGCGTCCCAACGCGCGTACACACCGCGCCCCTCCAGCGGCATGGACGCGCTGCGCTCGATGTCGAGCCGGAACTCCAGCCGGTGCGGGGCCGCGTCGATCGCGCCCGGCGCGTCGCCCACGCGCTGAACGAGGTGCGCCCCCACGTTGCCGGGGACGTCCTCGTGCACGAGACGTTCGGCGGCGTGGGCGTTCTCGATGCCGACGACCGGGGGCAGCACCTCGTACTCGACGCGGATCCGTTCGGCCGCGTCCTCGGCCAGGTAGCGGTCGCGCGCCACCACCATCACGATGGGCTCCCCGACGTGGCGGACGACGTCGCGGGCGAGCGGAAGGCCCGTCCGGCCGTGGGTCAGCGCGGGGTGCGGGATCAGCAGCGGCAGCGGCTCCCCCACCCGGTCGGGCAGATCCTCCCAGGTGTAGATCGCGACGAGCCCGTCGACGTCGAGGGCGTCGTCCGCGTCGATGGCGGTGATGCGGGCGTGCGCGTGGGGCGATCGGACGAACGCGGCGGCGAGCGCGTCGCGGCCCAGGTCGTCGAGGAAGCGGCCCCGACCGGTCAGCAGCCTGGGGTCCTCGCGTCGGGCGATCGGCTCGCCGAACATCGACGTGGTCATCGGTCGCCGGCCTTCAGCTCGGCGGCCCGGTGCACGGACTTGATGATGTTCTGGTAGCCGGTGCAGCGGCACAGGTTGCCGGAGATCCCTTCCAGGACCTCCTCGTGGGTGGGCCGGGGGTTGTCGCGGAGCAGGGCGGTGACCGTGCAGAGGAAGCCGGGGGTGCAGAAGCCGCACTGCAGGCCGTGGCACTCCTGGAACGCCCGCTGCACCGGCGACAGGCCGCCGTCCGGCTCCGCCAGGCCCTCGACGGTGGTGATCTCGCGCCCGGCGACCGTGACGGCCAGCGTCAGACAGGACCGTACGGGCTCGCCGTCCAGCAGCACCGTGCAGCAGCCGCAGACGCCGTGCTCACAGCCCACATGGGTGCCGGTCAGGCCGAGGTCGTGGCGCAGGAAGTCCGACAGGAGCCGCCGCGCTGGGGCGGTCGCCGAACGGTGGACGCCGTTGACCGTCATCGCGATGTCGTGGGTCCGCTCGATGGTCATCGCTCTCCCGGCAGTGCGTTGCGGGCCGCCTCCGCCAGCGCGCGCTCGGTGAGCACGCCCACGAGATGGCGGCGGTAGTCGGCCCCGGCGTGGATGTCGTCGTCGGGCTCCACCCGTTCGGCCGCGTGGGCGCCCGCCGGCGACCAGTCGCAGGAACCCGGGGGCCGGCCCGTCTGTCCCCGCACGGCGGGCTCGGTCAGGTCCAGCACCAGCGGGGTGTCGGCGACGCTCAGGTAGCCGGCGCGGGCCTCGCGGACCCGCAGGTCGTCGTCGAGGGCGACCAGGGCGGCCACCCCGACGAGCGCGTAGTCGCCGTGGCGGCGCGCCACCTCGGCGAACGCCGTCCCCGTCTGCGGCGGCAGCGCGGGGAAGAACGCCGCGACCGCCAACTCCCCGGGCACGAGGGCGGGCTCCAGCGGCCCGACGAAGAAGTCGGCGGCCCCGACGACCCGCCGCCCGACCGTGGAGGCGACCTCGACGGTGCCGCCCAGGAGCGCCAGCACCGCGGGCAGTTCGGCGGCGGGGTCGGCGTGCGCGAGGCTGCCGACGACCGTGCCCCGGTTGCGGATCACCGGATGGGCGACATGCCGCAGCGCCTGGCGCAGCAGCGGCTGCACGGACACCGCCTCGGCCGAGCGCTCCACCCGCGAGTGCCGGGCGAGCGCGCCGACCCGGACGCCGTCGGCGGTCACCTCCAGCGTGTCGAGCCCGGCGACGCGGTTGATGTCCACGAGCCGTTCGGGCGCGGCCAACCTCATGTTCAGCAGGGGGATCAGGCTCTGGCCCCCGGCGAGGACCTTCCCGCCCTCCGCGAGGACGTCCAGCGCCTCGGCGACCGTCTCCGGGGCCTCGTAGTCGAACGGCGGCGGCTTCACGGCCCGTCCTTCGAACCCTCGGCGGTGGGATCGTGCTCGAAGCCGACCTCGCCGTAGGAGACCTCGGGGCCGCCGACACGGGTCGAGATCGCCCGCAGCAGGTGGTGGCCGGCCAGGACCACGACGGTGCCGAACGCGATGCCCTCCAGATCGAAGTCGTCACCGATGGAGTGGACGACCGGGCCGATGGCCAGGATGATCCCGGCCCCGATCGGCACCATGTTCACCGGGTCGGCGAAGTTCACCCGGGCCTCGACCCAGATCTTCGCGCCGAGCAGCCCGATCATGCCGTACAGGATCACGGTGACGCCGCCGAGGACCCCGCCGGGCGTGGCCGCGACCAGCGCGCCGAACTTGGGGCACAGCCCGAACAGGATCGCGATGAGCGCCGCCACGTAGTACGCGGCCGTCGAGTACACCCTGGTGGCGGCCATGACCCCGATGTTCTCGGCGTAGGTCGTGGTGGGCGAGCCGCCGACCGAGCTCGCGACCACGGTCCCGACGCCGTCGGCGAACACCGCCCGGCCGATCAGCGGGTCCAGGTCGGTGCGGGTCATCTCGCCGACCGCCTTCACGTGGCCGGTGTTCTCGGCGATCAGCGCGATCACGGCGGGCAGCACCAGCAGCACCGCCGACATCTTGAAGTCGGGGGCGTGCATGTCGGGCAGCCCGAACCAGTCGGCCCCGCCCACCCCGGCGAAGCTCACCCGGTCGTGCGGGAACGCGGTCGCCACGCAGTACGGGCCCTCGGCCGCGCACGGTCGGCCGTTCGCGTCGAGGAGGTTGGCGCCCGGCAGCACCGAGGTGACCCGGCCGAACAGGTCCAGCACCCACGACAGCGCGAACCCGAACACCAGCCCCAGCAGGATGGAGATCCGGCCGACGAAGCCCCGGAACAGCACCATCACCACGAACACGAACGTCATGGTGACGAGCGCGACCCAGTGGTCCTGCGGCCAGTACGTGTCGGCCACCACGAACGCCAGCCCGAACCCGATCAGCATCACCACGCCGCCGGTGACCGGCGGCGGGAACACCTTGTGGATGACCGCCGGGCCGAGGACGTGGATCGCGAGCCCCGCCAGCGCCAGCACCACCCCCGCGATCAGGATCGCGCCGGTCACCCAGGCGTCGGTCCGCGCCGTGTCCGCCCCCGCGCGGATGGCGAAGACCGCCCCGACGAACGACGCGCTGGTGCCCAGGTAGCTGGGGACCCGGCCCTGCACGATGAGCAGGAACAGGATGGTCGCGACCCCGGACATCATCACGGCGAGGTTCGGATCCAGCCCCATCACCAGCGGGAACACGAACGTGGCGCCGAACATGGCGATGACGTGCTGCGCCCCGAGCCCGGCCGTGCGCGGCCAGGTCAGGCGTTCCCCCGGCCCGACCACCTCGCCCGGCGCGGGACTGCGCCCGTCGCCGTGGACCCTCCAGCCGAATCCCATCCGTGCTCCCTCGCTCGTGCCTCATGCGGGGAAAATAGAGGTGACCGGGAAGGGCATCATCGGCGACATCTGCCAAACGCCCCCGGTGCCGTTGTGAGAACGATGTGCCCCAGATCACATCCGCGTTAACGGCCCGCCCTAGATGCCCCGCATCCGCAGGACGTGCAGCGCCAGCGTCAGGTTGAGCCGCAGATGGGCGTCCTCGGTGAACGGGCCGAGCATGCGCTCCAGCTTGCCGATGCGGTAGCGCAGGGTGTTGTAGTGGAAATGGAGCCGGCGGGCGGTCTCCGCGACGTTCAGATTGGTCTCCAGCAGCACCTGGAGGGTCCGGCGCAGGTCGACGGCCTCGGGCTCGTCGTCGGCGGCCAGCCCGCCCAGCGTCTCGCGGACGAAGACGTGCAGCTCGGCGGGGTCGGAGACGAGGCTCAGCAGCCGGTACACGCCGAGCTGGTCGAAGTGGGCCCGCGCGCCCGCCCCGTGCATCTGCCGCCCGACCCGCACCGCCTTCACGGCCTGCTCGTACGCCTCGCGCAGCCCGGACGGCGACGTGGCGGTGCGGCTGATGCCGGTGGAGAAGCTGCGGCGGCCCCCGTGATGCTCGGCGAACACCGCGCCGGCCTCCCTGACCAGCGCGGAAAGGTCCACCGGGCGGGCCCCGCCCTCGGGCGGGTCGCCAGCGGGACCCGCAGCGCCCGCGGCGCCCACTATGGCGACCACCTCGTGCGCGAAGCCGGCGACCGCCGCGTGCCGGTCGTGCCGCCGGACGACGGTGGTCCACGCGGCGGCGAGCCGTTCCTGCACCATCCGCTCGTCGGCGCCGCGTCCCCGGTCGGTCGGGTCGGCCGTGGGCGCGCCGGCCCGACCGGTGCGCGGTCGGCCGTCGGGCCCGCCGCCGTCGCCCGTCGCCCGGCCGTCCAGCTCGGCGACCAGCACGGCCACCGGGCGGTCGAGGTCCCAGCCGAACCCGGTGCAGTGCGCGACGACGCTCTCGTCGTCGCCGGCCCGCCCGGCCAGCACGTCGCGCAGGAAGTCGGCGCGGTACTTGCTCTCCACGGCGGCGACCGCCTGCTGCTTGGTGATGAGCAGCGCCGCCACGGTCGCCGCCCGTTCCAGGATGCCGACGTCGGTCTCGCGCAGCCCGTTGCCGGGGCTGTAGGCGATGATCCGGCCGTGGTCGAAACCGCCCGCCAGCACCGGCACCACCAGGTGATCCCCGGCCAGGACGGGCCGGTCGAGACGGGCCGAGCCGTCGGGGCCCTCCCAGGCGAGCATGGTCCGCAGATGCTCGTCGGGGCCGGATCCGGCCAGCATCCGGCGTTCCCCGTCCATGGCCGCCACCGCCACGTCGAGGAGGCCGGACACCTCGTCCACCACCTCTTGGAGCCCGCCGCCGCCGAGCACGATCTGGACCAGCGCCCGGTGCACCTCCTCGGTGCGCGCCAGCACGGCGGCCTGCCGGTTGAGGATGTCGGTGAGCACCTGGTTGAGGATGTCGTCGAAGCCCACGTCGTTCGGCAGCAGGATCAGCGGGAAGCCCAGCCGGTCGGCCTGCTCGATCATCGTCGGCGGCAGGCCGTCCAGGTAGCGCCCCAGCTTGACGCCCAGCGCCGCCAGCCCGCGCCCGTCGAGGTCGGCGACCAGGTCGTCCAGCGCCTGCGGGGTGTTGCGCAGCGGATAGCCGGTGGTCAGCAGCAGTTCGTGCGGCTTGACCCAGGCCAGGATGTCGGGCACCTCCATGACGTTGAGGCGCTGCACGATCCGGCCCAGGCCGGAGCGGCCCCCGATGAGCCGGGCCCCGGTGAGGGTGGACACGCCGAGCACCTCCCCCACCGACAGCCCGTAGGTCAGCGTTCCGGTGCTCGCCAAGCGCAGGGCCGGCGGGCCCGGGTCGGTGGTCGTGTAAGCCCTGGCGGTGAGCTTGTCGGGGAGCATGTCAGGGATCTCCTGCCCGTACGCGCGGCCCACCCGGTCGGGGCGGGTCCGCAACCCGTTCCGGCTCAACCCTGACAAGAAATACGAAGCCTGACAACCAGCCTTGGCACGTTTCTCCATACGTCCGGACTAGGCCGCGGTCTACGTTTCCGAGAAAACGACGTATGGAGGGCTTGTGACTGCCGTCATGCGCGAGCCGGTCGCCCTGCCCATCCGGCAGCGGCCCCGGCCGCCGCTGTCGGGCGCGGCGCGATCCGCCGTCTCCGTCCGAGGTTCCGTCCCCGATTCCGCCCCGGCCCTGGGACCGGTCATCCCCGGTGCGGCCGGCGTGGGTCTGCGCGACCTGATCGACCCGCCGCGGAGCCCGGCTCGGGTGATCGCGGCCTTTCCGTCCGCGCTGTACCTGGAGATGCGCGCGGCCGCCGGCCCCCGGGTGCTGGCCGTGGTGACCAGCGACGCGGTACGACTGCCGAACGCCGTGGTCATCGCCGCCGGGAGCCGAGAACGGCCGCTGCGCGCCATCCGCGAGGGCGACGAGGCGTGGGTGGGCGAGGGGCATGTCGAGGTCGGCGCGCTGCGGATCCGGGTGCGCCGCTGGTGGGACCCCTCCCCCGCGCTGGGCGACCTGACCCTGGCCCGGCTCGCCGACGGCGTGGCCGAGTTGGAGGCCGCGTGCGCCGGGTCCCGGTTCGGGCTGCCCGGGCATCCCGACCCGCAACTGTTGGCCGCCCGATGCGCCGCCGGCGACCTGGCGGGCTCGGTGGAGGCCGCCGAGCGCATCGTGGGCCTCGGCCCCGGCCTGACCCCCACCGGCGACGACGTGCTGGCCGGGCTGCTGGTCGCGCTGCGCACGGTGGGCGCGGCGGTGGCCGACGGGCGGACCGCGCTGTGGTTGGCCGACTGGCTGGGCGCGGCGGTGACCGCCGACGCCGAGACCCGCACCACCACCCTGGCCGCGACGCTGCTGCACTGCGCCGACGCGGGCCAGGCCGGCGCCGAGGCGGCCGCCGTGCTGCGCGGCGTCGCCGGCCACGACCCGGTGGGCCCGGCCGCCCGCCGTCTGCTGGCCGCCGGCCACACCTCCGGCGCCGACATCGCCTTCGGCCTCCTGGCGGGCTGCCGCGCCGTCCTGTCCCTGTCGCACGCGGCCCTGGCGGAACGGGGCGCGCCCCTATGAGCGAACGGGCGCCGGCCGAGGGCGAGGGGGGCTAGGGCCGACATGAGCTCCTGGGTCGAGGTGCGGGCGGGTGCCTACCGTGACTCGGTCACCCTGATGCGGGTGAGCCGCGGTCTGGCGGCGCAGCCGGGAGTCACGGCGGCGATGGCGGCGATGGGCACCGGGCTCAACCTCGACCTGATGGGGCGGCAGGGCTTCGAGGTCCCCCCGGACGCGGGGCCCAACGATCTCGTGGTGGCGATCCAGGGGGTCGACGAGGCCGCCGTCGACGCGGCCCGCCGCGTCGTGGAGGGCCTGCTCGCCGAAGCCGTGCCGCAGGACGCCGGAGCGATCGGGGCGGCCGAGCCCGCCCGCACCGTCGGCGTCGCCGCCCGACGGGTGAACGCGGGGCTCGCCCTGGTGTCGGTGCCGGGCCGGTACGCGTTCGTCGAGGCCATGGACGCGTTGGCGGCGGGGCTCAACGTCATGGTGTTCAGCGACAACGTGCCGCTCGCCCAGGAGGTCGCGCTCAAGGAGGAGGCGGCGCGGCGGGGCCTGATCGTCATGGGGCCCGACTGCGGCACGGCGGTGATCGGCGGCACGGGCCTCGGGTTCGCCAACGCGGTGCGGCCCGGTCCGGTGGGTGTCGTGGCCGCCTCCGGCACGGGCGCGCAGCAGATGATGTCGCTGCTCGACACCGCCGGGGTGGGTGTCCGGCACGTGCTGGGCGTCGGCGGCCGTGACCTGTCGGCCGAGGTGAGCGGCCGGTCCACGCTGGCGGCGCTGGCCGCGTTGGACGCCGACCCGGCCACCGAGCTGATCGCCGTGGTCACCAAGCCGCCGTCGCCCCGCGTCGCCGACCTGGTCCACGCGGCGGCCCGCCGGCTCGACACCCCGGTGGAGTTCGCGATGCTCGGCGAGGACTCCGGCGATCTGACCGCGTCCACGGAGAAGGTGCTCACCGCGCTGGGCCGCGCCGTGCCCCGCTGGCCGTCGTGGCCCTCCGGCCGACCGGCGTCCGGGGCGCGGGGCGCGCTGCGGGGCCTGTTCGCGGGCGGCACGCTGTGCACGGAGGCGACGCTGGTCGCCCGCCGGGTCCTGGGGCCCGACCTGCGGGCCGGCGGGCACGTGCTGACCGACCTGGGCGGCGACGAGTACACCCGGGGCCGGCCGCATCCGATGATCGATCCGACGCTGCGGTTGGAGCGGCTGGCCGCCGAGGCCGCCGATCCGTCGTGCGGGGTGATCCTGGTGGACGTGGTGCTGGGATACGGAGCCGAGCCCGACCCGGCCGCGCTGCTCGCCCCGGCCGTCGAGGCGGCCGTCCGGGACGGTACGGGGCCGCACGTCGTGGTGTCGCTGTGCGGCACACCGGACGACCCGCAGGACCGGGACCGGCAGGCGGAATCGCTGCGCACCGCCGGCGCCGACGTGTTCGCCTCCAACGCGGCTGCGGCCCGACATGCGGCGGGGCTGGCGCAGAACGGGGGCGAACGTTGACCTCAAGACGACAGCACGCCCCGCACAACGAACACACGACAACGCCCACCCCCGGCGCCGACGCGTTCACCTCCAACGCGGCGGCCACCCCGACACGCGGCCGAACAGGCGCAGAACGGGGGCGAACGTTGACCTCAAGACGACAGCACGCCCCGCACAACGAACACACGACAACGCCCACCCCCGGCGCCGACGCGTTCGCCCCCAACGCGGCGGCCACCCCGACACGCGGCCGAACAGGCGCAGAACGGGGGCGGACATTGACCTCAAGACGACAGCACGCCCCGCACAACGAACACACGACAACGCCCACCCCGGGCGCCGACGTGTTCGTCTCGAACGCGGCGGCGGCTCGGCAGGCGGCGCGACTGGCGCAGGGCGGGGGTGGGCGTTGACGCGGGGACGATTGAACGGGCTGCTGGGCGGAGAGCCGACGGTGGTGACCGCCGGGACGTCCGTGCTGGCCGATGCGCTGGAGCAGCAGGCCGTCACGGTGGAGCGGGTGGACTGGCGTCCGCCCCCCGCCGGGGCGATGGAGGCGCTGGACGCGGTGGTCGGCGATCCTCGGCACGCCACGGCGAACGCGACGGCGGTCGGGCGGATGCTGGCGGCCCGCCCGAGTCTGGTGGACGTGGGCCCCGCGGGCGAGCTGCTCGGGCTGCGGCCGGGCGTGTTCCTGCACGCGGGGCCTCCGCTGGAGTGGGCGCGCGCCTCGGGTCCGATGCGGGGCGCGCTGGTCGGCGCGATGCTTCTGGAGGGCCTGGCGGCCACACCGGAGGAGGCGGAGCGGGCCCTGGCCTCGGGCGCGGTGACGCTGGAGCCGTGCCACCACCACGCCGCCGTGGGGCCGATGGCGGGCGTGGTCGGCCCGTCGATGTGGCTGTTCGCGGTCGACGACGGCGCGGGCCGCCGGGCGTACTGCTCGCTCAACGAGGGCCTGGGCCGCGTGCTGCGGTACGGGGCGTACGGGCCCGAGGTGATCGAACGGCTGCGCTGGATGGGCGCGGTGCTCGGGCCGGTGCTGCGCGACACGGTGCGCCGCCGGGGCCCGGTGGACCTGATGGCGATCATCGCCCAGGCCCTGCAGATGGGCGACGAGCTGCACAACCGCAACCGGGCGGCGACCTCGCTGCTGGTGCGGGAGCTGGCCGCCGACATCGTGGCCGGGGACGCCCCGCAGGCCGACCTGGCGGAGGTGCTGCGGTTCGTCAACGGCAACGACCACTTCTTCCTCAACCTGGCGATGGCGGCGGCCAAGGTGGGCGCGGACGCGGCGCGCGGGGTGCCGGGCTCCAGCCTGGTGGTGGCGATGGCGCGCAACGGCACCGACTTCGGCGTCCAGGTGTCGGGCACCGGCGACCGGTGGTTCACCGGGCCCGCCGGGCTGCCGGACGGGCTGTACCTGGGCTCGTACGGCCCGGGCGACGCCAATCCCGACATCGGCGACTCGACCATCATGGAGACGGCGGGCCTCGGCGGGTTCGCGATGGCGGCGGCCCCGGCGATCGTGCGGTTCGTGGGCGGCGAGGTCCCCGACGCGCTGGCGGCCACCCGGCGGATGTACGAGATCACCCTGACCGAGCACCCGGTCTACCAGGTGCCGATCCTGTCGTTCCGGGGCACGCCGGTGGGGGTGGACGTGACCCGGGTGGTGCGCACCGGGATCCTCCCCGTGATCAACACCGGGATGGCGGGGCGGGTGGCGGGCACCGGCCAGGTCGGGGCCGGACTGGTGGAGCCCCCGGCGGAAGCCTTCGCCAAGGCATTGGACGCCCTCGCCCGCCAGGCCCGCTGACCACGGCCGACCCGCACCCGACGTCGGACGCGGCCTCACCGGCCGCCCTCATGCCCCGTCCAGAGGCCGGCGAACGCTCACAACGTCGCCCTCCTGCGCGGACCTCGCCGACGGCGGCCCGCCACGTCGCACGTGGTCGGCGACGCTCACAACGTCGCCGCCGAACTGCGGTCCAGCGCGCCACTACTCGCGCCGTCGCGGCGAACTCGACTGACAGCGCCACAACGTCGCCCTCCCGCGCGGACCCCACCGGCGGCGGCCCGCCAGGCTGCACGTGGCCGGCGAACGCTCACAACGTCGGCCTCCGGCGTGGACCTCGCCGGCGGCCGCCGGCCACGTCGCACGTGGTCGGCGACGCTCACGACGTCGCCGGCGATCTGCGGTTCGGCGCGCCACTACTCGCGCCGTCGTGGCGAACTCGGCTGACAGCGTCACAACGTCGCCGGCGATCTGTGGTTCAGCGCGCCGCGTGTTGGCGAGGCAAGACGGTGAGCAGGGCGTCCCTCGCGTCCCGAACATCGGGCACGCCCTTGTGCCGCTCGGTGATGCGAAGGACTTCAGTGACGTCGGCATTGACCTGGGCCGATCTGACCAGCGGAACGACCTGCGCGAGTGCGAGGGAATCACGCCTGGCCGTCGACTTCAACAACGGCTGCCCGCGCATCGAGGTCTGGGATCCCGTCAATACCCTCCCGCCGGCACCGAAATTCCCGGTGGTCGACCTGACCGATGGGAATTGCGACGCCAACCACGGAAGGGGAGGGGGCTCGTCGCCTGCCTCGCGAGGGAGACCGGCTGCACACCCCTGCCGCACGGCAAGGTCGTGTGGGCCGTCATCGGATAGACCGGACCCTCCCGGATGCGGTGGACGCCGACTGTGGGTGGTCGGCGCCCACCGCCCGGCCTCCCCCGGATCGAGCGCGAGGATCCGCCGCTCTCCGGGGAGGCCCACGACCCGACCGTTCGGCGTCCTCGGTCGGCGCGAGACGCCACCGAGCCGAACGGGCGTCTCGCCCTGGACGTCATGGCGTCTCCGGACGCCCACCGGTACCCGTTCACCCTGTGGTCCTCCGCCATCGCCATCGCGGGGGCGTCGCGCCCCGTCCGCGCCGCACGGCGTCCGAGCCGCGGCGGCCCGTCGACCTGCGCGAACACGGCTGGACCGGCGGATTCCGGGGTAGGACGCCGATCATGACCGAGCCAGTCACCGGAGAGCAGTTCGAGATCGCCGCCGGGGAGTACCGGGCGGTGGTGACGGAGGGCGGGGCGGGGTTGCGCGAGCTGACCTTCGAGGATCGCCCGCTGATCCTGTCGCACGACGCGGACGAGCCCGCGCCCGCCGCGCTGGGGCAGTTGTTGATCCCCTGGCCCAATCGGGTCGACCGGGGGCGCTACGTCTTCGGCGGCCGGGAGCACCAACTCGACCTCAGCGAGCCCGAGAACGACTGCGCGATCCACGGGCTGGTGCGCTGGTCGCCGTGGACGGCGGCCGAGCGCGAGCCGCACCGCGTGCTGCTCACCCACCGTCTCCTGGCCGCCGCCGGGTATCCGTACCGGCTCGACCTGACCGCCGAGTTCACCTTGGACGCCCGGACGGGCCTCGCCGTCCGGGTGACGGCCGTCAACACCGGCACGCGCACCGCCCCGTACGCGCACGGCACCCACCCGTACCTCACGGTGGGCGAGCCGATCGACGGCTGTGAGGTGACGGTCGCCGCCGACCGGTACCTGCCGGTCGACGACCGGAAGATCCCCTCGGGGCCCCCGCAGGACGTGACCGGGACGCCCTACGACCGTCGGGAGCCGGCCCTGCTCGGCGATCTGCGGATCGACAACGCCTACACCGGGCTGCACCGCGACGCGGCGGGCCGGGCCTGGGGGCGGCTGCGGGGCGGCGGGCGCGCGGTGTCGTTCTGGCTGGACGACGCGCATCCGTGGCTGGAGGTCTACACCGCCGACGACCTGCCGCCGGCGCTGCGCCGGCGTGGCCTGGGCATGGAGCCGATGACCTGCCCGCCGAACGGCCTCACGACGGGGATCGACGTGATCGAACTCGGCCCGGGGGACACGACGACGGGTTCTTGGGGGATCATAGCGGAGTGAATCTGAGCGTTTCCTCGTTCGACGACCTCTCCGCGCGGGTCGCCGCGACCTCCGCGGACCTCCGCCGCGACCTGTCCGGCACGCCCGGCGGCGGGCGTCAGCCGGTGCACACCGTGTACGTCCCGGCCGACCGGTTCTCGCGGACGACCCCGGCCGACTTCGGCGCCGAGGCGCTGCGACTGTTCAACAACCACACCCCGGGCGACGGCTCGTTCGGCTCCGCGTTCGGGATCGATCCCGACATGGCCGGCACGGTCCGCGAGCGGGTGGCCGCCAAGCTCGCCACCGAGCCCATCGAGGACCTGCGCATCGACTTCGAGGACGGGTACGGGGTCCGCCCCGACGCCGAGGAGGACGCGCACGTCGCCCAGGTGGTCGAGGCGGTGGCCGCCGCCTACCAGGTCAAGGGCCTTCCGCACTACTGGGGGGTCCGGATCAAGTCGTTCGCCGACGGCGGCCACGAGCGGGCCATGCGCAGTCTGGACGGCTTCCTGACCTCGCTGCGCGACCGGCTGGGTCGGCTCCCCGGCGGGTTCGTCATCACCTTCCCCAAGGTGGTGTCGCCGGAGCATGTCGTGATCTTCGCCGAGTACCTGGACCGGCTGGAGGACGCGTTGGGGCTGCCCAACGGGATACTGCGCTTCGAGGTGCAGATCGAGACCCCCGAGGCGGTCATCGGCCCGGACGGCCGGATCGCGGTGCGGGCCATCGCCGAGGCCGGGGCGGGCCGCATCACCGCCGCCCACTTCGGGGTCTTCGACTACACCGCCGCGCTCGGGCTGCCCCCCGAGGAGCAGCGGCTGGACCACCCGTCGTGCGACTTCGCCCGGCACGCGATGCAGGTGTCGCTGGCCGGCACCGGCGTCCGCCTCAGCGACGGCTCCTCCAACGTGGTACCCCGCAACGACGGGCCCGACGAGGTCAACCGCACCTGGGCGGCGCACTCGGCCGGCGTGCGGCACTCCCTGCGGCACGGCTTCTACCAGGGCTGGGACATGCACCCGGCGCATCTGCCGAGCCGGTACGCCACGGTGTACGCCTTCCACCTGTCCGGGGTCGACGACGCGATCGGCCGGGTGCGGGCCTGGCGGGAGCAGGTGGCGGGCAAGGGCGGCGTGCTCGACGAGCCCGCCACGGTCAAGGCGCTCAACGACCGGCTGCGTCGGGCGGTCGACTGCGGGGCGCTGGACGAGGGCGTGCTCCCCGACTAGCGCCGTCGGGACATCGCCGCGAGGTCGTCGGGGGTGTCGATGTCGTCCGGCGAGGCCACGTCGTCGCACGGCACCTCCGTGACCAGCTCGGGACGCCCGCGCAGGAAGGCGCGCGCCCCCGTGTCCCCGACGGCGGCCTCGGCGGCGGCCGTGAAGTGCGGCCGGGTGAGGAGCACCGGGTTGCGCGGCCTGCCGGCGTAGGTCGCCACCGCCACCCGCGCCCCCGACTGCCAGGCCGCGATGAGCCGTCGTACGGCCTCGGCGGTGACCCTGGGCTGGTCGACCAGCGCGACCACCACGGCGGGGCTGCCCGGCGGCAGCGCGGCCAGTCCGACGCGCAGCGAGGAGCCCATCCCGGTGCGCCACGCGCGGTTGGGCACCACCACGGCCCCGACCACCTCGACGGACGCGGCTCCGGTCACCACCAGCACCGGTGAGCAGCCGGCGGCGCGCAGCATCCGCACACCCCGGTCGACCAGTCGTTCGCCGTCCAGTTCCACCAGGGCCTTGGGCCTGCCTAGCCGGCTGCCCTGGCCGGCGGCCAGCAGCAGGCCCGCGACCCTGCCCTCACCACGTACGCCCACGGTTGTGAGGGTAGCCCGCTCAGGCGGGATCTCCATGGATCCGGCCGTCGGTGACCGTCAGCGGCCGTCCGGAGCCTCCCCAGCGGAGCTGGACCAGCTCGGCGGCGATGGAGACGGCCGTCTCCTCCGGCGTGCGCGCCCCGAGGTCGAGCCCTATCGGCGAGCGCAGCCGGGACAGCTCCTCCTCGGTGAGGCCGGCCTCGCGCAGTCGGGCGAGACGATCCTCGTGGGTGCGTCGGGAGCCCATCGCGCCGATGTAGCCCGCCGGGGTGCGCAGCGCGATCTCCAGGAGCGGCACGTCGAACTTGGGGTCGTGGGTCAGGACGCAGATGGCGGTGCGCTCGTCCACGTCGGTCTCACCGAGGAACCTGTGCGGCCACTGCACCACGACCTCGTCGGCGTCGGGGAACCGCTTGGACGTGGCGAACACCGGGCGGGCGTCGCAGACGGTGACCCGGTAGCCGAGGAAGTCGCCGATCCGCGCGACGGCGGCGGCGAAGTCGATCGCGCCGAACACCAGCAGCCGCGGCGGCGGCGCGAACGACTGCACGAAGACCGTCAGGTCGTCGAGCCTGCGCTCGCCGCGCGGCCCGTAGTGCCGGGGCCCGGTGAGCCCCTGGGCGAGCATGCCGCGGGCGTCGTCGTCGACCGCCGCGTCGAGCCGTTCGGCGTGGGCCTCGCCGGGGGCCAGGGAGCCGGCGGCGCGGTCGGGCCAGACGACCCGGCGGGCGCCGAGGACGCCGGGCCCGCCCGCCACGGTCGCGACGGCCACCGGCTCGCGCGCCGCGATCGAGGCGGCCACGTCGCCGAACTCGGGGAAGGTGCCGGGCCCGACCGGCTCGACCAGCACGTCGATGACGCCGCCGCAGGTCAGCCCCACCGCGAACGCGTCGTCGTCGCCGACCCCGAAGCGTCGCCGCAGCGGCGTGCCCGAGGCGATCACCTCGTGGGCCAGCTCGTACACCGCGCCCTCGACGCAGCCTCCGGACACGCTGCCGACGACCTCGCCGGACGCCGACACCGCCATCGCGGCCCCCGGCGGACGGGGCGCGCTGCGGAACGTCGCCACGACCGTGGCCAGGCCGAACGTCTCCCCCTCCGCGTACCAGCGGGCGATGTCGTCGAGCACGTCACGCACGCGGGCCTCCCGTCCTCACGAGCGTCGCCAGGCGCTCCAGCGCCTCCAGGCTGTGCCCGGCGACGAAGTGGTCCACATGGGGCAGCGCCGCGGCCATGCCCGCGGTCAGCGGCTCGTACCCCGGCCGCGCCTTGTGCGGGTTGGCCCACACCACCCGGTGCGCGAGCCTGCCGAGCCGCGCCATCTGCGCGCCGAGCAGGGCGGCGTCGCCGCGTTCCCAGCCGTCGGAGGCGATCACGACGATCGCGCCGCGGGCCGTGCCGCGCTGCCCGTGCCGGTCGAGGAACTCCTTCAGCTCGACGCCGAGCCGGGTGCCCCCGCTCCAGTCGGGGATCGCCGCCGCCACCGCCGCCATGGCCGTGCCGGGGTCGCGGTGGCTCAGTTCACGGGTCAGGCGGGTGAGCCGGGTGCCGACGCTGAACGCCTCGGCGGCGCGGCCCCCCGAACGGACGGCGGCGTGCGCGAACCGCAGCAGCGCGTCCGCGTACGGGCTCATCGACCCGGACACGTCGACGAGGATCACCACCCGGCGGGGCCGGGTCCGGCGGGCGCGGCGACGCACCGCGGAGACCTCGCCGCCGTTCCGGAGCACCTCGCGCACCGTCCGCCGGGGGTCGACCCGCCCCGTCGCGGCGGGCGCGTACCGTCGGGTGCGCCGGTGCTCCGCGCCGGTGTCCAGCAGGGCGATGAGCCGGGCGACCTCGGCCCGTTCGGCGGCGGTGAGCCGCCCGACGTCACGCCGCCGCAGCACCTCGGTCTCGCAGGCCGTGGCCGTCCGGGGGTCGGCGCGCTCGCCGCCGTGCCCGTCGGCCCGGGGCGCGACGGGAACGGCGGCGGAGCGCGTGACGGTGACGGACGGCGGGCGGCGCGGGACGCGGGCGGTGTCGCCGGAGAAGTAGGCGGCGAAGCAGCGGTCGTAGCGGGGCAGGTCGGCCGGGTCGGAGCACAGCGTGAGCCGCCCCGCCCAGTACACGTCGGACGGGTCGAGGACGTCGAGGTGGTCGAGGGCGCGCACCATGGTCCGCACCCGTTCCGGGTCGGCGCCGACCCCGGCGGCCCGCACCGTCCGGGCGAAGGCGACGATGGTCTCGAGGGTCTCGGTGGTGTTCCGCACGTGCCGTCAACCCCCGTCGAGGAGGGCGTCCAGCCCTCGGGCGGTCACCCGCCGCTGGTCGTCGCGGTGCTTGAGGACGGCGCCGAGGGTGGCGGCGGCGGTGGCGGGGTCGAGGTCGCGGGCCCCCAGCGTCACCAGGGCCTCGGCCCAGTCGAGGCTCTCGGCCACCCCGGGCGGTTTGAGGAGGTCGTCGGCGCGCAGGTGGCGTACGGCGTGGGCCACCCGCCCGGCCAGCCGCTCGGACACGGCCGGCAGCCTGCGGCGGATGATCTCCACCTCGCGCCGGTGGGAGGGGTGCTCCAGCCAGTGGTACAGGCAGCGGCGTTTGAGCGCGTCGTGCACCTCGCGGGTGCGGTTGGAGGTCAGGACGACGACGGGCGGCTCGGCGGCGGCGACGGTCCCCAGCTCGGGGATCGTGATCGTGAAGTCGGACAGGATCTCCAACAGGAACGCCTCGAACTCGTCGTCGGCCCGATCGATCTCGTCGATCAGCAGCACGCTCGGGGCGGTCTCCAGGGCGCGCAGCAGCGGACGGGCGATGAGGAAGCGCCGATCGTACAGCTCCGCCTCGAGACGGTCGGGGTCGGCGGTCCCCGCGGCCTCGGCGGCCCGCAGGTGCAGCAGTTGGCGGGGGAAGTCCCAGTCGTAGAGGGCCTGTGCGGCGTCCAGGCCCTCGTGGCACTGCAGGCGGATCAGCGGGGCGTCCAGCAGGCGGGCCAGGGTCGTGGCGAGGGCGGTCTTGCCGACCCCCGCGTCGCCCTCCAGGAAGAGCGGGCGGCGCATGCGTAGCGCCAGGAAGGCGGCGGTGGCCGCCCCCTCGTCGGCCAGGTAGCCGTGGGCGTCCAGCCGCCCGACCAGCTCCCCGGGGGAACCGATCTCGGCGGCCCGGTCCGCCGCGGGCTGCGTCACAGTGCTCAGGCTACTCGGCGGCCCTCCCAACTAAATCGACTAAACAAGTTGACAATAGAGGGAATACGGTCGGATCATCGTTGGCATGGAGGACGACCTCACCGACGAGGCCACATACGAACGCGTCCGGTCCCGGCAGTGGCGCGAGTCGACCCCGCTGACCCGGCGCGGACTGCTGGGCGCCTCCGCCGGGGCGGGGCTGGCGATGACCGCCGCCCCGGCTCCGCCGGCGCGCGCCGCGGTCGACCGCCCCATCGTCAAACCCCTCCCGCCCGACCTGTTCGTCCGGCACGGCACGAACGCCGAGATGCGGTGGGAGGCCATGCGCGGCCAGGGTCACCTGACCCCCACCGACCGCTTCTTCGTCCGCAACCACGTCGCCACCCCCGAGATCGACGCCGGCACCTGGCGGCTTCGACTGTGGGGCGGCGGCCTGCGCGGCTCCCCCACCCTGGAGGAGGCCGTCGAGTTCGGTTACCAGGACCTGCTGGCCATGCGGGCGGACACCATGACCGCCTTCATCGAGTGCACCGGCAACGGCCGCACCTTCTTCACCTCCCAGCAGGGGCAGCAGGTGACCGGCACACCGTGGGGGCCGGGCGCCGTCGGGGTCGCCCACTGGCGCGGGGTCCGGCTGTCGGCCGTCCTCGAACGCGCCGGGCTCACGCCGGCCGCCGTGGACCTGATGCCCCGCGGCCTGGACGCCGCCTACACCGACCAGGGCGTCGACATGGGACGGGTGCGCCGCCCGCTGCCCGTCGCCAAGGCGCTCAAGGACGTGCTGCTGGCGTTCGAGATGAACGGCCGTCCCCTGCCGCCCGATCACGGCCACCCGGTGCGTCTCGTGGTGCCCCACTGGGTCGGGATCGCCTCGATCAAGTGGGTCGGCGACATCGAGGTCGCCGACCGGCCCCTGTTCTCGCCGTGGAACACCCGCTACTACCGCCTCTTCGGCCCCGGCCACCCTCCCGAGGGCGGCGCCCCGCTGACCCGGATGGGTGTCAAGAGCGCCTTCGAACTGCCCTGGAACGCCCGGCTCCCGGCCGACGGCGTGCAGGTGCTGCACGGCCGCTCCTGGTCGGGCAACGGCCGGATCCGCCACGTCGAGGTCAGCGTGGACGGCGGCCGCACCTGGTCCCGCGCGACGCCCCGCGGCCCGCACCCCTCCCGCAGTTGGCTGCTGTGGGAGTACCGCTGGCGATGTCCGGGCCCCGGAGAGTACGAGTTGCTGGCCCGGGCGACCGACGAGACCGGCACCGCCCAGCCCGACACCACCCCCTACAACACCGCCGGCTATCTCTTCGACGCCGTCGTCCGCCACCCCGTCACGCTGGTCTGATCCGGGGTTCGCGGTCCCGCCATGGCGACGGCGCAGAGCAACGCGAGGATCCCCCTGGCCCCGTGGAAGCCGGACCCGATCTTCTACGCCCGCCGCGCGACGCCCTCGGTGCTGCGGCGCGCGTGGCCGGACCCGGTGTGGGCCGTGGGACCGCCGCCGTCCTCACGACCTGACCGGGGTAGCGTCGGACGCCGTGGACTTCCTGACGGAGATGTGGGAGTGCCTCGGCGGGCCCTCCGACGCGCCGGCCGCGGTGACCTGGACGGGTCCGGCGACGACGCTGCCGGCCCGGCTGCCGGTGACGGGGCTGGCCGGGGCCACGGTCGCGGCGGCGTCGCTGGCCGCCGCCGAGCTGACCGCCGTCCGGGGCGGCGAACGGCCCCCGGTCCGGGTGGACTCGCGGGCGGTGGCCGTGGCGTTCGCCGGGGAGCGGCATCTCCGGATCGACGGGCGGGCCCTACCGGCGTTCGCACCGCTGTCGCGCTTCTGGCGCGCGGCCGACGGTTGGGTCCGGACCCACGGCAACTACCCGCACCATCGCGCCCGGCTGCTGAGCGCCCTCGGGTTGGACGACGGGCCCGCCGACCCGGTGACCGCCGTGGAGAACGTCATCGCCGGGGCCTCCGCCGAACGGGTCGAGGAGGCCGTGTGCGCGGCGGGCGGCCTCGCCGTCGCGGTGCGGGACCGGGCGTCCTGGGCCCGTCATCCGCAAGGGGCGTCGGTCGCCGGGCTGCCCCTGCTCCGCCTCACCCGGACCGACGACGCCCCGGCGCGCCCCCTGGGACCCGTCCCGGACCGACCGCTGCGACCGATGGCGGGGCTGCGGGTCCTGGATCTGACCCGGGTGCTCGCGGGGCCCGTCGGCACCCGCACCCTCGCGCTGCTGGGCGCGGACGTGCTGCGCGTCGACCCGCCCCACCTCGGCGAGATCCCCTCTCAGCACACGGAGACGGGCTCGGGCAAGCGCTCGACCCTGCTCGACCTGGACGACGCCGACGACCGGGCGCGGTTCTCCGCGTTGCTCGACGGCGCGGACGTCGTGGTCACCGGATATCGGCCGGGCGCACTCGACCGGTACGGGCTGTCCCCCGCCGCGCTGGCGGAGGATCATCCGGGCCTCGTGGTGGCCTCGCTGTCGGCGTGGGGCACCGTGGGTCCGTGGGCCGGGCGGCGGGGCTTCGACAGCCTCGTCCAGGCCGCGTCCGGCATCGCGCTCGTCGAGGGGTCGCCGGGCGCGTTGCCCGTCCAGGCCCTCGACCACGGCACCGGCTATCTGCTGGCGGCGGCGGTGATGCGGGCCCTCGCGCTCCGCGCCACCGAGGGCGGCGGCCGTCACGTCGAGCTGTGCCTCGCCCGTACGGCCGCCGCGCTCCTGGCCCGCCCGGCGGAGGGCGGGGAGGCCGCCGCGTTCGATCCCGCGCCCTACCTCGGCGAGACGGGTCCCGTCCGCCACGCGCTGCCGGCGGTCGATCTCGCCGGGGGCCCTCGCACCTGGGAGCGTCCGGCGACGCCCTGGGGCTCGGACGCCCCCGTCTGGCGCGACGCCTGAGACGACCCCCGCCGTCCCGACGTCGCCGCTCGGCGGCGTCCGGACGGACATTCCCAAGATCGCGAATCGGTTGCGGGCGATACGCCCGGACTGAGAGGCTTCCGGCGCTCTGAACCATTACGCGACGGAATGGGGTTTCCATGCGCACGGCATGGTCCAAGCGGGTCTGCGTGCCGTTGGCGGGGACGGCGCTGCTGGTGGGGCTGCCCGCCACGACCGCCGACGCGGCGGCCGCCGGGCCCTCGGGGGTCCAGGCCAAGTCGGCGTTCCTCTGGGACGACACCAGGGCCAAGATCCTGTGGTCGCGCGGACCCGCCGTGAAACGGCCGATCGGCAGCATCACGAAGGTGATGACCGCCATCGTGGTCCTGCGCGCCGGCGGGCTCGACCGGAAGGTCACCATCAGGCGGAAGCACATCGACTACGCCCTGCGTCACGGCGGCAGCCTGGCCCACCTGCGGGCGGGCGACAGGCTGACCGTGCGTCAACTCCTGCGGGCGCTGCTGCTGCCCTCGGGCTGTGACGCCGCGTACGCCCTCGCCGACTTCTACGGCCCGGGCTGGCAGGGCTTCGTCAAGAAGATGAACACGACGGCCCGCGAGCTCAAGATGGACCGCACGCACTACGCCAACTTCGACGGGCTCCCCTGGCCGACCCCCACGGCGGGCCACTCCACCGCGCACGACCAGACCAAGCTGGGCAGGTACGCCTTCCGGCGGCCGGAGTTCCGCAAGGTGGTCTCGACCCGCACCTACCGGCTCGCCGCGGGCAACGGCCACCGCTCCTACACCTGGCACAACACCAACCGGCTGCTCGGCTCGTACAAGGGGGCCGTCGGCATCAAGACCGGCTTCACCAACGCCGCCGGGTACAGCCTGATGTTCGCCGCCACCCGCAACCGGCGCACCCTGATCGGCGTGGTGCTCAACAGCTCGACGACCGTCCCCGAGGCCCGCTTCCGCGACGCCTCCCGGATCCTCGACTGGGGCTTCGGCGTCCGCTCCGCCTCCGAGCCGATCCTGCGCCCCCTGCCCCCGGGCGCCAACGTCGACTGATCTCCGTTGTCGGCGCGTCAGCGGTCGGGGGCCTCGGCGTGGCGTCCCAGGAGGGCGCGGAACTCGCCGAGGTGGTGGGCCGCGCGGGACTTCTCCGAGCCGTTGATGCCCATGGCGCCGAGGGAGGTGCCGTCGGCCAGGTCGAGGGTGGGCCAGGGCTCTCCCTCGGCCATGGTGACGCCCAGCACCTCGGGCCAGGCGAGCCGGCGGGTGCGGAAGGCGTTGACGACGGTCACGCCGCCCTCGTCGGCGACGACCCGGCAGCGCGCGAACATGTGCAGCACCCAGCCCAGGAACGCGCCGAAGGCCACCAGCAGCAACCGGTCGACGACCTTGAACTGGGGGGCCACCACGACGGCGAGCACGACCATGCCGAGCACGATCACACCCGCCATCGCGTAGGCCGTGATCCGGGTGCGGCGCGGACGCCACACCACGGGAAGGGACGGGGGCTCAGTCAACGATCTTGGAGATGGGGATCTCGAGGATGTCGCGGGCGCCCGCCGCCTTGAGCGCGGGGATCAGCGTGTTGACGCCGCGCTTGGCGACCACGCTCTCCACCGCGTGCGCCTCTCCCCCGGCCAGCGAGGTGACCGTGGGCGAGGACATGGCGGGCATGATGTCCAGCACGGCCGACAGGTCGCCGGCGGCGACGTTCAGCTTGAGCAGGACGTTGCCCCGGGCGCGGATGGCGCCCTGCAGCAGCAGCGCGATGTCCTCCATCGCGGCGCGCTTGTCGGCGTCCTCGTAGGCGGCCCGGTTGGCGACCAGCTCGGTGTAGCTGGTCAGCAGCGTGTCGAGGATCCGCAGACCGTTCTTGCGCAGCGAGGAGCCGGTCTCGGTGAGGTCGACGATGACGTCGACGATGTCGGGGACCTTCGCCTCGGTCGCGCCGTACGACGGGACGACGTTGGCCTTCACACCGTGCTTGTCGAGGAACCGCTGGGTCATGGCGGGGAACTCGGTGGAGATCCGCACGCCCTCGGGCAGGTCGGAGACCCGCTGCCAGGGGGCGTCGTTGGGCACCGCCATGATGACGCGCACCGGGTTGGAGGTGGCCTTGGAGTACTTCAGCTCACCGAGGCCCACCACGTCGGAGTCGGTCTCGGTGATCCAGTCGCGACCGGTGATGCCCAGGTCGAACAGGCCCTGTTCGAGGTAGGTCGGGATCTCCTGGGGGCGCAGCACGCGCACCCGGTCGATCCGCGGGTCGTCGATGGAGGCGCGGTAGTCGCGGTCCGAGCCGCGGCGGACCGTCAGGTCGGCGGCGTCGAACAGCTCCAGGGTCGCCTTCTCCAGCGAACCCTTGGGCAGGACGAGGGACAGCACGATGGAATGCCTTTCGTGACGTACGGGCGTGAGGGAGGTCCGGGTTCGCTCAGGAGCTCAGATGCTCCGAGAGATGCCCGGCGGGACCGTGATGCCGCAGACCTCGCAGGGTCAGAGCCGTGTCGAGAGCGGCCACAGTCGCCTCCCATCCCTTGTCTTCGCGGCTGTCGGGCAGCCCGCTGCGATCCAGTGCCTGCTCAATGGTGTCACACGTGAGGACTCCGTTGCCCACCGGAGTGGCCTCGTCCAGCGCAACTCTCGTCAAACCCGCGGTGACGGAGTCGCAGACGTAGTCGAAGTGGGCGGTGTCCCCCCGGATCACCGCGCCGAGGCACACCACGGCGTCCAGATCGCGGGCGAGCTGTTGGGCGACCACCGGCAGCTCCAGCGCCCCGGCGACCCGGACCACGACCGGCTCGTCCACGCCGCACTCCTTGGCCGCCAGCACGGCCCGTTCCAGCAGTCGGTCGGTGATCTGGGCGTGCCAGCGGGTGCAGGCGATGCCGAGGGTGAGGTCGGCCGCGCCGACGATGCTCGGCTCGGGACGTCCGGCGCCGCTCATGAGCGGGTGTCCTTTCCGTCAAGGGTGGTCAGGCCGTCGATGCGGTGGCCGAGGCGGTCCCGCTTGACGGTGAGGTAGCGCCGGTTGTGCTCGGTGACGACGACCGGCATCGGGGCGCGGCCGAGCACCTCGACGCCGAAGCCCTCCAGTCCGGCGAGCTTGGCCGGGTTGTTGGTGAGCACGCGCACGGATCGGGCGCCCAGGTCCAGCAGCATCTGAGCCGCGGCGACGTACTCGCGGGCGTCGGCGGGCAGGCCCAGCTCCAGGTTGGCGTCGACGGTGTCGGAGCCGGCGTCCTGGAGGGCGTACGCGCGCAGCTTGGCCAGCAGGCCGATGCCGCGGCCCTCGTGGCCGCGCAGGTAGAGGATGACGCCGCGGCCCTCGGCGGCGATCGCCTCCATGGCGGCGTCGAGTTGGGTGCCGCAGTCGCACCGCTGGGAGTGCAGGACGTCGCCGGTGAGGCATTCGGAGTGGGCGCGGACCAGCAGGTCCTCGCCGTCGCCGATGTCGCCGTAGACCAGGGCGACGTGCTCGCCGCCGTCGAGGGCGGCGGAGAAGCCGACCGCGCGCCAGACGCCGTACCGGTTGGGCAGCCGGGTCTCGACCTCGCGGCGGACCATCCGCTCGGTCCGCTTGCGGTACTCCACGAGCTGTTCGATGGAGATCAGCTTCAGGCCGTGCTCCTTGGCGAAGACCTGCAGCTCGGGCAGCCGCGCCATGGTGCCGTCGTCGTTGACCACCTCGGCGAGGACGCCCGCGGGGGGCAGCCCGGCCAGTCGGGCCAGGTCGACGGACGCCTCGGTGTGGCCGCGACGGGCCAGCACCCCGCCCTCGTGGTAGCGGAGCGGGAAGATGTGGCCCGGCCGGGTCAGGTCGTGCGGCGCGGTCGTCGGGTCGGCCAGGAGCCGGATCGTGTGCGCCCGGTCGGCGGCGGAGATGCCGGTGCTGACCCCGTCGGCGGCGTCCACGCTGACGGTGTACGCGGTGCGCAGGCGGTCGCCGTTCTGCGTGGTCATCAGGGGGATCTGGAGCCGGTCCAGGTCCTCGCCGAGCATCGGCACGCAGATCACGCCGCTGGTGTGGCGGACCGTGAACGCCAGCAGCTCGGGCGTGGCCGCCGACGCGGCGAAGATGATGTCGCCCTCGTTCTCGCGGTCCTCGTCGTCGACGACCACGACGGGCCTGCCGGCGGCCAGGTCGGTCAGGGCCTCCTCGAGGGGATCGAAGATCCCGCCGCCGGTCGCCGCGTCGATCGTGTCGGTCATGTTCTCGACGGTCATGCCGCCACCGCTTCCCTTGTCCCGGTGCGGACGGTCGCGTCCGCACCCTCCTGACCGCGGGCCCGGTACCGGCGGTGCCAGCCGCGGAGCCCGACGAGGACCATCACCAAGAACACCCCGTACACCGCGCCCGACACGACCAGGCCGGAGGCGAACGCCAGCGGGACGCCGACCAGGTCGACGGCGATCCACACCAGCCAGAAGTCCGTCAGCGCGCGGCCCTGCGCGTAGGTCGCGACCGCGCTGCCCACGAAGATGTACGCGTCCGGCAGCGGCGCCCACGACCAGCCGGTCGCCTGGAACAACGCGGCGACCAGCGCGGTGCCGACGGCCATGACCGCCAGCAGCCCGAGCCGCTCGCGGCCGGTCGCCGGACGGATCGGCAGGTCGTCGCCGCGCAGGCCCTGCGACCACTTCCACCAGCCGTACGCGGCGAGCGCGCCGAACATGACCTGCTTGAGCGCGCTCCCCGTCAGGCCCGCGCTCACCGAGGCCACCAGCAGCAGCACCGAGCCGGTGATCTGCACCGGCCACGTCCAGATCGTCCGCCGGATCGCCAGCGCGACGGTGCCCAGCGCCGCCGCGTTGCCGACCAGGTCGGTCCACAGCACCTTCTGGTCGAGCACCGTGAACCCGGCCTCGGTCCAGCCGCCGCTCACGAGACGCTCCCCCGGCCCGCCCCGGTCAGCCGCTCGACGTACTTGGCGACCACGTCGACCTCGAGGTTGACGGGGTCGCCGGGCACCTTGTGCCCGAGGGTCGTCAGCTCCAGCGTGGTCGGGATGAGCGACACGGTGAAGTGCTCCGCGCCCGCCTCGACGACGGTCAGGCTGATGCCGTCGACGGTGATGGAGCCCTTGTCGACGACGTAGCGGCTCAGCTCTGGCGGGAGGGACACGGTGACGACGTCCCACCGCTCCCCCGGCTCCCGCGCCACGATCGTGCCGACGCCGTCCACGTGGCCCTGCACGAGGTGGCCGCCGAGGCGGTCCGACAGCCGTACGGGGCGTTCGAGGTTGACCCGCGAGCCGGGGGCCAGGACGCCGAGGCTCGACCGTTCGAGGGTCTCCTTCATGACGTCGGCGGAGAACGCGCCGCCGGAGGTCTCGACGACGGTCAGACAGACGCCGTTGACCGCGATGGAGGCCCCGTGCACGGCGTCCTCGGTGACCAGCGGCCCGCGGACGGTGAGCCGGGCGGAGTCCCCGTGGGGCTCCACCTCGACGACCTCGCCGAGCTCCTCGACAATGCCGGTGAACATGCTCTAGCGCTCCTCTCGGGCAGGTACCGGCCGGTGAAGGTCCGGACCTGGGACATAGCCGACGTGGCCGACGTGAACGCCCGCCGGGAGGCCGTGGCGCGGAAGCGGGCCCGGGAGGACGGGCCGCGCGGACGCTCGAAGGCCCTGCGGGACCGTTCCGGAGGGGGCGCGCGAGGGGCGGCGGCCGGTCGCTGGGCGCGACGCGGCGGGACGACGGTGCGCCGTGCGCACGGGCCGCCGATGCCGGTGTCTCGGGTGGGGTCACCCCGGGCCTCCCGCGTCTCCGATGAGACGGTCATGGCTCCGGGGGTGAACGGGTACGACGCCCCGCGCAGGGGCGTATCGCGCGCTGCCTCCCATCCGGACTTTCACCGTCGGTCCCGGAGTTCCACCGGGTCAACCGGCCGATGGCTTCGGCCGGGTCGCGGACTGTCACCGCCGGTTCGGAATTTCACCGACCCCGGAGCACGCGTTCACTGAGTCAGGAACCAGTGTGCCATGTCCGGCATTCCCCCTCCCTGTGAGGATGCCCACGGTCGGACGCACGACCGAGCGTTTGCTCGGGGCGTTTCGGCCGGTCATCGGCTTTTCCCGTTCAGCGATCTTCAGAGCGGGGACATCTGTTCGGTGAGACCTATGGCACCCGGGAGGTAGTCATGGACGTCATCGCCTTGATCGGGCGGATCCTGTTCGCCGCCATCTTCCTCGGCTCGGCCGTGGGGCACCTGACCGCGACCGACGCGATGGCCGGGTACGCCGCGAGCAAGCGGGTGCCCCGGCCGCGGCTCGGCGTGCAGGCCTCCGGCGTGTACATCCTGGTGGCCGCCGTGCTGCTGATCCTGGGCATCTGGCCGGACCTCGCGGCCCTGGCCCTGGTGCCGTTCCTGCTGATCACGGCGTTCATGTTCCACGACTTCTGGTCGCAGAGCGAGCCGGGGACCCGGCAGCAGGAGCAGATCCAGTTCCTCAAGGACGTGTCCCTGGCCGGAGGCGCCCTGGCCCTGTTCGTGCTGTACGCCTCCGACGGGCACCCGGGCCTCAACCTCGTCGGCCCGCTCTTCGCCTAACGCGGTTCTCGGGCGGTGCGGGCGGACCTCCAGAACACCGGGATGAGGGCCGCGCCGACGACCAGGTGCAGCAGGGCCAGCGTCAGCTTGGTCGCGCCGGTGGCCTCGACGGACAGCACGGGGGCGAACGAGAGGACCAACAGGGCGACGGCGACGGTCGTCCAGATCGCCCGGGCCCGGGAGGTGAGCCGTTCCAGGACCGCCAGGAGGCCCCAGCCGGCCAGCGACGGGAGCAGCGAGAAGGTCAGGATCGCGCCGAAGCCCAGGTCCATGGGGTCCTTGCCGGGCTGTTGGACCACCAGGTCCTCGCCGAGCAGCGGATCGGCGATCGACCAGACCGCGATCGACGCCGCGACCGCCGCACCCACGCCGACCCCCTGGGCGCGCCGCCGCCACCTGCCGGACCCGACGTCGGGGACGCTCACACTCGATGCCATGTCGTGCTCCTTGATGCCCATCATTATTGAGAACCTCAACTATCGAGGCAGTCTAGGAGAGATGCTTGAGAACCTCAACATTCGGGTGCGACCAGAAGTGCCTATGATCGAGGGATGAACGCCGTGCCCCCGCCCCAGCGCCCGGCCCACGACGAGATCAGCGCGATGGTCTTCCAGGTGGCGGAACGGCTGCGGCACTGCTTCAACGCCGCCGCGTCGCGGCTCGACCTGCCCCCCGCGCAGGCCCAGGCGCTGGCCACCAACCGCTTCCCCGCCCCCATGCGCCGGCTCGCCGAGGTGCTGGCCTGCGACGCCTCCAACATCACCGGCATCGTGGACGGCCTGGAGCGGCGCGGCCTCGTCCACCGCGAGCCCGACCCGGGCGACCGCCGGGTCAAGCTGGTGGTCCTCACCGAGGAGGGCGAACGCCGCCGTCAGGCCCTGCTGAGCCATGTGTCCGAGGCGTCCGCCCAGGTCTTCACCCTGCCGGAGACCGACCAGCGCGCCCTGCGCGACCTTCTCGCCCGCGTCGTCGAGGCCCGCCCCGAAGGCGGCCGGCCCGGCTGCGCCCTCTGAGGCGACGGCGACCACGGGGGCCCGGCCGGGTGATCCCTTAGGAGTCGAAGACCGTCTGGGTGTGGTCGATCGCCGGGTGACGCGATCCCAACCGCCGGCACCGCGAACAACTCCGCCGGCCGAACCGCGGGCCGGTGTCGAGCCACGGGCCGTCCTCGGCCTCCCGCAGCGCCCGGCCCAGGTCCGCGGCCGGTCTCGGCCGTGCGGAGCCGCCGTGTCGGCTCGGTCTCGTTCGAGGTCTGCGTCATGCCGGGCCGCCTGTCACGCGGCACCGACACGCGGCGGTCAGAACGGGCGGATCCCCCCGGCCACCCGCAGGCCGTCCGCCGTGACCGAGACGGCGGTGAGATCGGGGACGATCACGTCGGCCTCCTCCAGCGCCGACGCGGGATGGCTGGTGGTCAGGGCCACGACCCGGGCCCCGGCGGAACGGCCCGCGCGCACGCCCGCCGGGGCGTCTTCGACGACCACGCAGGCCACCGGGTCGACACCCAGTCTCCGCGCGGCCGACAGGTAGCCCTCCGGGTCGGGCTTCCCGTGCCGGACGTCCTCGGCGGTGACGACCACGTCGGGCAGCGGCAGCCCGGCGGCGGCGCGGCGCACCGCCAGCAGCGGCCGGTCCATCGAGGTCACCAGCGCCCAGGGGCGACCGTCGAGATCGGCCAACAGCCGCCGGACGCCCGGCAGCGCGGTGACGCCCTCGGTGTCGGCCGCCTCCAGGGCGTCCATCCGCGCGACCGCCGCCGCCGCCCGCTCGGGCGACAGCGACGGAAGGAACTCCGCCACCAGATCGTCGTTGCGGCGGCCGTGGGCGACGGCGAGGAACGCCTCGGGGTCCACGCCGTGCTCGGCCGCCCACACGCGGGCGGTCCGCTCCACGACCGGGGTCGAGTCGATCAGGGTGCCGTCCACGTCGAACAGCACCGCGGCAGCGGGGAGGAGCACGGTCAGACCGCGTCCATGGCCCGCTCGGCCTGCCCGCGCAGGGCCCGGACGGCCTCGGCGGGGTCGTCGGCGCCGTACACCGCGTTGCCCGCCACGAACACGTCCGCGCCCGCCTCGGCGCAGCGCTCGATGGTCTCGGCGCTGACGCCGCCGTCCACCTGCAGCCAGACCGGCAGGTCCCGGTCCTTGATCAGCTTGCGGGCGCGGCGCACCTTCGGCAGCACCACGTCCAGGAACCGCTGGCCGCCGAACCCGGGCTCCACGGTCATCAGCAGCAGCATGTCGATCTCGCCCAGCAGGTCCTCGTACGGCTCGACCGGGGTCGCCGGGTTGATGCCCAGCCCGGCGCGGGCCCCGGCGGCCCGGATGGTCCGCAGCGTGCGGATGGGGGCCTTGGCCGCCTCCGCGTGGATGGTGACGCTCCCCGCGCCGACCTCGGCGTAGGCGGGCGCCCACCGGTCCGGGTCCTCGATCATCAGGTGGCAGTCGAGCGGCAGCGCGCTGTGCTTGAGCAGCGCCTCCACGATCGGCAGCCCCAGGGTCAGGTTGGGCACGAAGTGGTTGTCCATCACGTCGACGTGCACCCAGTCGGCGGTGTCGGAGATCAGCGCGACCTCGTCGGCCAGGCGGGCGAAGTCGGCGGACAGGATGCTGGGAGAGATCTTTGCGGCCATGATGTCCGAGTCTAGGAGTCCTCCGTGAGGGCCGGTTCACCCGGCCGGGTGAGACCGGGGGTGGGACGCCCCGCCAACCCGAGGCGGACGAACGTCTCGGGCGCCCCGGCGGTCAGCCAGAGCGCGACGAGCACGAGGACGGCGAACACGGCCGCCGCATGTCGGGGCAGCACGAGCCACAGCGACAGGATCGGCAGCAGCCCCGCCACCCCCACCGGGACGGCGAGGACCCGCCGCCACGGGTCCCCGGACGGGACGAACCAGCCGCGGTGCGCCAGCCAGGACAGCCCGGCGGGCACACCGCCCAGGACGGCCGCCGACGCCGCCGCGCGCTCCAGCCAGCGCGGGTCGGCCGAACCCCCGGCGGCGATGATGGCGCTGCGCCAGGCCGGGGGCATCTGCCAGCCGTCCAGCCCCAACTCCACGATCACCACGGTCGCGCCGAGCGCGCCGAGGGCCAGGGCGGCGCAGATCCAGAGCCGGACCGGCAGGCCCCGGTCCCCCCACCAGCGGGTCGCCGTCGGCCCGAGCCGGATCGCGGCGACCAGGATCACCGCCCCGACCGCCCAGCCGGCCGCCACCTGACCGATCGAATGGACGCCCAGGTGGACGCGGGACACCCCGACCAGGACGACCACGACCCCGGCCGCCGCCCACGCCCGACGACGCCCCAGGTGGTACGCCAGCAGACCGTAGGCGAGCGTCGACCCCTGCGCGTGCCCCGACGGCATGCCGAACGAGGACTCCGACGACAGCGGGTTGATCGCCGGGTCGGTCCAGTACGGGCGCGGATCGGCGAAGATCAGCTTGAGCAGCACGTTGACCATCGCGCCGGCGGCCAGCACCACCGCCGCGCGGCCCGCCGCGACCGGGTTCAGGCACCAGAACGCCAGCACCAGCAGCGGCAGGTAGAACCCCGCGCTGCCCACGAAGGACGCCGCCTGCATGAATCCCGTCATCGGCTCGGCGCCCTCCGTCCCGTCGTCGGTGTGTCGACCCGTCAGCCCGTCCGGCGCAGCAGCGCCAGGAACATCGCGTCGGTGCCGTGCCGGTGCGGCCAGAACTGGGCGTACGGACCGTCGCCCAGCCCCTCCAGTCCCCCGGACGCCACCTCGGCCAGGACCGCCGGGGAGTCGAGCCGTTCCACGTCCTGACGGCGGCGCAGCACGTCGTCGACCACGACCCGCGTCTCGGCCAGGTGCGGGGAGCAGGTCACGTACGCCACCACTCCCCCGGGCCGGACGGCCTCCAGCGCCGACGCCAGCAGCGACCGCTGGAGCGGGCCCAGCTCCGCCACGGACGACGGCTGCCGCCGCCAGCGGGACTCCGGGCGTCGCCGCAGCGCGCCGAGCCCCGTGCAGGGGGCGTCGAGCAGCACCCGGTCGAACGCGCCGGGCCGCCAGGCGGGGACGGTGCCGTCCACGACGGCGACGCCGGTGCGGTCGTCGACCGCGCGGCGCACCAGCGCGGCGCGGTGGTGCTGGAGGTCGCAGGCGACCAGCCGGGCGTCCCGCAGCGTCGCCAGGCCGGCCAGCAGCCCCGCCTTGCCGCCGGGACCGGCGCACAGGTCCAGCCAGGTCGCGTCGGGCCCGTCCAGCGGCGCGGCGGCCAGCGCGAGGGCCACCAGTTGACTGGCCTCGTCCTGGACGGCGGCGCGGGACTCCCGGACCGCCGCGACGGCCGCCGGGTCGCCCTCGGGGAGCAGCGCCGCCTGCGGCGAGTACGCGGCGGGCTCCGCGCCCGCCTCCACCAGTTCCTCCGCCGTGGCGCGGCCGGGCTTGGCGACCAGCGTGACGCGCGGCCGCGCGTTGTCGGCGGCCAGCAGCGCCTCGATCTCGTCGCGGTCGGCCCCGAGCGCGTCGCGCAGCGCGGTGACGATCCAGCGCGGGTGGCTGTGCGTCACCGACAGGCGGCCGACCTCGTCGCCGGGCGGCGCGACGATCTCCAGCCACGCCGCCAGGTCGCGGGTGGCGACCTTGCGGAGCACCGCGTTGGCGAACTTGGCCTGCCCCGGACCGGACACCGAACGGGCCAGCTCGACGGCCGTGCCGACGGCCGCGTGCGGCGGGATCCGGGTGGCCAGCAACTGGTGGGCCCCCAGCCGCAGCACGTCCAGCAGCGGCCCGTCGATGCGTCGCAGCGGCCGGTCGCTGCACAGCGCCAGCACCGCGTCGTAGGTGCCCAGCCCGCGCAGCGTGCCATAGGTCAGCTCGGTGGCCAGGGCGGCGTCCCGGCCCGTCAGGTCGCGGTCGCGCAGCCTGCTGGGGAGGAGCAGGTTGGCGTACGCGTCCCGGGTCTGCACCGCCCGGATGACATCGAAGGCCGTCCGGCGCACCAGGTCCTCGGGCCCGCCGGTGCGGCGCGGCCCGCCCGGTCGCCGGTCGTGGCCCCGACGGTCGCGGGCGGTGCGGGCGTTGCGTGCGGGCGGCATCAGACCAGGGTGTCCTTGTCGTCGAGGGTCAGCCCGCGCATCCAGTCGGCGGCGGGCATCCGGCGCCTGCCCTGCGGCTGAACCTCGCCGAGCGCGACGGGATGGGTGGCGGTGCCGACGAGGAGCTCCTTCTTGGTGGCCTTCAGCTCCCCCGGGGCCAGGTCGCCGGCGCCGACGGCCAGGCGTACGGGGCCCAGTTTCAGTCGCTCGTCGCGGAACGTCGTCCACGCGCCGGGCGCGGGCGTGCAGGCCCGCACCAGCCGGTCGACGCGCAGCGCCGGGGCGGTCCAGTCGACGCGGGCGTCGTCGGGTGTCAGCTTGGAGGCGTACGAGACGCCCTCGGCGGGCTGCGGGCGCGGCTCCAGGACGCCCTGCTCGATGCCGTCCATCGTGTCGGCCAACAGGCGGGCGCCCGCGTGGGCCAGCCGTGCCAGCAGCTCGCCGGAGGTGTCGTCGGGCCGGATCGGCTCGGTGAGGACCCCGTACACCGGTCCGGTGTCCAGGTCCTCCTCGATCTCGAACGTGCAGGCGCCGGTGACGTCGTCGCCGTGCAGGACGGCGTGCTGGACCGGGGCCGCGCCGCGCCAGGCGGGCAGCAGGGAGAAGTGCAGGTTGACCCAGCCGTGCCGGGGGATGTCGAGCGCGGCGCGGGGCAGCAGCGCGCCGTAGGCCACCACGGGGCAGCAGTCGGGGGCGATCTCACGGAGCCGGTCGAGGAACTCCGGGTCCCTCGCCTTCACGGGCTTGAGCACCTCCACACCCGCCTCGGCGGCCCGCTCGGCGACCGGACTCGCCACCATCCGACGCCCCCTCCCGGCGGGGGCGTCGGGCCGGGTGACGACCGCGACCACCTCGTGCCGCGGCGAGTCCAGCAACGCCTCCAGCGCCGGGACCGCCGTCTCGGGCGTCCCTGCGAAGACCAGCCTCATGTCCATGCCTCCATCAGCCGCCGTACCCGCGAACGGGCGGGCCGCACGTCCTACAGCGCCTTACCGAAGGTGCGGTGCGGCGAGTCCCTGACCACCGGGGCGGGCTCGCCGAACCATTCGGCCTCGCGGATGGCCTTCATGGCGGCCTTGCGCTGGTCCGGGTCCATCCGGTCGATGAACAGGATGCCGTCGAGGTGGTCGGTCTCGTGCTGCACGCACCGGGCCAGCAGGTCGGTGCCCTCCAGCGTGATCGGCTCGCCGTGCATGTTGTGGCCCTTGGCGACGGCCCGCCAGGCGCGCGGGGTGGGGAAGCTGAGGCCGGGCAGGGACAGGCAGCCCTCCTCGCCGTCCTGTCGTTCCTCCGACAGGTCCAGCGTGGGATTGACCACGTGACCGAGCCGGTCGTCCACGTAATAGGTGAACACCCGCAGGCCCACCCCGAGCTGGGGGGCGGCCAGCCCGGCGCCCGGGGCGTCGATCATGGTGTCGGTGAGGTCCTTGACGAGCGTGCGCAGTTCCTTGTCGAAGTCCTTGACCGGCTCGGCCGGCGTGCGCAGCACCGGGTCGCCGAACAGACGGATGGGCTTGACGGCCAACGATGGCTCCTGTCCAGGGGCGGGATGGACGATCCTCTCAGTCTAGGGAGAACTCGGCGGCGGGCTCACCGCGAGCGGACCCGGGCCGCCCCGGCCCTCGCCGCGTCGGCCGGCGCCGCGTCCGGCAGGTGCGCGCCGAGGGCGTCCAGCACCTCGGCGGCCGAGGGATGCCCGATCTCCGCCATCCGCTCGATCAGCGCGGCCAGGCCCGCGTCGGCCGGGACGTCGGTGAGCGCCTCGGCCACGGCCTCGCCCGGCCCGGCGATCTCCATCAGCGCCGCCACCGTGTCGGTCAGCACCCAGCTCATCTCGTCAGTGCCCAGCTCCTCGTCCGTCAGGCCCCGTTCGAGCAGCCACAGCATCGCGTACGGGCGGGTCGCCGGCTCCTCCAGCGCCTCCCGGACGACGGGCGCCGCCTCGGCGTCCACGCCGTGCAGGACGGCGTCGGCGACGTTGCGGGCGCCGGGCCCGTCGGAGCGCATCACCCGGATCAGCTCGGCCGCCGCCGCCCGGGGCTCGCGGGCCGCCACCCAGCGGTCCATCTCCAGCGCGGCGGTCTCCTCGTCGTAGCCCTGCAGCCCGTCCACCAGCGCGGCGGCCGAGCCGGCGGTGAGCCCGCCCACGACGGGGGCGGTGAAGCCCTCGGCGATCAGCAGCTCGCGCACGCCCCACACGCCGAGCGGGGTCAGCTCGGGCCCGCCGGCGTCCTCGGCGATCACGCCCCAGGCGGCCAGCCCGTCCAGCTCGCGGCCGAGGGCGGCGGCGACCTCGTCCGGCGGCGGCGTCGCCCCGTGGTCCATCCGGGTGTCGAGGAGGTGCCCCGCCAGGGCGGCCGTCAGCTCCTCCCGGGTGCCGGGCCCCTCCTGCTCGTACAGGTGGATGAGCACGCCGGTCAGCTCGCCGCGCACCAGCGCGGCGACATCCGTGCCGGACTCGGCCTCGTCGCCCGCCACCGCCTCGTCGAACAGCCGCACCCAGGCGGCCAGCACCGACGCGTCGTCGCCCTCACGGAGGTCCTTCAGGGCGGGGCCGGGCTCCACCCGGCCGTGCCCGACGGTGAGCACGTCGGCCCCGGCGACCGCCCGCCACAGCGACTCCACGTCGTCCCGGGGCAGGTCCAGGGCGGACGCGGCGTCCTCGGCGTCCTCGGGCGTGGGCATGCCCGCGTCGGTGACGACCCGTTCCCCCGCCCAGGCCGCCAGGGCCAGCGCCCGTCGGGTCAGCCCGGAACGGCGGGCGGCCCCGGCCAGCTCGGCGACGGGGGCCAGCTCGACCGGCGGCACCGCCGACTCCTCGTTCTCGCGCAGGTAGGCGGCCGCGCGGTCGAAGCGCTCGTCGTCGCTGAGGCTCTCGAAACGGCCGAGCCAGCCCTGGACGGCGTCCTCGTCGTCGAGGTCGACCCCGTCGGCGGCCATCATGCCCCGCACGATCTCGCCCGCCGACTCCCGTTCCGCCAGGTCCAGCTCGCCGACGATCTCGGTGAGCTCCGGCTCCAGGCCCGCCAGGGTCTCGCGCAGCGCGGCGCCCCGATCGTCGGTCAGCCGCCCGGAGGAGACCAGGAAGTCCACCATCGCCGTCGCCGTGGCCAGCACGGAGGGCACGTCCTCGACCTCGGCCACCACCGCCTCGGGGAACGTCCGCAGCATCAGGTGCCGCATCCGGTCCGGGGTCAGGTCGTCGGGGCCGGTCACCCCGGGATCCGCGCCGGCGAGGTCCAGCAGGAGCCGGACGCCCTGCGCGTCGATCCCGCCCTCGTGGCCGATGGCCCAGCTCTCGAGGGATCCGTCGGCGATGTCCACCCAGTCGTCTGCCACCAGGAGACCCTAGCGTTCCGGGATACCGGCGGTGCGGGGTTCAGATCAGTTCCAGCGGGTCGATCTGCGCGCGGACCGGATCGGGGGCGCGGCGGGCACTCCGGACGCCCTGGGCGGCCTTCAGCGCCCGCCCGAGCGCGGTGCCGGCGTTGCGGGGCACCCTGATCAGGGCGCGTTCCCTCTCGGGGGCGGGCGCTCCGGAGGCCGCGGGGTCCTGCGGGGCGGCGACCGGGACGGGCCCGAGGACCTGGGCGCCCTCCGGCAGCCGGGTGTCGGCGAGCAGCTCGCGGATCGCCGCCGGGGCGCCGGTCAGGGACGCCATCCGGGCGGCCGGCGGGAACCCCAGCTCGCGCCGGTCGGCCAGCTCCCGCTCGGCCAGGGTCACCGGGTCCCAGCGGAGCAGGGCCTGGACCGGGGGCAGCGACCCGTCCGCCAGGATGATCACCGGGGCGGCGGAGCGGACGAGGGCGGCGGCGTTCATCCAGCGGCGCAGCGCCTCCTCGGCGGCCCGCAGGTCGGGGCGGGACAGCAGGACCCAGCCGTCCAGGAGCAGCGCCGCCGCGTACCCCTCGTCGGCGACCGGCTCGGCCCCGGGGGTGGACACGATCAGCGCGGGCGCGGCGCCCACCCGGTCGAGCACCCCGTCACGGCCCGACGTCCGCACCGGGACGCCGGGGAAGGCGCGGCCCAGCTCCTCGGCGGTGCGGCGGGCCCCCACGACGGCGGCGCGGACATGGCGCCCGCCGCACTCGGGGCACTCCCAGTCGCCGGCGATCCGGCCGCACCAGCGGCAGTACGGGGCCGCGTGCGACGACCTGATCGCCAGCGGCCCCTGACAGCCGGCGCAGCGCGCGGGCCCCCGGCAGCGACCGCAGCGCAGACCCGGAACGTAGCCGCGACGGGGCACCTGGACGAGTACGGGCCCCTGCTCCAGCGCCCGGCGGGCCGTGCTCAGCGCCAGCGACGGCAGACGGGCCGAACGGGCGGCCTCGTCCCTGGCCATGTCGGCGTCGTCGCCGGCGGGCCGGACCCGGGGCATCGCCGTGCGGATCCGCTGCCGGTCGGCCACGAGAGCGTGCGCCCAGCCGCTCTCCACCAGGACGGTGGCGTCGGTGGTGCGGGTGAACCCCCCGATCAGCGCCCCGGCCCCCGAACGGTGCGCCCGCAGCGCCAGCACCTCGCGGGGGTGCGGGTACGGGGCGTGGGGCTCGGCGTGGACGTCGTCGCCGTCGTCCCACAGGACGACCAGCCCGAGGTCGTGGACGGGCGCGAACATCGCCGCGCGGGTGCCGACCACCGCCGTGGCCGTGCCGCGCAGGACCGCCAGCCACCGCCGGTAGCGTTCGGCGGGCCCCGACTCGGCCGTGAGCGCCACATGCCGCGACGGCTCCCCGAGGGCCTCGGCCAGGGCGGCGTCCACCCGCGCCACCTGCCGGCCGTCGGCGAGCACCACGAGCGCGCCGCGCCCCGACGCGAGGGTCGCCTGAACGGCCCCGGCGATCGCCTCGGCCCAGTCGCGGCCGGGCAGCGCCGTCCACACCGCCCTGGGGGCCCGGCCCTCGGCCAGCGCGTTCAGGAAGGACGTCCCGGCCGGGTAGTGGCCCCAGGTGCCGGGCGCGGGCGGCTCGGGCCGCCACTCCCCCGGGTCGGGGTGCTCCTCGGCCTCGGTGGCGGCGTGCCGGGGCGGGACGGCCAGCCGCAGCACGTCGGCGAGGGTCCCCGCGTAGCGGTCGGCGACCTCCCTGGCCAACGCCGCGATCTCCGGGGTGAGGACGGCCTCGGGCGAGGTGACCCGCTCCAGGAACGCCAACCGCCCCTCGTGGTCGCTCTCGGCCACCCGTTCCAGGACGAAGCCGTCCACGAGCTGCCCGGCGAACCGGACCCGCACCCGGCAGCCCGGCACCGTCTTGGCGTCCCACTGGCGGGGGACGAGGTAGTCGAACGGGCGGTCCAGGTGCGGCAGCGACATGTCCACCAGGACGCGCGCCACCGGCAGCGTCTCGGCGGGCTGCCGGGCGCCCTTCTTGGCGGTCCTCTTCGCGGAGCCGCCCTTGGCGGGCGGGCTCACCGGGAGGTCGTCCATCCCGGGGAGCGGCGCCGCCTCACCGCCGTTCGTCACGGTCCCGTCCTACCAGACGGGTACGACCGTCCGGGAACGACGCGGGCCCCGCGCGACCGGAGTCGGCGGGGCCCGCGATCAGGCTCGGAACGGTCAGAGGCCGGCGGCGGAGCGCAGGGCCTCGGCGCGGTCGGTGGACTCCCAGGAGAAGTCCGGCTCCTGGCGGCCGAAGTGGCCGTAGGCGGCGGTCTGGGAGTAGATCGGGCGCAGCAGGTCCAGGTCGCGCACGATGGCGGCCGGACGCAGGTCGAACACCTGGCCCACGGCCTCCTGGATCTTCGCCACGTCGACCTTCTCGGTGCCGAAGGTCTCCACGAACACGCCGACCGGGTGGGCCTTGCCGATCGCGTAGGCGACCTGCACCTCGGCGCGGTCGGCCAGCTCGGCGGCGACGATGTTCTTGGCCACCCAGCGCATCGCGTACGCCGCGGAGCGGTCCACCTTGGAGGGGTCCTTGCCGGAGAAGGCGCCGCCGCCGTGGCGGGCCATGCCCCCGTAGGTGTCCACGATGATCTTGCGGCCGGTCAGCCCGGCGTCGCCCATGGGGCCGCCGATCTCGAACCGGCCGGTCGGGTTGACCAGCAGCCGGTAGCCGTCGGTGTCCAGGTCGAACGCGGCGAGCACGGGGTCGATCACGTGCTCCTTGATGTCCGGGGTCAGCAGCTCCTTGAGGTCGATGTCGGGAGCGTGCTGGCTGGAGACGACCACGGTGTCGAGCCGGACCGCGCGGTCGCCGTCGTACTCGATGGTGACCTGGGTCTTGCCGTCCGGGCGCAGGTACGGCACGGTGCCGTCCTTGCGGACCGCCGACAGCCGCTGGGCCAGCCGGTGGGCCACCGTGATCGGCAACGGCATCAGCTCGGGGGTCTCCCGGGTCGCGTAGCCGAACATCAGGCCCTGGTCGCCGGCGCCCTGCCGGTCCAGCTCGTCGACGGTCTCGCCCTCGCGGGTCTCATAGGCGTCGTCGACGCCCTGCGCGATGTCGGGCGACTGGGCGCCGATGGACACCGACACACCGCAGGAGTGGCCGTCGAAGCCCTTCTTGGAGGAGTCGTAACCGATCTCCAGGATCTTCTCCCGGATGACCCCGGGAAGGTCCACATAGGTCTCGGTGGTCACCTCTCCGGCGACGTGCACCTGACCGGTGGTGATCATGGTTTCCACGGCGACCCGGCTGGTCGGGTCGTCCTTCAGCATCGCGTCGAGGATCGCGTCACTGATCTGGTCCGCGATCTTGTCGGGATGTCCTTCGGTCACGGACTCGGAGGTGAACAGACGGCGAGACACGTGCGTGCACTCCTTGCAGCGGCTGCTGACTGACGTCGCAGGACGGACGGTGTTTCATCGAGACGGCGCGGCGACGCGCCGGGCTTATTTCCGCCGAAGTGTATCGGGAATGACCGGACGAGGACTCCACCCCTTCTTGCGCAATCGGGCGACGCCGGCCGCCCCGGCTTAGAAGCGGGTGATGACCAGGTCCCAGACCACATCGGCCAGGGCCTCCTTGGGCCCCCGGGGGATCTCGGTCGGCTCGCCGTCGGCGGCCAGCACCACGGCCGCGTTGTCGGGCCGTCCGAACGCCAGATCCTCTCCGACCTGGTTGACCACCAGGAGGTCGCAGCCCTTGCGGGCGAGCTTGGCGCGGCCGTTGGCCAGCACGTCGTCGGTCTCGGCGGCGAACCCGACGATCACCTGGCCGGGCCGCCGCCGCTCCCCCAGCTCCGCCAGGATGTCGGGGTTGCGGACCAGCTCCACCGGGTCGGGCCCGGCCGACTCGGACTTCTTGATCTTGGACGGGCGCCGCACCGCGGGCCGGAAGTCGGCCACCGCGGCGGCCATCACCACGGCGTCGGCGGAGCCGGCGGCCTCGATCACGGCCTTGCGCAGCTCCTCCGCGGTGCCCACCGGAACGATCTCGGCGCCCGCCGGGGCGGGCAGCGTCACGTTGGCGGCCACCAGGGTCACCCGGGCGCCCCGGGCCAGGGCCGTGCGGGCCAGCGCGTACCCCTGCAGGCCCGACGAGCGGTTGCCGAGGAAGCGGACCGGGTCCAGCGGCTCGCGGGTGCCGCCCGCCGAGACCACCACGTGCCGGCCGGCGAGGTCGGCGGCCAGGTCGCCGCGCGCCAGCACCCGCCGGGCCACCTCGAACAGCTCGGCCGGGTCGGGCAGCCGGCCCTTGCCGGTGTCGGCGCCGGTCAGCCGGCCGGAGGCGGGCTCGACCACGATCGCGCCGCGCGAGCGCAGCGTCGCCACGTTGGCCCGGGTGGCGGGGTGCTCCCACATCTCGGTGTGCATCGCCGGGGCGAACACCACCGGGCATCGGGCGGTGAGCAGCGTGTTGGTCAGCAGGTCGTCGGCCAGCCCGTGGGCGGCCTTGGCCAGCAGGTTCGCGGTGGCGGGGGCGACGAACACCAGATCGGCGTCCTGCCCCAGCCGGACGTGCGGGACCTCGTCGACGTCGGACCACACCTCGGAGGCCACCGGCCGTCCGGACAGGGCGGCCCAGGTGGGCTCCCCGACGAAACGGAGCGCGTCACGGGTGGGCACGACGCGGACGTCGTGCCCGGACTCGGTGAGCCTGCGCAGCAGCTCGCACGCCTTGTAGGCGGCGATGCCCGCGCCGACCCCGAGGACCACCCGGGGCTTCGCTGCGGTCATGAAGGGTTACTGAGCCTCGATGGGCTCGGCGTTCAGCAGGCCCTCTCGCGTCTCCCGCAGGGCGATGGAGAGCGGCTTCTCCTGGACGTGGGTCTCCACGAGGGGGCCGACGTACTCCAGGAGGCCCTCGCCCAACTGGGCGTAGTAGGCGTTGATCTGACGCGCCCGCTTGGCCGCGATGCTCACCAGGCCGTACTTGGTGTCGACGACCTCGAGGAGCTCGTCGATCGACGGGTTGGTGATGCCTTCGCTGTTGGCCGCCACGCTGGGACCCCCCTGATGTTCGTCAATCCGGACTCTGATTCGTCATCAAGGCTAGCAGTTCCTCGCACACGCCCTGGACGGACGTGTTGACCAGCGTGAGGTCGAACTCCTTCTCGGCGGCCAGCTCGACGCGGGCGGCGTCCAGCCGGCGCTCGATCACCTCGGGCGGCTCGGTGCCGCGACCGACCAGCCGGCGCACCAGCTCGTCCCACGACGGGGGGGCCAGGAACACCAGTCGGGCCTCCGGCATCGCCCGGCGCACCTGGCGCGCCCCCTGCAGGTCGATTTCCAGCAGGACGGGCACTCCGGCGGCCAGCCTTTCGACGACCGGAGCCCGCGGGGTCCCGTACCGGTTGCCCGCGAACTCGGCCCATTCGAGCAATTCCCCGTCGCCGACGAGCCGGTCGAAACCGGCGTCGTCGACGAAGAAGTACTGCACGCCGTGCTTTTCTCCCGGCCGGGGGGGCCGGGTTGTCACCGAGACCGACAGCCACACCTCGGGGTGCGCCCGCCGGATCTCGGCGACGACCGTGCTCTTCCCGACGCCGGACGGCCCGGACAGCACCGTCAGGCGGCGCCTGCGCAGATCAGACCCTGTGTCGCCGCCCGGAACGGCCTGCGGCGCGTCCGGGCGGGGCGGGATGGAGCCGTCCGGTGCGCCCGCGGGCGCACCGGAGCCGGCCGCGACGGTGCCCCCGTCACGCCCGCCCATGCGATCCTCGTCAGCGGTTCGCACCGCCGCCGAACTCACGCTCCAGGGAGGCCCGCTGGTTGGCGCCGAGTCCCCGCACACGGCGGGACTCGGCGATGCCCAGGCGCTCCATGATCTGCTTCGCACGGACCTTGCCCACACCGGGGAGGGACTCCAGCAGGGCCGACACCTTCATCTTGCCGATGACGCCATCGGTCTGGCCCTCCTTGAGCACCTCGGCGAGCGAGACGCCACCGTGCTTGAGCCGGTTCTTGACCTCGGCCCGCTCCTTGCGGGCCTTGGCGGCCTTCTCCAATGCTGCGGCGCGCTGTTCAGGAGTTAGGGGCGGAAGAGCCACGCCGGGTCACCTCGTGATTCCACTCGACGGAGTCGGACGGGTTCGGAAACTAGCGAGTTCACACCCCATAAAGCAACGTGAAGTGCTGTTCGGCCCGCCACAAAATCACGAAAATCACTCCCCGAAGTGTCCTGAATACAGAGTGTACACAATCTGGGCGGGCCGGCGGCGGATTCCCTTGTCGTCCAGGGGTTTCGGGCACCCGGCCGAAAGCCCCGCCCCGGGGCGCCGCAGAACGTGATCTTGGTCTCGAAAATGCGGTCCGACCGAATCCCCCACGACGATCCTCAAGGGGCGGTGCGGCGGCGCAGCGCGGCGGCCAGCCCGGCCGCCGCCGCACCAGGGTCGGCGGCCCCGGTGATGGGCCGACCGATCACCAGCAGGTCGGCCCCGGCCGCCAGCGCCTCCTCCGGGGTGGCCACCCGCGCCTGGTCCTGGGTCGCCGCCCCGGCGGCCCGGACACCAGGGGTGATGAGGGTGATCGACGGCCCCACCTCCGCGCGGACCGCAGCGGCCTCCTGAGGCGAGCAGACCAGCGCCCGGGCACCCGCCCCCACCGCCAGCACCGCGAGCCGTCGTACGGCATCTGAGGCCGGTCCGGCGAGGCCCATCCGCGCCAGATCCGCGTCGCGCAGCGAGGTCAGCACGGTGACGGCCGCGATCTCGGCGTCCGGGGCGGCCTCCACGGCCGCGCGGATCATCGCCTCACCGCCGGTCGCGTGCACGGTGAGGATCTCGGGCCGCAGCCGGGCCACCGCGCGGGCGGCCCCGGCGACGGTCGCCGGGATGTCGTGGAGCTTGAGGTCCAGGAAGACCCGCACCCCGCTGGCCCCCCGCACGCTGGCGACGACGTCGGGCCCGTACCGCAGGTACAGCTCGAGGCCGACCTTGACGGTGCTGACGTGCGGCGTCACCAGGTGGGCCCAGCGGGCGGCGGTCTCCAGGTCGGGGGCGTCGAGGGCGACGGCGATGGGGGCGGGTGTCACGGCTTCTCCTTCGGCTCCTCGGGCCGCTCGCGCGCCCGCTCCCCGGCCCCGGCGGGGGCGGGGCCGATCTGCGGCGGAACGTAGCCCGTCGGCTTGTGGGCCAGGCCGACGGCGTCGGCGAGGGCGGCGATCCGGCGGACGGACAGCGCCTCCTCCAGCTCGCGCAGGATGCGCGGGGCCGCCGTCGGATCGTGGAACAGGGCGCTGCCCACGGCCACCGCGCAGGCCCCGGCGAGGACGAACTCCAGGGCGTCCAGACCCGTGGCCACGCCCCCGATCCCGACGATGGGCGTCCCCGGCAGCGCGGCGTGGACCTCGTACACGCAGCGCACGGCGACCGGCCGGATCGCGGGGCCGGACAGGCCGCCGGACACGCCGGTCAGCGCCGGCCGCATGGTGTCCGCGTCGATCGCCGACCCGGCCATGGTGTTGATCAGGGACAGCCCGTCCGCCCCCGAGTCGACGCAGGCCAGCGCCACGGTGACCAGGTCGCCGACGTCCGGGGCCAGCTTGGCCAGCACGGGCACGTCCCGCCGGGTGGCGACCCGCACCGCCCGGACCACGTCGGCCGCGGGACCCGGAAGGCGACCGAACATCCGGCCCCGGTCCTCCACGTTGGGGGCGGCGAGGTTGACCTCGACGGCGGCCACCGAGGGCGCGTCGTACAGCCGCCGGGCCACCTCGGCGTACTCCTCCAGGCTGTTGCCCGCCACCGACACGATCACCGGCACGTCCTGCTCCGCCAGGAACGGCAGATCGCGTTCCAGGAAGGAGTCGATGCCGGGGCCGGGCAGGCCCATGGCGGTGAGGAGGCCGCTCGGGGTCTCGGTCACCCGCGGGGTCGGCCGGCCCGCGCGGGGCTGCGTCATCACCGACGTGGTGACGAAGGCCCCCAGCTTGGTCAGGTCGAAGAACCGGGCCAGCTCGCGGCCCGTCCCGCCGCAGCCCGCGGCCGTCATCACCGGGTTGGTCAGCTCCAGCGCGCCGAGGCGCGTCCGCATGTCCGTCACAGCGCCCCTCCCAGGGCCCGTGGGGCGCCCAGCGCGTCGAACGGGATGGTGCCCAGGTCGCCCCAGCGCACCCGGTCGCCGCGCAGCACCGGGCCGTCGCTGCAGGCCCGGACCATGCGGGTGATCCCGTCGTCGCCGACGATCGGCAGCACGCAGGCCATGCACAGGCCCGTTCCGCAGGCACCGGTGCGCTGGAGGAACTCCTCGACGGAGACCTGCGACGGCAGCCCGTACCGGGACGCCACCGCGCTCACCGCGCGCAGCAGCTCCGTGGGGCCGCAGGCGTAGACGACGTCGGCGCCGGACTCCTCGATGACGCGCGGCAGCACGTCACCGGCCGTCCCCGTGTCGCCCAGCGAGCCGTCCTCGGTGACGACCGCGGCGGAGTCGCCGATGCGCTGCGCCGACCGGGCCCCGAACACCGCCGGGGCCGACCGGTCGGCCAGCAGGAAGTGGACCCTGCACTCGCGCCGCCGCAGCGTGTCCGCCAGCGCGAACAGCGCGGCGGCGCCCGGCCCGCCGCCCACCAGCAGGCAGCTCACCGGGTCGCGGGGCAGCCGGAACGGGCGGCCGAGCGGGCCCACCATGTCGACCATGTCCCGGGCCCGGCGGCCCACCAGCCAGCCGGTGCCCGGGTCGGCGCCGCCCCGGTGGTCGAACACCAGCTCCACGGTGCCGCCGTAGTCCGGCTTGACCTCGTACACGGCGAAGCAGCGGCGCGCCAGCCGGGCGGTGTGCTCGCCGCCGACCGCCAGGGCCACGAACTGCCCCGGCCGGAACCGTTCGGCCACCGCGGGCGCCACCAGCGTCATCGCGTGGTAGTCCTGGACCTGGCGGACCGTCAGGACGGTCGCCGACGTCCGCAGGCCGGCGGCCCAGTTGGGATGGTCGGTCACCGGTCTCCACTCCTATCGGCGTGCTGTCACCCGCGCGCGTCCCGGAGACGTTCGGCGTGCTCCTGGAGGGAGCGGACGCCGATGTCGCCGCGGACGATGGCCTCGATGCCCTGCACGGCGGCGGCGAGCCCGGCCGTGGTGGTCACGCACGGGATGCCGCGCAGCACGGCGGCGGTCCGGATCTCGTAGCCGTCCAGACGCGGCCCCGAGTGTCCGGGGCTCCCGAAGGGAGTATTGACGATGAGGTCCACCTCGCCGTCGAGGACGCGCCGGACGATGGTCGGCTCGCCGTCGGATCCGGGGCCTTCGCTGTGCTTGCGCACGATCTTGGCACGCACGCCGTTGCGGCGCAGGACCTCGGCGGTGCCCTCCGTGGCCAGGATCTCGAAGCCCAGGTCGGCCAGCCGCTTGACGGGGAAGACCATCGCCCGCTTGTCCCGGTTGGCGACCGACACGAACGCCCGTCCCTTGGTGGGCAGGGAGCCGTAGGCGGCCTGCTGGGACTTGGCGTAGGCGGTGCCGAAGCCCTCGTCGATGCCCATGACCTCGCCGGTGGAGCGCATCTCGGGGCCGAGCACGATGTCGACGCCCTGCCCCTGCGCGTTGCGGAACCGGTCGAACGGGAGGACGGCCTCCTTGACGGCGATCGGGGAGTCCAGCGGCAGGGTGCCGCCGTCGCCCTCGCGGGGCAGCACACGCTCGTCGCGGAGCTGCGCGACCGTGGCGCCGAGCATGACGCGGGCGGCGGCCTTCGCCAACGGGACGGCGGTGGCCTTCGAGACGAACGGGACTGTGCGGGAGGCGCGCGGGTTGGCCTCCAGGACGTACAGGACGCCCGCCGACAGGGCGTACTGGACGTTCATGAGGCCGCGCACGCCGATGCCGCGCGCCAGCGCCTCGGTGGACTCGCGGATCCGGCGGATGTCGTCGCGGCCGAGGGTGATCGGCGGCAGCGCGCACGCCGAGTCGCCGGAGTGGATCCCGGCCTCCTCGATGTGCTCCATGATCCCGCCGAGGTAGAGCTCCTCGCCGTCGTAGAGGGCGTCCACGTCGATCTCGATGGCCTCGTCGAGGAACCGGTCGACCAGGACGGGGTGCTCGGGGCTCGCCTCGGTGGCCTTCTCCATGTACCCCTGGAGGGTGGCGTCGTCGTAGACGATCTCCATGCCGCGCCCGCCGAGCACGTACGAGGGCCGGACGAGGACCGGATAGCCGATCTCGGCGGCGATCTCGCGGGCCTCCTCGAAGGAGGTGGCGGTGCCGTGCTTGGGCGCGGGCAGCCCGGCGCGGGCCAGCACCCGGCCGAACGCGCCGCGCTCCTCGGCGAGGTGGATGCTCTCCGGGGAGGTGCCGACGATCGGGACGCCGGCGTCCTTGAGGCGCTGCGCCAGGCCCAGCGGGGTCTGCCCGCCGAGCTGGACGATCACGCCCACGACCTCGCCGGACCGCTGCTCGGCGTGCACGACCTCGAGGACGTCCTCCAGGGTGAGCGGCTCGAAGTAGAGCCGGTCGGAGGTGTCGTAGTCGGTGGAGACCGTCTCGGGGTTGCAGTTGACCATGACGGTCTCGTAGCCCGCCTCCGACAGCGTGAACGAGGCGTGCACGCAGGAGTAGTCGAACTCGACGCCCTGCCCGATCCGGTTGGGTCCGCTGCCCAGGATGATGACCTTGGGCCGCTCCCCCGGCGGGACCTCGGTCTCCTCGTCGTAGGTGGAGTACAGGTACGGGGTGCGGGCGGCGAACTCGGCGGCGCAGGTGTCGACCGTGTGGAAGACGGGCCGGACGCCCAGCGCCCTGCGCAGCTCACGGACGACCTCCTCCGACAGGCCCCGCAGCGCGCCGATCTGCGCGTCGGAGAACCCGTGCCGCTTGGCGGCCAGCAGCTTCTCCCTCGTCAGCGCGTCCTCGGAGGTGCGGACGTCCTCGGCGACCTCGTTGATCGCGGCGATCTGGTCGAGGAACCACGGGTCGATGCCGGTGGCCCGGTGGACCTCCTCCGGGGACGCCCCCGCCGCCAGGGCGCGCTGGACCTCCCGGAGCCTGCCGTCGTGCGGCCGACCGGCGCTGCGGAGCAGCTCGGCCGGGTCGGCGGGCAGGTCCGCCCAGGAGAACGAGGCGCCCTTCTGCTCCAGCGAGCGCAGCGCCTTCTGCAGCGCCTCCGGGAACGAGCGGCCGATCGCCATGGCCTCGCCCACCGACTTCATGTGGGTGGTCAGGGTGGAGTCCGCGCCGGGGAACTTCTCGAACGCGAACCGGGGCACCTTGACCACGACGTAGTCGAGGGTCGGCTCGAAGCTGGCCGGGGTCTCGGCGGTGATGTCGTTGGGGATCTCGTCCAGCGTGTAGCCGATGGCCAGCCTGGCGGCGATCTTGGCGATCGGGAAGCCGGTGGCCTTGGAGGCCAGCGCGGAGGACCGCGACACCCGAGGGTTCATCTCGATCACGACCATGCGCCCGGTGTCGGGCTGCACCGCGAACTGGATGTTGCAGCCGCCGGTGTCCACCCCGACCTCGCGGATCACGGCGATGGCCACGTCCCGCATGTTCTGATACTCGCGGTCGGTCAGCGTGAGCGCGGGCGCCACGGTGATCGAGTCGCCGGTGTGCACGCCCATCGGGTCGAGGTTCTCGATGGAGCAGACGATGACGACGTTGTCGGCCCGGTCGCGCATGACCTCCAGCTCGTACTCCTTCCAGCCGATGATGGACTCCTCCAGGAGCACCTCGCTGGTCGGGCTGGCGGCCAGGCCGGACCCGGCGATGCGGCGCAGGTCGGCCTCGTCGTAGGCCATGCCGGAGCCGGCCCCGCCCATGGTGAACGAGGGCCGCACCACCATGGGGTAGCCCAGGTCGCCGGCGGCGGCCAGGCACTCGTCCAGGGTGTGGCAGATCACCGAGCGGGCCGACTCGGCGTTCAGGCCCTGCTCGGCGGCGACGGCGGTGACGATCTCCTTGAACCGCTCGCGGTTCTCCCCCGCCTGGATGGCGTCGATGTCGGCGCCGATCAGCTCCACCCCGTACCGCTCGAGGACGCCGGCCTCGTGCAGGGCGATGGCGGTGTTCAGCGCGGTCTGGCCGCCCAGGGTGGGCAGCAGGGCGTCGGGGCGCTCCTTGGCGATGACCTTCTCGACGACCTCGGGCGTGATCGGCTCGATGTAGGTGGCGTCGGCGAACTCCGGATCGGTCATGATCGTCGCCGGGTTGCTGTTGACCAGCACGACCCGCAGGCCCTCGGCCCGCAGCACCCGGCACGCCTGGGTGCCGGAGTAGTCGAACTCGCAGGCCTGGCCGATGACGATCGGCCCGGAGCCGATGACCAGGACCGACTTCAGATCTTCACGGCGCGGCATTACCGGGCACCTTCCATCGTCTGGCAGAACCGGTCGAACAGGCCGGTGGAGTCGTGCGGGCCCGCGGCGGCCTCGGGGTGGTACTGCACGCTGAACGCGCGGCCGTCGAGCAGGCGCAGGCCCTCGACGCAGCCGTCGTTCAGGTTGACGTGGCTGACCTCGGCGCGCCCGAAGGGCGTGTCGAACGGGCCGTCCACGGGCGCCTCCACGGCGAAGCCGTGGTTGTGGGCGGAGATCTCCACCCGGCCGGTGGCGCGGTCCTGCACGGGCTGGTTGACGCCCCGGTGGCCGAACCTCAGCTTGTACGTGCCCAGGCCCAGCGCACGGCCGAAGATCTGGTTGCCCAGGCAGATCCCGAAGAACGGCCGCCCCGCCTCCAGGACGCCGCGCAGCGCGGTGACCGCGTACTCGGTGGCGGCCGGGTCGCCGGGGCCGTTGCTGAAGAACACGCCGTCCGGGTCGCGGGCGAGGATCTCCTCGGCGGTCACGGTGGCGGGCAGGACGTGCACCTCGCAGCCGCGCTCGGCCATCCGGTGCGGGGTCATCGACTTGATGCCCAGGTCGACGGCGGCCACGGTGAACCGCTTCTCCCCGATCGCGGGGACGACGTACGGCTCGGCGGTGGTGACGCGTCGGGCGAGGTCGGCGCCCTCCATGGAGGGGCTCTGGCGGACCCGCTCCAGCAGCGCCTCCGGGTCGGTCTCGGCGGTCGAGACCGCGCCGCGCATGGCGCCCCGGTCGCGCAGGTGGCGGGTGAGGGCACGGGTGCCGGGCATCGCGATGCCGACGACCCCGTACGCCCTCAGCTCGTCGTCCAGGGAGCGGCGGGACCGCCAGTTGGAGGCGACCCGGGCCGGCTCGCGCACCACGTACCCGGCGACCTGGATGCGGCCGGACTCGGGGTCGTCGTCGTTGACGCCGGTGTTGCCGATGTGAGGGGCGGTCATCGCGACGATCTGCCCGGCGTAGGAGGGGTCGGTGAGGGTCTCCTGGTAGCCGGTCATGCCGGTGTTGAAGACCATCTCGCCGAAGGTCTCGCCTTCCGCGCCGAACCCGACCCCGTGGAAGACCCTGCCGTCCTCGAGTACGAGCATCGCTGGGGGGTGGGTCACTGAAGCTTTCCTTCCAGGACGGTGGGCCGGCCGCGCAGGAACGTCGCGACCACCCGGCCGGGCAGTTCGAGTCCGGTGAAGGGGCTGTTGCGGCTCTTGGAGACGAAGTCCGAGGGGTCGACCGTCGCGCGCGGCGCGGGGTCGTACAGCACCACGTTGGCGGGCGAGCCGACCTCCAGGGGACGGCCCTGGCCGTTCACGCGGCCGATGCGCGCGGGGCGGAACGACATCCGGTCGGCGACGCCGGGCCAGTCCAGCAGCCCGGTCTCGATCATCGCCTGCTGGACCACGGGCAGCGCGGTCTCCAGACCGATCATGCCCATGGCCGCGGCGGCCCACTCGGTCTCCTTGTCCTCCGCCGGGTGCGGGGCGTGGTCGGTGGCGACCGCGTCGATGGTGCCGTCGGCCAGCGCGTGCCGCAGCGCGGTCACGTCGTCGGCGGTGCGCAGCGGCGGGTTGACCTTGTAGATCGGGTCGTACCCGCCGACCTCGGCGTCGTCCAGCAGCAGGTGGTGCGGGGTGACCTCGGCGGTGACCCGCCAGCCTTTGCTCTTGGCCCAGCGGATGATCTCCACCGAGCCGGCCGTGGAGACGTGGCAGACGTGCAGCCGGGAGCCCACGTGCGCGGCCAGCAGGCAGTCGCGGGCGATGATCGCCTCCTCGGCCACCGCGGGCCAGCCGGGCAGCCCCAGCCGGGCCGACATCTCGCCCTCGTTCATCTGGGCGCCCTCGGTCAGCCGGGGTTCCTGCGCGTGCTGGGCGATCACGCCGTCGAACGCCTTGACGTACTCCAGCGCCCTCCGCATGATCACCGCGTCGGAGACGCAGTGGCCGTCGTCGGAGAACACCCGCACCTGCGCGGCGGAGTCGGCCATCGCGCCCAGTTCGGCGAGCTGGCGGCCCGCGATGCCCTGGGTGACCGCCCCGACCGGGTGGACGTCGCAGTGGCCGGCCTCGCGGCCCAGCCGCCAGACCTGCTCGACCACCCCGGCGGTGTCGGCGACGGGGTAGGTGTTGGCCATCGCGTGGACGGCCGTGAACCCGCCCTTGGCCGCCGCCCGGGTGCCGGACCCGACGGTCTCGGCGTCCTCGCGTCCGGGCTCGCGCAGGTGGGTGTGCAGGTCGACCAGGCCGGGCAGCGCCACCAGCCCGTCGGCGTCGACCACCTCGGCGCCGGCGGCGGCGAGCCCGCGGCCGACCTCGACGATCACCCCGTCGCGCAGCAGCAGGTCGGCGGGCTCCCCGCCGAGCACCCGCGCGTCCTTGATGACGAACGTACGGCTCACGCCGGAGCCCTCCTTGACGGTCGGGGGATGCGGGTTCGTGCTCATGGGACCTCCTTGCCGATGGCGGGCTCGGACCCGCCCAGCAGCAGGTAGAGGACGGCCATGCGGGCGCTGACGCCGTTGGCGACCTGTTCGACGATGGTGGAGCGCGGGGAGTCGGCCACCTCGGCGGCGATCTCCACGCCGCGGTTCATCGGGCCGGGGTGCATGACGATCGCGTGGTCGGACAGCCGGGCGAAGCGCTCGGCGTCCAGCCCGTACCGGCGGCTGTACTCGCGGACGGTCGGGAAGTACGCGGCGTTCATGCGCTCCTGTTGGACGCGGAGCATCATCACCACGTCGCTCTTGGGCAGCACCGCGTCCAGGTCGTAGGAGACCGAGCACGGCCAGCTCCCTATCGCTACGGGCAGCAGCGTGGGCGGGGCGACCAGGGTGACGTCGGCGCCCAGGGTGTGGAGCAGCAGCACGTTGGATCGTGCCACCCGGCTGTGCAGCACGTCGCCCACGATAGTGATCTTGCGTCCCTCCAGGTCGCCGAGGCGTCGGCGCATGGTGAACGCGTCCAGCAGGGCCTGGGTGGGGTGCTCGTGGGTGCCGTCGCCGGCGTTGATCACACTGCCCCGAACCCAGGTGGCCAGCCGGTGCGGCGCCCCGGAGGCCCCGTGCCGGATGACGACCCCGTCGGCGCCCATGGCCTCCAGGGTCAGCGCGGTGTCCTTGAGGCTCTCGCCCTTGGAGACGCTGGAGCCCTTGGCCGAGAAGTTGATGACGTCGGCCGACAGGCGCTTGGCGGCGGCCTCGAAGGAGATGCGGGTCCGGGTGGAGTCCTCGAAGAACAGGTTGACCACCGTGCGACCGCGCAGCGTGGGCAGCTTCTTGATCGAACGGTCGGCGACCTGGGCGAGCTCCTCGGCGGTGTCGAGGATCAGCAGGGCCTCGTCCCTGGACAGGTCGGCGGCGGAGATGAGGTGGCGCTTCACGGTGCCGACTTCCCTGGGTCGCGGTTCGGACGGGCGCCGGCCGGTCCGAGCAGGACCACGTCCCGCTCGTCGTTCTCGGCCAGCAGCACGCGGACGTTCTCGCGCATCGAGGTGGGCAGGTTCTTGCCCACGTAGTCGGCGCGGATGGGCAGCTCGCGGTGGCCGCGGTCGACCAGGATCGCGAGCTGGACGGCGCGGGGCCGGCCGAGGTCGTTCAGCGCGTCGAGCGCGGCGCGGACCGTGCGGCCGGAGAAGAGCACGTCGTCGACCAGCACGACGATGCGGTCGTCGATGCCGTCGGGGGGCAGATCGGTGCGGCCGAGCGCGCGGGCCGGCCGCATCCGCAGGTCGTCGCGGTACATCGTCACGTCGAGCGAGCCCCAGGGGACGGGCCTGCCCTCGACCTCCTCCAGGCGTTCGGCCAGCCGGCGGGCGAGCGTCACACCGCGGGTCTGGATGCCGAGCAGGACGACGTCGGCGCCGCCCTTGGTGCGTTCGAGGATCTCGTGGGCGATGCGGGTGAGCGCGCGCCGGATGTCGGGGGCCTCGAGGACCGCCTTGTGGCCTGAATCACTTTCGGCGTCGATCGGCGCGGCCGACTCGGTCGGCCGGGAGGCAGCATTCACCGCCGGAACCTCCTTTCCCGCCTCACGGGACGGGTCTTAAAGGACGTCTTGTCCCCGTCACGGTAGCAGCCCCGCCGGCGTCGCCCGCACCCGCCCCGTCCTGCGTCTTCCCTGGTGAGAGCGGTCACATCGGGGGCAGGGAGACCGAACGGGGGCGACCGGCGCGGCCGGGGCGGCAACGACGGCGCACACGGGGCCCGGTCGCCCCTCGGGACGTCCGGAAACGCCCGGAGGACCCCGAAAGGGCCCGGGCCGATTCGACCGCTTTTTTCCAATCAGCTTGACCTTCGGCCGTCCCCGTTTTACCGTCACTGTCCGTAACCATCCCTGGAGACGGGTCCGGGGCGTTCGGTCCCAGGTCCGCCTCCCTCCGGGAGCGCGGCCCGGAACCGCCGCTCCCCGGGGCCGACTACGACGAAAGTGAGCCTGGGGGGCCGCAACGATGCCGTCTGAATACGCAAAGGCTCTCGGCGCGCGCCTGCGCGCGATCCGCACGCAGCAGGGCCTGTCCCTGCACGGCGTGGAAGAGAAGTCCCGGGGGCGGTGGAAGGCCGTCGTCGTGGGCTCGTACGAGCGCGGCGACCGTGCCGTCACCGTTCAGAAGCTGGCCGAGCTCGCCGATTTCTATGGCGTGCCGGTGTCCGAGCTGTTGCCCGGCGGAGCCGCGCCGAGCCCGCTCGGTCCTACACCCAAGCTCGTGATCGATCTCGAGCGCCTGCAGCAGCTTCCGAAGGACAAGGCCGGCCCGCTCGCCCGTTACGCCGCCACGATCCAGAGCCAGCGGGGCGACTACAACGGGAAGGTGCTGTCGATCCGCCAGGAGGACCTGCGCTCCCTCGCCGTGATCTATGACAAGTCCCCGACGGAACTGACCGAGGAGCTGATCGGCTGGGGCGTCCTCGACCCCGAGGCCCGCCGCGCCGTCGAGGCGTTCTGACCCTCAGGACCTTGCGCCGCGGGCGTGAGCCCCTCCCGGGCCCGCGTCCGCGGCGGTGAGCGTCGCGCCCACCGCCGACCGTCGCGGCCCCGCCGAGAACGGCCCCCCACCGCCGACGGTCGCGGTGGGTCGTGTCGTGCCCTCGTTCAGAGCGGTTCCACGGGCGTGCCCGCACGCCCCGCTCGGCGAGGGGCGACGAACGCCAGGGCCATCGCCGCCGTCATCACGGCGGCGGCCGCGGCGAATCCCATGACGAAGCCGCCCTCGCTCGGCGTCCCGCCCGGGGCGGCGGCCGACGCGGCGACGAACGCGGCGCTGGCCTGGGTGCCCAACGACGCCCCGACCGTGCGGATCAGCGTGTTGACCCCGGTGGCCGCGCCCGTCTGAGCCGCCGGCACGGCCGCCACCACCAGGTTGGCCACCGCCGCGTAGGCGAGCCCCAGCCCGATCCCGCGCACGAGGCCGCCGGCGTGGAGCTGCCACATCGCGTCGTGCGCGAACGCCACGTACGCGTACCCGGTGAGCGTCAGCGCCGATCCGGCCAGCAGCACGGCCCGGGAGCCGATCCGCCGGTCCAGCATTCCGGCGGTGAGCCCGGCCACCGTCATCGCGACGCTGGCGGGCAGTTGGAGCAGCGCCGCCTGGGTGGCCGTCCCGCCGAACCCGAAGCCGGTGCTCTCCGGCGCCTGCACCAGCAGGGGGAAGAGGATGCCGCCGGCCATCAGCGCGTAGCCGGACAGCATCGACGCCGCGTTGGCCGTCCACACGCCGCGACGGCGCATCAACCGCAGGTCCACCAGCGGCGCGGCGACCCGCGACTCCACGAGGAGCCAGCACCCGGCCAGCGCCGCGGCCGCCCCGAGCAGCCCCAGCACCGCCGGATCGGCCCATCCCCAGGCGGGCCCCTGGGTCAACGCGGTCAGGCCGCAGACCAGCCACGCCGCGAAGAGCACCGCGCCCCACCAGTCGATCCGCTCCGCCGAGCGCCGCGGCGACCGTGGAACGATCCACCAGGCGGCCGCCAGTCCCGGCAGCAGACCCGCCACCGGCACCCACAGCAACCACCGCCAGCCGAACCAGTCGATGATCGGGCCCGCGATCACCCACGACAGGGCGCCGCCCAGCCCCAGCATCGACGACATCAGCCCCACGGCCGACGCCGTGCGGTGCGGCGGGTAGACGTCCCGGATGATCGTGTAGGCCAGCGGGAAGACCCCGCCGCCCACACCCGCCACGGCCCGGCCGGCCAGCAGCACCGGCAGCGAGGTCGCCAGCGCCGCGACCACCATCCCGACCACGGTCACCGCCAGCACCACGAGCAGGACCCGCCGCGGCCCGAACATGTCCCCGAGCCGCCCGATCAGCGGCGTCCCGACCGCCGCCGACAGCGTCATGGCGGTCAACGCCCAGGCCGCTCCCCCGGGCGTCGTCCCGAGTCCCTCCTGGATCAGCGGCAGGGCGGGTGTCACCACGGCCATCGACAGGGCGTAGGCCATCACGCCGAGGAACGCCAGCAACGGTACGACGGACCGCTCACCCGAACCGCGTTCACCCCAAGCCATGGCGAGGCCACGTTACTCACATGGCCGACAAAGCCCCCACCACGCCCCCTGACCCCGAGCGACGACCGATGTAACGCGGATCACTCTTGACGCACCCTCAAAAAAACATGATCGTCTGTGTGGAACTGTCCGACGGCCGGCCGCCCCCAGCCGGGATCGCCGGTCATCGCCCCCGCACAGAAGGGAGGACCTTCATGAGAAGGTCCGCACTCCTCGGGTCCGTCGCCGCCCTCTCACTGATGCTCGCCGCCGCCCCGCCCGCCCTCGCGGACGACCCCAAGGTCGAGGTGGCCCGCGCCAAGGAGGGCAAGGGAGTCCCCGGGCAGTACATCGTGACCCTCAAGAACGGGGCCTCGCTCGATGGGGCGCTCTCGCGCGCCAGGGTCAAACGCCCCCTGCACCGGTACGGCAAGGTGCTCAACGGCTTCGCGGCCAAGCTGTCCGCCGCGCAGGTGGACAGGCTGCGCTCCGACGCCCGGGTCGCCGCCATCGAGGAGGACGAGTACGGGACGCTGTCCGCGACGCAGACCGACCCGCCGTCGTGGGGCCTGGACCGGATCGACCAGGCGAACCTTCCCCTGGACCGGTCGTACACCTCGACCTCCACCGGCGCCGGGGTCCACGCCTACGTGCTCGACACCGGGATCAAGACCGACCATCCCGACTTCGGCGGTCGCGCCACCGTCGCCCACGACGCTCTCGGCGGTGACGGCCAGGACTGCAACGGCCACGGCACCCATGTCGCCGGCACCCTCGGCGGCTCGACGTACGGGGTCGCCAAGGAGGTCGACCTCCACTCCGTGCGGGTCGGCGACTGCGGCAACACCGTCCAGTCCGCCATGATCGCGGGGATGGACTGGGTCGCCGCCCACCACGTCGCCCCCGCGGTGGCCAACATCTCCTCGTCCTGGCCGTCCTCCGCCAGCCTCAACGCGGCCGCCGACCGACTCGCCGCCTCGGGCGTCTTCGTCGCGACCGCGGCGGGCAACGGCTACGACGACGGCCTGTTCTCTCTCCGCTTCGACGCCTGCGGGTGGTCGCCCGGCAGTGCCGAGGGCTCGACGACCGTCGCCAACAGCACCCGGACCGACCGGCAGTCGCGGAGCAGCAACTACGGCACCTGCGTCGACCTCTACGCCCCCGGCACCGACATCGTCTCCGCCGGCTTCCGCGGCGGATCCCTCACCCTGACCGGCACCTCCATGGCCGCCCCGCACGTCGCCGGAGCCGCCGCCCTCTACAAGGCCACCCACGGCGACGCCGACTACCGCACCATCCGCACCTGGCTCAAGACCAACGCCACCCCCAACGTCCTCCAGCAGTACGAGACCAGCACCCCGAACCTGCTCCTCGACACTCGGGGCCTGTGACCTGACCTCACCGCCGCCCCACGCCACGCCGCGTCCACACGCGACCCGGGGGCGGAGGGGATGAAGAGACCGCGCCGGTGGGGCCGTCAGGGGGACTCACGGCCCCACCGGCGCGGTGGGGGAAGCCGTCACCGAACCGGGGAGGGTGGTGCGGTGACGGCCCGGGGAGGCATCAGGCGCCCCGTGGGGGTCGCTCGGCGAGCGGTGCGGGTCGCGTTCCCGCCTCCGCATCGCCCGGCGCGCCCTCCGCCGAAGGCCGGGCCGGTGGGCCGCCCGGGCGTCCACGTGGCGAGTGGGCGGCCGGCGGACGTCCGCGTAACGGGTGGGCGGCCGGGCGGGTGGAGGGGTCAGCCGGGACGGGTGTCGGGGAGGGGCAGGGTGGGTTGGCCGGGGATGCCCAGGGTGTCCTCGACGAGGGAGACGAAGATCTCGGCGTCGTGGAGGAGCTCATCGGCCTCGCGGGGGGTGACGGCGCGAGGGAGGCCGGCCTCGGCGGCGGCGCGTTTGTCGGCGCCGGCGGCGAAGTAGGCGGCCCATTCGCGGAGGGCGGGATCGGCCTCCGGGAGCAGGACCCAGACGCTGCGGGGGCGCCCGCGGCGGTGGGTCTCCAGGGGTTCGCGCGCGGCCAGGACCGCGGCGGCGGCGCGCAGGGCGGCCAGGTGGGCGGACACGAAGCGGACGGCCGGGGTGACGGCCTCGGCGGCCTCGGCCAGGCACATGCGGGCGGCCTGGAGCTGGCCGCGGGCCGTGTGACCGGTCCGCGGGGCGGGCGCGGGGCCCAGGCGCGCCGCGATCGGGCGGACGGGCGCCGGGTGAACCTCTGCGCGGGCGTCGGCGTGGACTCTGCGTCGGGCGGTCGTCGATCCGGACATTCGCCTGTCTCCTTCCGGCTCCGGGCCGGCCGGACGGAGAGCTTCCCCTCACTCCGCCCGGCCGTCACGTCACGCCGGGTGCTCGCGCTGCCCCCGGCGGGGCGTGTGCCCCTCGGCGCGAGCCGCGAGCCCCGCGCCACATCGAACATGAGTTCGACGTACCTTCAGTAAACCGCCCGTGAGGCGATTCGTCAATACGTTCGAACGCGCGCCGGGATCGGGCCGCCCGCAGGGCGAGAGCCCAGGTCACCGGCACATCACCAGGAGAGCAGAGGGGTCTGACAAAACCGGGTCAGGTCACCGAGGGCGACGAAGGTGCACCGGAACGTTGGTCCCGACGACGTCCGGGAAGTCCTCGGCCACGTTCATCGGCAGCCGGACGCACCCGTGCGACGCCGGGTACCGGGGCACGTCGAGGGCCCCGTGGAAGGCGATGCCCCCGTTGAAGTAGACCGGGTTGTACAACTGCCCGAGCGGCGAGACCTCCCAACCCGAGGCGCGCCGCCCGGTGCGGAAGTCGCCGGTGGAGGTGACGGCATAGCGGCAGCGCGATCCGCCGGGCCCGGGGTCGCGGGAGCAGAACAGCTCGCCCGACCCGGAGGAGACGTGGCTGATCAGTACGGGACGGCCGCCCTTGTAGACCACCAGGTACTGACGGCGCAGATCGACGTCCACCCGGTAGGGCTCGCGGTGCTTGGACACCGGCCGCGGCTCGGCGGGCCTGTCGAGGGCCTCCCAGACCTCCCGGCCGACCGTGCCGCTCACCTTGAGACGGTTGACCTTCTGGAAGGCCCAGACCGCCATCTGCGTGGTGAGCCCGTAGCGGCCGTCGGCCTTGCCGGGGGCGTAGCCGAGCTGGTCGAGCCGCCGTTGCAGCGTCTCGACGTGCTCTCCCTTGGCCCCCGGCTTGAGCTTGGGCCGGGGCGTGGGCGTCGGAGTGGGACGGGCCGCCGGCGATCTCGTCGCGGTGGGCCGGTCCTCCCCCACCGCGGTCGTCGTCGTGCCCGAGTCCGAGCAGCCGGTCAGCGCCAGGGCGCCGCCCGCCGTCAGGGTCAACACCAGTCGTGTCCTTGTGCCCATCTGCGGCCTCCCACTGGCAGGGTTCCCTTGAAGACGAGTGATCGATCCGCCGGGTTCGTCGCCCTACGGAGACTTTAAGGTGCTTGACATGCATTCCAACGCCGAACGGGTCGCCGCCGTGCTCCGCGACCTGGGGGCGTCCGGCGAGGTCGTCGAGCTGCCGGAGGCCGCCAGGACCGCCGAGGACGCCGCCCGTCAGCTCGGCTGCCCGGTGGCCGCGATCGCCAACAGCCTGGTCTTCGCCGCCGACGGCGAGCCGCTGTTGGTGATGACCAGCGGCGCGCATCGGGTGGACACCGCCCGCGTGGCGTCCCTCATCGGTGCGGAGCGGGTCCGGCGGGCCACACCGGAGTTCGTGCGGGAGGTCACCGGCCAGCCGATCGGCGGGGTGGCCCCGGTCGGGCATCCCGCGCCGCTGCGCACCCTGGTGGACACCCGGCTCGGCGGGCACGAGGTCGTCTGGGCCGCCGGCGGCCATCCCCACACGGTCTTCCCCACCTCGTACGACGAGCTGCTCCGCCTCACCGGGGGAACACCCGCCGACGTGGGCGCCTGAGCCTGGGAGAATCGACGGCATGGAGATCTGGCACAACCCGCGCTGCTCCAAGAGCCGCGCCGCCAAGGCCGCGCTGGACGAGGCCGGCCGGGCGTACACCGAGCGTCGCTACCTGGACGAGCCGCCGACGGCGGAGGAGCTGGACGCCGTGCTGACCGGCCTCGGCGTCGAGCCCTGGGAGGTCGCCCGGCTGAACGAGCCGATCGCCAAGGAGCTGGGACTGAAGGACCTGGAGCATGACCGGGCGCGCTGGATCGAGGTCATGGCCGCCCACCCGGTGCTGATCCAGCGGCCCATCATCCTCACCGACGGCGGGCGCGCGATCGTGGCCCGCGACGAGACCGCGGTGGGCGACGCCCTCGACAGCGCCTGAGACGAGTGTGATCCTGGGGAGCGACGTGGACCGTCCGTCAGCACCGGAGCGGCGATGAGCAGCAGCATGCGCACCGGCCCGGCCGCGGCCGACCCCGAGTTCCGGGGCATCGACCCGGACGCCCTGGGCCATCTGCTGAAGCAGATGAGCGCCGCCGACCGGGCGATCCAGGCGTGGCTCACCGCCCATCCCCCGCCGCCCGGGGTGCCCACCGCGGGCCACCGCCGGGCGCAGGAGGTCTCGGTCTGGGTGATGGAGCAGCTCAGCATGCTCAACCGCCGCTACAACTACGCGATCACCCATCCGGATCCGGCCGGCGGCGTCAATACGGGCCCCGGCGCGCGGACGGGCCCGTCCGCGCCCCGTTCCGGCGGGCCGGGCGACTCGGGTTGGCGGCCCCCCAGAGGCACCACTCCGAAGGGCGCCGGCCCCGACACCGGCAACTTCCGCAACCGTAAGGACGCGCAGCGGGCCGCCCGTCTGGACGCGTTCCTCATCAAGCGGTCCCTGGAGGACGGCAAGCCGATCCCGGGCGACGTGTGGCAGCGCCTGAAGGAGAACGCCGACGACCCCGACTACACCGAGGAGCTGTACGACCGCCTCGGCCCGGCCGGGGTGGCGGACCTCATCAAGCGCGCCGCCGGGGACGAGGCGCGGTTGAAGGCCATCGCCGAGTCGCTGGGCGTCGCCAGCCACCACCTCGGCATGAACACCGCCTGGCTGAAGGCGCTGCTGGCCGAGGCGGACCGCGACGGCACCCGCGACCTGGTCCTGCGGGTGCTGCGCGACGCCGAGATGAGCCCCCGCACCGACGACGCCCTGCGCCGGCTGGGCCTGCCGCCCGCCGCCCCCGTCCCGCCCCGAGCGGGCTGACCGGGTCGAGAGGACGCCATGACCGCACCGCCCCCGGGGAGCCTCCAGCCGCCCATCGACCCGGTGACCGCGCGGCAGCTCCCGCCGAACGAGGCGCCGAACCCGGAGTACGAGCGGCTCTACCACGCCTACCGCGACGCCTACGGCAGCATCGACCAGCTCCGCCGGGCCCTGGATCCGTCGGTGAGGACGCTGGAGGGCACCGACGCCTGGATCGGCCCGGAGGCGCGCGCGTGGGGCGGCCAGTTGGAGGACAACCGCCGGACGCTCCACCAGGCCGCGGACCGGATCCTCGCCGACATGCACGCCACGCTGGTGGCGACGCCCCGGACGGTCGCCCGGGTCTAGGCTGGCCGGGTGGAGGACCGTGAACCGCCCAGCCTGCGCGAGATCGACCACCGGGTCTTCCTACGGCGTCTGGGTTCGCTGCTGGACGTCTACGCGGCGGCGATGAGCCCGCCGGTCGAGCAGCTCGCCGGCCGGTACGCGATCATGGAACGGCACGCCGACCATCCGGGGTTCCGGGCGTTCGTGGCCGAGTCCCGCCGCTCGTTCCTGCGGGGCGGCCGGATCCACGGCTTCGCGTACGGCTTCCACGGCGCGCCGGGCCAGTGGTGGCACGACGTCGTCCGTCACGCGCTGGCCGAACGCGGCGACGCCGAGGAGTGGCTGTCGGACGCCTTCGAGGTCGCCGAGCTGCACGTGGACCCCGCCCACCAGCACCGGGGCGTCGGCCGGGGCCTGCTGTCCGCGCTGTGCGGAGGCCGCCCGGAGCGGACCGTGGTGCTGTCGACGCTGGACCTGCGGCCGGACACGCCCGCGCGGCGGCTCTACCGCTCGGTGGGCCTGGTCGACCTGTTGACCGGCTTCGACTTCCCCGGCGGCGGCCCCCCGTACGCCGTGATGGGCGGGCGACTGCCGCTCGGGCCCCCGGATCCGTCAGACGGTCAGTGAGGCCGACCGGGGCTCGACGTTCAGCAGCCCGTACACCTCGCGCGTGGCGGGCGACTGGTTGAACGTGATGAAGTGGATGCCCGGGGCGTCCTGGTCGAGCAGCTCCTGACACAGCTCGGCGGCGTGCTCCACGCCGAGCCGCCGCACCGCCTCCGGGTCGTCGGCGACGGCCTCGAAACGGGCCGCGACCTCCGGCGGGAACGGCGCGCCCGACAACTGCTCGGACCGTTCGATGGTGCTGATCTTGGTGACCGGCATGATGCCCGGGATGATCGGGATGTCGCAGCCCGCCGCCGCGACCCGGTCGCGCAGCCGGAAGTAGTCCTCGGCGCGGAAGAACATCTGGGTGATCGCGTAGTCGGCCCCGGCCCGGCACTTGGCGACGAAGTGGCGGGTGTCGTCCTCGATGCCGGCCGACCGCGGGTGCTTGTACGGGAAGGCCGCCACACCCACGCAGAAGTCGCCGTAGGAGCGGATCATCCGCACCAGCTCGCCGGCGTACTCGACCCCCTGGGGGTGCTTGACCCATTCCCCCATCGGGTCGCCGGGCGGGTCGCCGCGCAGCGCCAGGATGTTCCGCACGCCGACGCCGGCGAACCGCCCGATGAGGTGCCGCAGCTCGGCGGTGGAGTGGTTGACCGCCGTGAAGTGCGCCACCGGGGTGAGCGTGGTGTCGGTGGCGATCCGCTCGACGATGTCGACGGTCTTGTCCCGCGTGCCGCCGCCCGCGCCGTACGTCACCGACACGAACGTGGGCCGCAGGGCCTCCAGGTGGCGGATGGTGCGCCACAGGCTCTGCATGCCCTTGTCCGTCTTGGGCGGGAAGAACTCGAACGAGAACGACTTCTCCCCGACGGCGAGCAGCTCGCGGATCGTGGGCGCGCGGTCAGGCATCACGGGACGCATTCACCCAAGGGTAGTGGCATCCGCTTTCCGCGTCTCTGCCCCGTCGCGCGTCCACAGGCCCAGGAGCGCCGCACCGGCGACCAGCAGGGCCAAAGAGCGCAGCGGCGTCACCGGCAGTGCGATCAGCGTCGCGCTGCGTCCCGCCAGCGCCCCTCCGAATCCGACCGTGGACAGCCCCAGCACCCCGATCAGGCACAGGACCATCCCGGTGACGCCGCGGGCCGTCCCGTACGAGCGCGGCGCGAGCCGGCGGGGCCGGTCGGCCCGGCGGAACACCGCGACCAGCCCGGCGGTGACCAGAACCAGGATCCCGATCCAGGCCGGCCGCAGCAGCCACCAGGTCGCATCCCCCACGGGCGGCTGCGTGAGGCCGAGGGCCAGTTGCACGGCGCAGACCAGGAACAGCGCCGTGAGGTGCCAGAGGAAGGCGGTCATGGCCAGCCCGTTGGCCGCGATCACCGCGATCCAGACGCGGGGGCGGGCCAACAGCCGCGTGACCGGTCCGCGCAGCAGCATCGCGAGGCCGATCAGCCACAGCCCGTGGGCGAACAGCGCCAGGGTGGGCGGCGACATGTTGGAGATCTTCGCGCCCGGCATCCCCACCATGGACAACGGGTACGGGCCGTACGCGATCAGCGCGAGCATCGCCGTGACCCCGCCCGCCGTCAGCGCCCGGACCGTGCGGCGGCCCAGCCTGCCGTCGGCGTAGAAGAACCCCAACTGGTGCACCGCCAGCCACACCAGGAGCAGGTTGAGGGGGGCGATGGCGTCGACGCCGTACCGGAACCTGAGCACGTCCACCGCCACGACGCCCGCGCCCAGCGCCACCGGCACCGCGACTCCGTGCGCGCGGTGCATCCGCCACATGAGCGGCGCGAACGCCACCACGCCCAGGTAGACGCCGATGAACCAGAGCGGCTGGGCGACCATCCGCGTGACCAGCCTGAGCACGCCCCCGTCCCGGCCCGCGAGTTCGATGAGAACCGCGACGGACGACCACACCCCGGCGAACACGGCGGTCGGGATCAGCAGCCGCGCGGCCCTTCCCCGGACGAAGGAGGCGTAGGAGGGCGCGCGTCGCAGCGCGGTGGCGTGCGAGAAGCCGCCCACGAAGAAGAACAGCGGCATCACCTGCAGCAACCAGGTCAGCGGCTGCAGGGAAGGCATGATCGCCAGCGCGTTCCCGGCCCGCACTCGGCCGTCGGGGCCGGTGGCGAGCACCGCCATCAGCCAGTGACCGGCCACCACCGTCGCCAGGGAGAAGACCCGCAGGAGGTCGACGTAGCGGTCCCGGTCCCGTGGGGTCCGCGCCGCAAGGTCGGCGGCCGAGGGGCGGCGGCCGGGCGCGGGCGCCGGGGCCGCCTCGATCATCGTGCTCATGGGAACCAGCATCGGCGCGCCCGGCCGCGCCGTCATGAGCGGTCGTACTCAGCCCGACCTGGGTACGTACACCCGATTCCGGTTCACTATGGTGAGCGCATGTCCGCCGGCCGCATTCGCAAGGAGATCGACCACGCGCTGCTGACCTTCGTCGATCGGCAGCGTCCCGGCATGCTCGCGATCGGCGACGACCTCCGCCCCCTGCTCTCGGCGCTGGACGCGCTGCTGGCCGGGGGCAAGCGACTGCGCCCCGCGTTCTGCTACTGGGGCTGGCGGGCCGCCGGCGGCGAGGACATCGCTGCGGCGCGGGGCATCGCGGTCGCCGCGGCCTCGCTGGAGCTGCTGCAGGCCAGCGCGCTGGTCCACGACGACGTCATGGACGCCAGCGACACCCGCCGGGGCCGCCCGTCGGCGCACCGCCGGTTCGAGGCCGTCCACCGCGAGCAGGGCTGGCGGGGGGCGTCGGCGTCGTTCGGGGAGGGCGCGGCGATCCTGCTCGGCGACCTGTGCCTGGCCTGGTCGGCGGAGATGTTCGACGCCAGCGGGCTCGACCCGGAGCCGCTGCGCCGGGGCCGCGAGGTGTTCGACCTGATGCGCACCGAGGTCATCTGCGGCCAGTACCTGGACATGCTGGAGAGCGCGCGCGGCGCCGGTTCGGTCGAGACGGCGCTGAACGTGGTGGAGTTCAAGAGCGCCAAGTACACCATCGAACGGCCTCTCCACATGGGCGCCGAGCTGGCCGGCGCCACCCCCGAGACGGTGGCCGCGCTGCGGGCGTACGGGCTGCCGCTGGGCATCGCGTTCCAGCTCCGCGACGACGTCCTCGGCGTCTTCGGCGACCCGGCCGAGACCGGCAAGCCCGCGGGCGACGACCTGCGCGAGGGCAAGCGCACCGTGCTGGTCGCCCTCGCCCTGGAACGGGCCACCCCGGCGCAGGCCGAGACCGTGGAGCGGGGGCTCGGCGACACCGCGCTGACCGCCGACGGGGTGGCCGAGCTGCGGTCGATCATCGAGGAGACCGGGGCGCTCGACGCCTGCGAGGCCATGATCGACCGGTACACCGCGCGGGCGCGGGACGCGCTGGCGGCCGCCGCGGTGGCCCCGGACGCCCGGGAGGCGCTGGGCGACCTGGCCGTCGCCGCCACCGCACGCAGCGTCTGATCCCCTTCTCGGACGCCGGCCCTCGAAATCCTGGCGGAATGTGGCCAATCGCCGCACCATGGCTGGAATTCTCCCGGTATTTGGGGCAGAAATAGCGCCATGCCTCAGCAGACTCCGCACGCAGCACAGACACCGCGCCTCGCGCCGCTGGACGAGGCGGCCTGGGACGACGTCCTCAAGGGCGTCGTCGCCGTCACCGGCCCCCTCAACATCTTCACCACCCTGGGCCGGCATTCCGAACTGTTCCGGGCGTGGATCGGTCTCGGGTCGATGATGCTGCTCGGCGGAACGCTGGGCCCGCGGATCCGGGAGCTGGCGATCCTGCGGGTGGCGCACAACAGCGGCTGCGCGTACGAATGGGACCACCATGTGCGCATCGGCCGCGACGCGGGGCTGACCGAGGTGGAGATCGGCGCGCTGGCCGGGGACCTGGACGCGCACGCCTGGACCTCGGAGGACTGGGCGGTCGTGGCCGCCGCCGACGAGCTGCACGCCACCTCGACGCTGAGCGACGCCGTGTGGTCCGCCCTGGCCAAGCGCCTCGACGAGCGCGCGCTGATCGAGCTGGTCATGCTGATCGGCCACTACCAGATGCTCGCGTACGCCCTCAACGCCCTGCGCGTCCAGCCGGACGCCGACTGATCCGCGGCACGACCCGGCCGGTTGTCGTCGCACGTCCGGGCCCGGCGCGGTACAAATAAGGCGATCTTTGCCCGTATCTGCGCACCGGAGCGTGCAGTGCAGCCCGAAACGGTCACCCTGGGGCCCGACGATCCCCGCCGCCTCGGCGGATACGTCCTGCTGGGCCGGCTCGGCGAGGGCGGCCAGGGCGTCGTCTACCTCGGCCGGGACGCCGACGGCGGGTTGGTCACCGTCAAGCTGCTGCGCGGCGGCCGGGCGGCGGGGCAGCGCGCCCGCAGCCGGTTCGTCAAGGAGGCCGCCGCCGCCCGCCAGGTCGAGGGGCCGCACACCGCCCGGGTGCTCGCCGCCAAGGTGACCGGCGACCGGCCCTACATCGTCAGCGAGTACGTGCAGGGGCCGTCCCTGCAGCAGGTCGTCGCCGACCGCGGCCCGCTGCCCGAGGAGCGGCTGCACAAGATCGCGCTGCGCACCGCCCGGGCGCTGGCCGCGATCCACCGGGCCGGGGTGGTGCACCGCGACTTCAAGCCGGGCAACGTGCTGCTGGCCAAGGGCGGCGCCAAGGTCATCGACTTCGGCGTCGCCCGCGCGCTGGACAGCACCACCATCACCACCGGGCCCGTCGGCACCCCCGCCTACATGGCCCCCGAGCAGATCGAGGACGAGCCGGTGGGCCCGCCCGCCGACGTGTTCGCCTGGGCCGCGGCCATGGTGTTCGCGGCCACCGGACGCCCGCCTTTCGGGACGGGGCCCAACGCGGCCGTGATGCGGCGGGTGGCCTCGCGGCGGCCCAACCTCGGGGACATGGAGGGGCCGCTGCGCGATCTGGTGGTCCGCTGCCTGGACAAGAACCCGGCCGCCCGGCCCACCGCGCCGCAGCTCATCCGGGCCCTGCGGGAGGGCCGTCCGCCGGCCGTCGAGCCGAGGCCGTCGGGCATCCCCCGCTACCGGTGGCGCATGATGGTCGCCCTGGCCGTGGTGATCACCGCGGGCTTCACCGCCGGGGTGCTGTTCCCCACCGGGTGAGCCGGGCCGGTCGTGGGCCGGTCACCAGTGCGGCGGGCGGTCCTCCAGCAGGCGGGAGTCGTCGTCGCCGGCGCGCCACTCGCCCCAGCCCGCGTCCGTGTCGTCCGCGGTCTGGTCGGGCAGGATGTCGATGTCGTCGTCGACCAGGTCGACGGGCCTGTCCTCGTCAGGGCTGATCGTCATGCACACCATTGTCGGTCATCGCGGGAGAACGATCGACCAACCCCCGCCGTCAGCCCGGTGACGCGTCGCGCAGTCGCCGCGCCAGCTCCGCGGCGGCGGCCCCCGGGTCGGCGGCCTCGGTGACGGCCCGCACCACCACGACCCGGCGCGCACCGGTGGCGAGCACCTCGTCGAGGGTGCCCGCGTCGATGCCGCCGATCGCGAACCAGGGCCGCCCGCTCGGCAGCCCGGCGGCGTGCTCCAGCAGCGCGGGCCCCGGCGCGGCCCGCCCCGGCTTGGTCGGGGTCGGCCAGACCGGCCCGGCGCAGAAGTAGTCCACGCCGGGCTGGACGGAGGCCGCCGAGGCCTGATCGTCGGAATGGGTGGAGCGGCCGATCAGGACGTCCTCCCCCACGATCCGGCGGGCGTGCGGCACCGGAAGGTCGTCCTGACCCAGGTGCAGCACGTCCGCGTGGACCGCCTGCGCCACGTCCGCGCGGTCGTTGACCGCCAGCAGCGCCCCGTGCCGGTCGCACGCCTCCCGGAAGACCTCCAGGAACGCCATCTCCCGCCGCGCCTCCAGGCCCTTCTGCCGGAGCTGGACGATGTCCACCCCGGCGGCCAGCACCGCGTCCAGGAACTCCGGCAGGTCGCCCCGCCGCTCCCTGGCGTCGGTGCACAGGTAGAGCCGGGACCGTTCGAGCCGGGTCCGCAGGGCGACGGCGCGATCGGACGGCAGGTGCGTGGTCACGGAGGGGGACGCCTTTCCACGGCCGCCGGGGAACGGCCGGTCAGAACGCCAGCGCCTGGGCGCGGCGGCGGATCTCGGTCCCCCGGTTCTCGGCGAGGGCCTGAACGGGGGTGCCGGGCAGCGTGTCGTCCGCGGTGAACAGCCACCGCAGGGTCTCCACGGTGTCATAGCCCGCGTCCGACAGCAGCGTCAGGGTGCCGGGGAGGCCCTTGACCACCTGACCGTCGCGGATGAACGCGGCCGGGATCATGAGGGACCCGGCGCGCTGGACGCCGAGGACCTTGTGGTCGCGGACGAGTTGCTTGGTCCTGCTGAGGTTGAGGCCCAGCCTCTCGGCCGCCTCAGGGAGCGTGACCCACTCTCCGACGAGGGCGTCGGTGTGAGCGTCGAGCGTGCTGTCAACTGTGGCTTGCATCTGCGTCACGCCCCCTGCCTACCACGTCCGCACAATTCTGAAACCCTCAGGTGAGAACGGCATCGCGGAGCGGTATGCCCGGATCCGCCACGGAATCGGCGTCCACCGGGGTGCCCGTGGCGATGATCCGGCGGCCCTGCAGCAGGTCACGGGGACGGTCGACGGTGAGGAGCGCCTCCAGCCGGTCGCCGGTCAGCCAGCACGCCGCCCACCCCGGGCCGTCCGGGTCGCCGCGATAGATCATCCGCTCCCCGGCGGGATGATGGCCGGCGTACTGCACCATCCGGCCGAACTGCTCGGACCAGAAGTACGGGACCGCCTCGTACACGGCGTCCGCCCCCAGCAGCGCCGCCGCGGCGACGTCGGGGCCGTTCAGCGCGGCGTCCCAGTGCTCGACCAGCAGCCTGCGGCCGTACCGGCGGGACCACCAGGCGGCGCAGTCCCCGACGGCCACGACGCCGGGGGCGGAGGCGCGCAGCGAGGCGTCGGTCACCACACCGCCGTCGAGGCGCAGTCCGGAGCCCTCCAGCCAGCCCAGCACGGGCCGGACGCCGACGCCCACGACGACCTCGTCGGCGTCGATCCGGCCGCCGTCGGCCAGCGTGAGCCCGCCGGGCTCGACCGCCGCGACCCTCACGCCGGTCCGCAGCTCGACACCCGCCTCGGCGTACCAGCGGGCGGTGCGACCGCCGATCAGGGTGCCGACCGCGTTCGCCAGGGGCGTGTCGGCGGCCTCCACGACGGTGACCGCGCAGCCCCGCCTCGCGGCGGCGGTGGCGACCTCGGCGCCGATCCAGCCGGCGCCCACGATGACGACCCGGGCGCCCTCGCGCAGGCCGGCGCGCAGGGACCGGGCGTCCTCGACGGTCCGCAGCACGCGCTGCGGACCCGTGCCGGGGAGCGTGATCGGGGCCGCCCCGGTCGCGATCACCAGCCCGTCGAACGGCAGGTCGCCGCCGTCGGTGGCCACGATCCCGCCTCCGCCGGGGTCCAGTCGAAGCCCGGTGGCCCGCCGGCCCGGCAGCCACTCGCAGCGCAGCGCCGCCCAGTCGGTGTCGAAGGTGGTGTCGTCGATGTCGCCCACCAGGAGCGCCTTGGACAGCGGCGGGCGGTCGTAGGGCCGGTGCAGCTCGGCCGAGACGAGCGTCAGCGCGCCCTCGTACCCCTTGGCCCGCAGAGCCTCCACGGAGCGGATCCCGGCCAGCCCGCCGCCCACCACGATGACGCGATCCATGGAGGCCAACCTTAGTCGCCGGGTGCGGTCGCGCCCCGGGCGGGAGAACGCGGACGGAGCGCGCCCGCATAGGCTAGGAGGCGACGGGCGCGGGAGTCCGGTGCGACCGGACTGAGAGGGCGGCTGATCGGGCCGCCGACCGCCAAGACCTGATCCGGATCATGCCGGCGAAGGGAGCATGCCGATGCCCACCCCGCACGGGGCCCCCGACGTGGTGATCATCGGGGCGGGGGTGATCGGGTCGGCCATCGCGTGGCGGGCGGCGACCCGGGGCCTGCGCGTCACGGTGATCGACCCCGATCCCGCGAGCGGCGCGTCCCATGTCGCGGCGGGGATGCTCACCCCCGTCAGCGAGCTGACGTACGGCGAGGAGCCTTTGCTGCACCTCGGCATCGCCTCCCGCGATCGCTACGCCTCGTTCGTCGCCGAGCTGGAGGACGCGTCCGGGCTCGAGACCGGGTACCGCTCCGACGGCATCCTGGAGGTCGCGTTCGACACGGACGACCTGGCGTTCCTCGACGATCTGCGGCGCTTCCAGGAGTCGCTGGGCATCACGACCGAGGCACTGAACGGCCGCGAGTGCCGCCGCCTGGAGCCGATGCTGGCGCCCTCGGTGCGCGGCGGGCTGCTGGCCCCCCGGGACGGCTCCGTCGACCCCCGCCGACTGACCGCCGCGCTGCTGGCCGCCTGCCGGAACGAGGGCGTACGACTCGTCCGGGAGCGGGCCGCGGGCGTGATCGTCGAGCACGACACCGCGGTCGGCGTACGGCTGGACGACGGCGGCGAGGTGCGGGCCGCCAAGGTGGTGCTGGCGGCGGGCGCCTGGAGCAACGACCTGGCCGGGCTGCCCGAGGGGGCGGTCCCCGAGGTGCGGCCGGTCAAGGGCCAGGTGGTGCGCCTGCGCACCCGCGTGCCGTTCCTCCGTCGGACGACGCGGGGCGTGGTGCGGGGCTCGTCGATCTATCTGGTGCCCCGGGCGGACGGGGAGATCGTCGTCGGCGCCACCCAGGAGGAGATGGGCTTCGACACGACGGTCACCGCCGGGGGGCTGTGGCAGTTGCTGCGGGACGCCAGGGAGCTGCTGCCCGGCATCACCGAGCTGGAGTTCGTCGAGGTCTCCGCCGGGCTGCGGCCCGGGTCGCCGGACAACGCCCCCGTTCTGGGGGCCGGTGCGCTGGACGGGCTGTTCCTGGCCTCCGGCCACTTCCGCAACGGGGTGCTGCTCACCCCGATCACCGCCGACGTGATGGCGGAGATCCTGGCGGACGGCACCGTGCCCGAGGTGGCCGCGCCGTTCGCCCCGGGACGATTCGGCGTGGAGGCGAGGGCGTGAGGGTCACGGTCAACGGGCGGCCGCGCGAGCTGCCGGAGGGGACCACGGTCGCGGCCGTGGTCGCGGCGGTCACCGAGGCCGCGGCCGGCGTCGCGGTGGCGGTCAACGACGAGGTGGTCAGCCGTGGCGCGTGGGACGCCACGACCGTGCGGGATCTGGACCGGGTCGAGGTGCTGACCGCCGTGCAGGGAGGATGAGGGTGACGGACACGACGGCCGACGACCCGCTGGTGATCGCGGGAGAGACGTTCGGCTCACGGTTGATCATGGGGACCGGCGGCGCCCCGAGCATGCGGGTGCTGGAGGAGGCGCTGACCGCCTCCGGGACCGAGCTGACCACGGTGGCGATGCGACGGGTCGACCCGTCCGCCCGCGGCTCGGTGCTGGACGTGCTGGGCCGCTGCGGGATCCGGGTGCTGCCCAACACGGCCGGCTGCTTCACCGCCGGGGAGGCGGTGCTGACCGCCAAGCTGGCCCGCGAGGCCCTCGGCACCGCCTGGGTCAAGCTGGAGGTGATCGCCGACGAGCACACCCTGCTGCCGGACCCGATCGAGCTGGTGGAGGCGGCCGAGCAGTTGGTGGACGACGGGTTCACGGTGCTGCCGTACACCAACGACGACCCGGTGCTGGCGCGGCGGCTGGAGCAGATCGGCTGCGCCGCGGTGATGCCGCTGGGCTCCCCCATCGGCTCGGGGCTGGGCATCCGCAACCCGCACAACATCGAGCTGATCGTGGAGCGGGCGGGGGTCCCGGTGATCCTGGACGCCGGGCTCGGCACCGCCAGCGACGCGGCGCTCGCCATGGAGCTGGGCTGCGACGCCGTGCTGCTGGCCACCGCCGTCACGAGGGCGCAGTCGCCCGCGACGATGGCGGCGGCGATGCGGCACGCGGTCGAGGCGGGGCGGCTGGCGCGGCTCGCGGGGCGCATCCCCAGGCGACGCCTCGCCCAAGCGTCGTCCCCGTGGGAGGGAATCGGCACCGGATCGGACGGAGTTACCTCTGCGGAGTGATGAGACCCTGGCCAAAACGCCCGTAGACTCCCTCTGATGGACACGACGGTTGCCGATCCACTCGTCGGGCAGGTGCTCGACGGGCGCTACCGCATTGAGTCCCGGATCGCCCGCGGCGGGATGGCCACGGTGTACGTGGCCCGCGACGTCAAGCTCGACCGCGAGATCGCGCTCAAGGTGATGCACGCGGGGCTCGCCCAGGACGAGGACTTCGTCCGGCGCTTCATCGGCGAGGCCAAGGCCGCGGCGGGCCTGTCGCACCCCAACGTGGTGGCGGTGTACGACCAGGGCACCGACGGCCAGCACGTCTTCCTCGCGATGGAGTACGTGCGGGGCCGGACCCTGCGCGCGCTGCTGACCGAGCGCGGCCGGCTGGGCCCCCGCGAGGCGCTGGAGATCATGCAGCCGGTGCTGGCGGCGCTGGCCGCCGCGCACCGGGCCGGGCTGGTGCACCGGGACGTCAAGCCGGAGAACGTGCTGCTGGCCGACGACGGGCAGGCCAAGGTCGCCGACTTCGGGCTGGCCCGGGCCGAGACCGCAGGCAAGCAGACCAAGACCGGCCTGATCATCGGCACCGTGGGGTATCTGGCGCCCGAGCAGGTCCTCACCGGTCACGCCGATGTGCGGTCCGACGTCTACGCGGCCGGGATCATGCTGTTCGAGCTGCTGACCGGGCGGCAGCCGCACCAGGGCGACACCCCGCTGGCGGTCGCCTACAAGCACGTCAACGACGTCGTCCCGCCGCCCTCGGACGTGGTCCCGGGGCTGCCGGAGCGGGTCGACACCCTGGTGACCCTGGCGACCAGCCACGACGCGGCCCGCCGCCCGCAGGACGCGGGCCGGTTCCTGGCCGCGGTGGCCGACGTGGCCGCCGGGCTCCCCCGCGACATCGACGAACGGGTCGCGCACGGGGCGCACGCCGCCACGTCCGTGCTTCCCATGCCCGCCCCGACGACCCCGGTCGGCCCGGGCCACACCCGGGTGCTGGGCCCCGAGATGGAGCCACCGGGCCCCCCGCCGCACCAGCCCCGGCACCACCCTGCGCCCGAGGTCCCTCGCCCCACCGCGATGGACCGGCTGATCGGCGCGGTCACCAGTCGGTACGTGCTGATCGCGGTCGGCGCGCTGGCGGCGGTGATCCTGGGCTGGGCGGTCTGGTATCAGGCGGCCGGGCAGTACCAACACGTCCCCGACACGATCATCGGCATGACCCTGGAGGACGCCAAGCGGGAGTTGGCCGCCGACGGCGTCCCGGTGCAGGTCGCCGAGCCCGTCTTCAGCGACAAGATCGCCAAGGGCCGGGTCACCCGCACCGATCCCGCCCCCGGCTCGCGGATCGCCCAGGGCGAGACCGTCACCCTGGTCCCGTCCAAGGGTCGCCAACCGGTGGACGTGCCCGACACGACCGGGCGCTCGCTCGACGACGCGAAGAAGATCCTCGCCGAGGCCGGCTTCCGGGCCGGCGAGGTGACCCGCGAGGGGTCCCACACCGTGCCGCGCGACATGGTCATCCGGACCAACCCCCGGGCGGGCCGCGAGCTGACCCCCGACGAGCCGGTCGACATCGTCCTCAGCTCGGGGATCTCGATGCCGAGCCTGGTGAACACCAACGCCCGTCAGGCCGAGAATCGGCTCCGCGCCCTGGGCCTGGACGTCAAGGTCGAGAGGCAGGACGTCGGCGACCGCCCGCGCGGCATCGTGCTCAGCCAGGACCCGCCCCCCGGGACCGCCGTCTCCCGCGGCGACAAGGTGAGCCTGGTGGTCAACAAGAAGGACTGCGGCTTCCTCGGTGACTTCAACCCGTTCTGCCGTGACGACGAGGGCGGCGGCGGCGACGGCGCCCTGCCGGTGCCCAACGTCGTCGGCCGGGACGTCGCCGAGGCGCAGCGGATCCTGGAGGGCGCCGGGTTCGAGGTCGACGTCAAGCGCCAGGTCGGGTTCAACCGGGTCCTCCGGCAGGAGCCGGGGTCCGGGGACGGCGCGCCGCGCGGCTCCAAGGTCAAGATCTGGCACTGACCGGGGCTCCTCCCACCGGCCTGACCTGCGGTGAGGGCGCACTAGGCTGAGAAACCTATGAGCGCCGCACACAGCCCCGTCGGGGGGCACGTCCCGGTCGCCGGAGGACCGGCCACCGGAGGGTTGAAGTACGCCGGGCAGATCGACGCGGAGGTCGTGCAGATCTTCGTGTCCAACCCGCGCGGCTGGGCGATGACCGCCGGGAAACCGGACGAGGACGCCAAGCTGCGGGAGGGCGAACTGCCCGTCTTCGTGCACGCCAACTACCTGATCAACGTCGGCTCGCCCAGCCCCGAGACGCTGGAGAGGTCGCTGGCCTCGATCCGGCACGCCCTCGAACGCGGGCGCGCCGTCGGGGCGGGCGGGGTCGTCGTCCACACCGGCTCGTCGGTCACCCAGTCGTACGAGGACGCGATGCGGCAGGTGCACGAGCATCTGCTGCCGGTGCTGGAGGAGATCCCCGACGACGGCCCGCCGCTGCTGCTGGAGCCGATGGCCGGGCAGGCCAACATGTTGTGCGCCACCGTGCAGCAGCTCGGCCCGTACTTCGAGGCCCTGGAGCACCACCCGAGGCTGGGCGTCTGCCTGGACACCTGCCACGCCTGGGCCGCCGGGCACGACCTGACCGCGCCGAACGGCGTCCGGGAGACGATGGACGCCCTGGTGGAGACGGTGGGCGAGGGCCGGCTCAAGCTGATCCACGCCAACGACTCCAAGGACCCGTGCGGGTCGGGCCGGGACCGGCACGAGAACATCGGCGCGGGGAAGCTGGGCGAGGCGCCGTTCGCGGAGCTGTTCCGCCATCCGGCGGCGCGGGGCGTGCCGTTCGTCATCGAGACCCCCGGCCGCGCCCCGGAACCGCATCTCAAGGACGTGGAGACGCTCAAGCGCCTGCGCGACGCACCGCCCGAGTCCTGAGACCCCGGGCCCGTCGCCCCCCGGAACCGCGAAAACGCTCAGGCGCTGCTGGACAACCCCCCGACTGTCCAGCAGCGCCCGAGCTTCCGCCGGCGGATCCCACCCCCCCGGTACGGGATCCGCGGCTGACCCGGGTGGGCGGCGGAACGAGTCCGCGTCCTGCGCCCGGGTCTCCTTTGTCGTCTTGTGAGGCGGCGACACTCAGAACGTTAGAGGAGCGCGACGCCGTGCGGGGCCGATGACGACCCTCCCTCGACCAACGGTCCGTAACTGTCGACATACGTAGAGTAGTCAGCGGACGAACGGCCGATGGGGCGCGACCAACGGTCTCACTCGTTCCTGAACCGGCGCACCAGCAGGTCCCGCACCTGGCGGGCGTGCCGCCGGCTGACCTGCAGGACGTCCTCCCCCACCTGCACGGACACCCGGCCGCCGTCGAACCGCAGCTCGGAGACGTGCGCCGCGGAGACCAGGGTGCTGCGGTGGATGCGGATGAACCCGACCGGCTCCCAGCGCCGGGCCAGCGACACCAGCGACATGCGGACCAGGTAACTGTCGTCGGCGGTGTGCATCCGCACGTAGTCGCCCTGGGCCTCCACGTACCGCACCGAGCCCCGGGAGACCATCCGGGTCCGCCCGCCCAGTTCGACGGGGACCTGCTCGTCCTCCGGCGCGGCGACGTCCTCCGCCGGCTCGCCGGGCGGCGGGGTCCGGTGCACCGCCTCGTCCACCCGGCGGACGGCCTCGGCCAGCCGCTCCGGGCGCACGGGCTTGAGGAGGTAGTCCACGGCCCCCACCTCGTACGCGGCGACCGCGTAGTCGTCGGAGGAGGTCACGAACACCACCGCCGGGGGCTCGGCCAGTCCGCTCAGCAGACGGGTGAAGTCCAAGCCGTCCAGGCCCGGCAGCGGGATGTCCAGGAAGACGGCGTCCGGGCGCCGCCCCTCGGCGACCATGCGCCCCAGGTCCCGCATCGCCCCGGCCGCGTCGCGGGCCGTGGTGACCTGCCCGACCCTGGGGTCGGCCCGCAGCAGGCAGGCAAGCTCCTCGACCGCGGGGACCTCGTCGTCGACCGCCAGCACACGTAGCATGACAGGACCATGCCCCTAATTACTGTGCGTCCGCAATCCATTCCGGTGTGCAAGCGCGATGTGTCGGGCCGACACGGCGGACACCCGGGTCACAGGGGCGGCGACTCGCCCTCGTCCTCCTGGTACGAGTAGCGCTGCTCCCGCCACGGGTCGGCGACGTTGTGGTAGCCGCGTTCCTCCCAGAACCCGCGCCGGTCCTTGACCAGATACTCGACGCCGCGCGTCCACTTGACGCTCTTCCACGCGTACAGGTGCGGCACGACCAGCCGCACGGGGAAGCCGTGGTCGGCGCTGATCCGCTCGCCGTCGCGGAACAGGGCGAACATGGTCGCGTCGCCGAGGAAGTCCGACATCCGGATGTTGGCGCTGTAGCCGTAGTCGGCCCACACCATGACATGCGTGACGTCCGGGTGGGGCGGTGCCAACTCCACGATCGTGGACCCCGAGACGCCCTCCCAGAGGTTGCCGGGGATGGTGAACTTGGTGACGCAGTGGAAGTCGGCCACGGCCCGCGTCCTCGGGAGACGCTCGAACTCCTCCCAGGACCAGATGTGCTGCTCACCCGACGCCGTCGCGCCGAACACCCGGAAGTCCCAGTCCCGGGGACGGAACTTGGGCACCGGGCCGTAGTGCAGGACGGGCCAGCCACGGGGAACGTACTGTCCGGGCGGCAGGGCCCCTGCTTCTGGGGGCTGTTCCGATGGGGAGGACATGACGCGCTCATCCTGCCACCTCCGTGACCTGAGCCATACTCGGCCCCTCCCCGCCGACCCACCGCGACGCATGCTCTAGGCTGTGCTCCATGCGCGACGCTCGATGGAGCTTCTTTTATGACCGGCCCGGGAGACGGGTGACGGTCCTAACGGCGTTGCGCTGACAGACCTCACATGAAGCCCCGGGCACCAGCGGCCCGGGGCTTTTCATGTTCGCGGACAACCGAGGAGAGCAGCAGATGGTCATCGTGATGGGGCCTGAGGCCACCGAGACGGACATCGCCTCCGTCGTCTCACTGGTCGAGACGGCGGGAGGTGAGGCGTTCGTCAGCCGCGGGGTGGCCCGCACCATCGTCGGTCTGGTGGGCGACGTCCAGCAGTTCGGCTCACTGAACCTGCGGAGCCTTCCCGGAGTCCGGGACGTCATCCGGATCTCGGTGCCGTACAAGCTGGTCAGCCGGGAGAACCACCCCGAGCGCTCGGTGGTGCGGGTCGGCGGCGTGCCGATCGGGCCGGGCACCATGACCCTCATCGCGGGGCCCTGCGCGGTGGAGACGCCGGAGCAGACCCTCCAGGCCGCCCAGATGGCCAAGGCGGCGGGCGCGACCCTGCTGCGCGGCGGCGCGTTCAAGCCCCGCACCTCGCCGTACGCGTTCCAGGGGCTGGGCGAGAAGGGCCTGCGGATCCTGGCGGACGTGCGCGAGGAGACCGGGTTGCCGATCGTCACCGAGGTGGTGGACGCGCACGACGTCGAGTTGGTCGCCTCGTATGCGGACATGTTGCAGATCGGGACCCGCAACGCGCAGAACTTCGCGCTACTGCAGGCCGCCGGCGACGTGGGCAAGCCGGTGATGCTCAAGCGCGGCATGAGCGGCACCATCGAGGAGTGGCTGATGGCCGCCGAGTACGTGGCGCAGCGCGGCAACCTCGACATCGTGCTGTGCGAGCGCGGCATCCGCACGTTCGAGAAGGCCACCCGGAACACGCTGGACATCTCGGCGGTGCCGGTGGCGCAGCGGCTGTCGCACCTGCCGGTGATCGTGGACCCGTCGCACTCCGGCGGCCGCCGCGACCTGGTGCTGCCGCTGACCAAGGCGGCGATCGCGATCGGCGCCGACGGGGTCATCATCGACGTGCACCCGCACCCCGAGACGGCGCTGTGCGACGGCCCGCAGGCGCTGGTGGACGGCGATCTGCGGGAGCTGGCCCGGCTGGTGCGCGACCTGCCGCCGATCTTCGACCGGGCCCTCACCGAGGCCCCGGACGCCCTGGCGGCGGGGTAGCACCGCCCGTGGAGGCGCGGTGGTCCCCCTGGGCCACCGCGCTGGTAGGGTCGCGAACCATGGCGTATTGGACGGCGCAACTCGGACCTCCCCGCTCCTGACCGGGGTGCGGCTCCAGCGGTCCTCTCTTCTCGGCCCGGCGTAGAACGCCCGGCCGTCTTCAAGCGCGCCCCGGAACCGGATCATCTTCCCGATTCGAGTTCAGGAGTCCTTTCGCGTGTCCACACGCCTCATCGAATCCCCCGGCTCCGCCGTGCCCAGTGGGCGGCGGGGCACCGGAAGCGCGGACATCCTGCTGGCGGCGTCCCTGTGGGGGACGACCGGCACCGTCCGTACCCTGGCCCCCTCCGGGGCCGATCCCGTGTCCGTCGGCGCCGCCCGGATCGTCCTCGGCGGCGCCGTCCTCTTGGCCGTGGCGGCCCTGATCCGCGGGCGGGACGGTTCCTCGGCCCGCGGTGAGGGGCTGCGGCGGCTGTTGTCGCAGCGCCGTCGCTGGTGGCTGCTCGCCTTCGGCGCGGTGTGCGCGGCGGTCTACCAGTGCGCGTTCTTCGCCGCGGTGGCCCGGACCGGCGTCGCCACCGGCACCGTCGTCACGATCGGCAGCGCTCCGGCGTTCACCGGGCTGATCGCCCTGATGACGCGGGGGCCCCGGCCCTCGTGGCGGTGGACGGTGGCGACGGCGTGCGCGGTGGTCGGATGCGCCGCCCTGGTCGGCGGCGGACGGTCGGCGGGTGTCGAGCCCTTCGGCGTCGCGCTCGCCCTGCTGTCCGGCCTGGCCTACGCCGTGTACGCCACGATCGCGTCCCACCTCATCTCTCGCGGCGAAGACGACCGTGCGGTCGCCGCGACGCTGTTCGGGCTGGCGGCGGTGCTGTTGCTGCCGGTGCTGGTCGCCGGGTCTCCGGGCTGGCTGCTCAGTCCCTCCGGGGCGCTGGTCACCGCGTACCTCGGGGTGATCACCACCGCCGGGGCGTACCTGCTGTACGCGCGGGGGTTGCGCGGCACGCCGGTGACGACGGCGACGACGCTCACGCTGGCCGAACCGGCCGTGGCGGCGGTGCTGGGACTGCTCGTCCTGGACGAACGGCTCGGCGGTGTCGCCCTGGCGGGTCTGGGTCTGCTGTCGGTCGGGCTGGTGCTGCTGATCCTGGCCGGCCGCCGGTAGGCCGACGGGCGGGGCCGCACGGCGATCCGGCCGTGCGGCCCCTCACCCCGGTCAAGGAATTCAGTCGCCGAAAGTGGTGTGAACCACTCGCGCGCGCTCACCGGGCCGAGGAAGATGCTGCGCATGACTATCGGCGATGGGGATGCCGGCGGCCGGCTCTTCCCGGAAGACCTGGACGCCGTGGATCCGGTGAGCGCGGTGATGCTGGCGGACGCCCGCCGCTCGCTGACGGCCTACCCCGACCTGGTGGTGGCCGGTCCGCTGTTCGCCGGGGCCGAGCAGGTCCCGGGCGGCTGGCAGGTGCTGTGCCCGACCGATCCGACCCCGCGCGGGGCCCGCGAGCTGCTGGCGGCGCATCTGCGCAACCGCGGGGCGATGGGGGGCCCGGGCGCCCGGGAGTTCGGCCGCGCGGCGCTCCGGCTGGAGGAGGACTCCCTCGACGAGCTGACCGTGCTGGCCCGCCGGTTCCGGATCGTGCGGATCGAGCAGTTGATGCGCACCGGCGCCGACGGCCCCGAGCCGCCGCGCCCCACCGACAACGACCCGCGGCGGTCCCGACCGGGCCCGCGGACCCGACCCCGGCCGCTGGACTTCATCGCGGACCCGGCCATGGACGCCGACGGCGCGGCCGACATCCTGACCGCCGAGCTGCTGTGCCAGTACCTGGACGAGGCGGCCCGGATCGGCTCGGAGCCGGGCGAGCCGTTCCTGGCCCCGGTGCAGCTCTCCCCCATGTTCACGGTGGCGGAGCGGACGGGTGAGCTGTGGCGTCCGGGGGCCCGGCTGTACGGGCTGCCGCAGGAGGCCCGGGACTCGCTGGCCACCTACTTCCGGCACGTGGTGCCCGCCGTGGAGCAGCCGGACGCGGTGGAGCTGGCCGAGTACGCCGAGGCGGCCGACCTGATGGTCGACCGCCACCGGCGCAACGGCATCGTGGCGGCCGGTCGGCGCTTCCGGGTCATCCGCGTGGAGCGGATGGCCCTGGTGGGGCCGGACGGGCCGGAGACCCCGCGCCCGGGCGACGGAGAGACCCCCGGCACGGCCTGACCGCCCCGCCTCCCCGTCACCGGCCCCGAACGGCGGCTGTGCTCGGACAGGCGAGGCGGCGGGGTCCGTACCCGTGCCGGCCGGGTGTCAGGCGGTGACCTCGCCGTAGACGGGGCGGTGCTCCTGGACGGAGTCGGCCAGGCGTTCGGCCAGCTCGTCGGCGTCGAGGCGGCGGTCGATCTGACGCAGGTCGTCGATCCTGGCGCGGGTCTCGGCGCGGCGCGGGGCCAGCAGGGTGCAGCAGTCCTCGTCGGGCAGCTCGGAGATCCCCAGGGTGCGGATCCGGCGGGCCTGGTCCATGATCTCGATCTTGTCCATGCCGACCAGGGGCCGCAGGATGGGCAGCTCCACGGCGTCGTCCAGGGCGGTCATGTTGGCCAGCGTCTGGCTGCTGACCTGGCCGAGGGAGTCGCCGGTGATCAGGGCCGCGCCGCCGAGCCGGCGCGCCACGAGCTGGCCGGTGCGCAGCATCAGCCGGCGCTGCGCGATCACGGCCAGCCGGTCGGCGCCCGACGACTTGATCTGCTGCTGGGCCTTGCCGAACGGCACCACGAACAGCCGGGAGCCGCCCTGGAACCGGTCCAGCTCGCGGACCAGCGCGTACGCCTTGTAGATGGACTCCGGGCCGGTGAACGGCATGCCGGAGAAGTGCAGGTAGTCGACCCGCAGGCCGCGGCGCATCATCCGGTGGGCGGCCACCGGGGAGTCGATGCCGCCGGACATCAGGACGAGGGCCCGGCCGCTCATGCCGACCGGGAGCCCGCCCTGGCCCTGGGTGCCGTCGGTGTAGACGAACACCTCGTCGCGGTCGACCTCGACGGACAGGGTGTGCTCGGGGTTCTTGAGCCGGACCGGCAGCCCGTACGCCTCGACGATCTCGGAGCCGACCAGCCGGTCGAGTTCGGTGGAGGTCAGCGGGAAGCGCTTGTCGCGGCGGCGGGAGCGGACCGCGAACGCGCCGGTGCGGCCGGCCATGAGGTCGAGGGCCGCGCGCACGACGCTCTGCGGGTCCTTGCCGACGCGCCAGGCCCGGTGGACCCACACGATGCCCATGACGTCGGTGATCCGCCGGACGAGGGCGTCCACCGTGGCGACGTCGGCCTTCTCTCCGGCGCCCATCCGCACCACCATGACGCCGTGGCGGCGCCGGACCTCCACGGGGGCGATGTCACGGACGGCCTGCCGCACGTTGTTCTGCAGCCGCCGTTCGAACTGCTCGCGGTTCTTCCCCTTGAGCACGACCTCGCCCAGTTTGATCAGCACGCACGGCTCGGCGTCCGTCGGCATGCCGCCGGTCGCCTGCTCGGCCGTGGTGTCGAGCATGGTCATGCGCGGGACCTCCTGGGGTGAACGTGAGAAAGGGGCCGGACCTCTAGTGTCGCCCACCGGCGACCGTGTCGCGACACGATGCGGCCCGCGGGCCCGGGATCGTTCCCGGGGCCGCGGGCCGTCGCCGTCGGGGTCGTCAGCCGAAGAAGACCTCGGCCTCGGCGTAGCGCTCGACCGGGACGGTCTTCAGGGTGTCGGTGGCGGCGCTCAGCCCGACCCGGTGGATCTCGGTGCCCGCCAGGCCGACCATCTTGCCGTAATCGCCGTCGTGCACCGCGTCGATGGCGTGCAGTCCGAAGCGGGTGGCCAGCACCCGGTCGAAGGCGGTGGGGGTGCCGCCGCGCTGGATGTGCCCCAGTACGGTGCAGCGCGCCTCCTTGCCGGTGCGCTTCTCGATCTCGTCGGCCAGCCGCTGCCCCATCCCGCCCAGCCGGACGTGCCCGAACGCGTCCAGCTCGCCGGTCTGCAGCTCCATCTGGCCCTCGGCGGGGTGGGCGCCCTCGGCGACCACGATGATCGGGGCGTAGCGGGTCTTGAACCGGCTCTCGACGTACTCGACGACCTTGTCGATGTCGAACGGCTTCTCCGGGATCAGGATCACGTTGGCCCCGGCCGCCATCCCGGCGTGCAGCGCGATCCAGCCCGCGTGCCGGCCCATCACCTCGCAGATCAGCGCGCGGTGGTGGCTCTCGGCGGTGGTGTGCAGACGGTCGATGGCCTCCATCGCGATGTTGACGGCGGTGTCGAAGCCGAACGTGTAGTCGGTGGCCGACAGGTCGTTGTCGATGGTCTTGGGCACGCCGACCACGTTGACGCCGGCCTCGTGCAGCCGCGCGGCCACCCCGAGGGTGTCCTCGCCGCCGATGGCGATCAGGGCGTCCACGCCGAGCCCGGCGAGGTTGTCCTTGATCCGCTCGATGCCGCCCTCGACCTTGGTCGGGTTGGTCCGCGACGATCCGAGGATGGTCCCGCCGCGCGGGAGGATGCCCCGCACCGCCTGGACGTCCAGCGCGATCGTGTCGCCCTCCAACGGGCCTCGCCAGCCCGACCGGAAGCCCACGAACTCGTACCCGTAGACCTGTACGCCCTTACGCACCACAGCGCGGATGACGGCGTTCAGACCAGGGCAGTCGCCGCCTCCGGTCAGCACTCCGACGCGCATGTATTCCTCCCCTGAGCTCACCCGGCCAGCCTAGTAGCGCGGGCATGACGGCAGGACGCATTCCGGCCCGCGGTCGGGGCACCTCGCCCGGCCCGGCCATTGGTCTAGACCATAGCCTCAGCGAGGGCGCCGCGAGAACGTTCCTGCCCGCCTGAACACGATCGTCACCAGTCCGCCAGGAATCCGACGGATCCCGAAACGTCGGGGCCTGGGAGCGCCCTGCCCGTCGTACCTCCAGTGCGCCTCGGTCAGCGCCAGCTCGCGGGCCGCCGGCGGCGCCAGCACGGCGCGGTGGTCACGGGCGAAGTCCCAGCCGTCCCGCCACGCCCCCCGCGTGGGCCGCCCCCGCGCCCACGCCCCGAAAACCTCGCCCCAGTCGGCTCCGTGCCCGGCCGCCAGGGCGGGCCAGGCCCGCGCCACCTCACCCGCCCGCTTGCGCATCAACGCCCGCCCCGCCGCCCCGACCCGCTCCGCGTCGAAACCCGCAGGCACCGGCCCACCCGCCACGAGCGCCGCCACCAACGCCTCCTGCGCCGCGGCCAGCGCCGCCCGCCCCTCCACGGCGTCGCTCATGCCCTCACCGACCGCCCCACGCCGACCCCCCGCGCCACGGCCGACACAACCCGCCCGCGCCGTCGACCATCACACGACCACGCCGACCGCCCGAGGCCAACCCGTTGAACTCGGCGCGTGCGGGGGCCGGGGCGTTCCGTGCGTCCGGCGGGGAGGTCATGTGATGGCCGGGTGGCCTGCGGCGGCGGCGATGGCGTCCAGTTCGGCGCGGAGTTCGGCGGCGGGCGGGTAGGCGCCGTCGCGTTCGAGGAGGAGGCCGGGCGGGCGGTGGCGGGTGCCGAGCTCCTTGATCAGGGCGAGCACCTCGGTGGGGACGGGGTCGGTGTGGGTGTCGTGGTAGAGGCCCCCCTGAGGGCGGCCCCCGGCCACGTGGCAGTAGGCGACCCGTTCCAGGGGCAGGCGGTCGAGCAGGGCGAACGGGTCCTCGGCGCGGTTGCGGGCGTTGGCGTACACGTTGGCGAGGTCGAGCAGCAGGAGAGCGTCGGTGCGTTCCAGCAGCTCGGTGAGGAACGCGCCCTCGTCGTATTCGGCGTCGGGCCAGTCGAACAGTGCCGCGATGGGCTCGACGGCCAGCGGCACCGGCAGCTCGGCGCGGGTTCGCCGGATGTTGTCGGTCAGCGCGTCGAGGGCCGCGCGGGTGCGCGGCACCGGCAACAGGTGGCCGGCCTCCATGCCGCCCGCGCGGACGAACGCGACGTGCTCGCTGACCAGGGGTGCGCGGAGCAGCTCGGCGGTGGCGGCCAGGTGGGCGACCCGTTCGGGCTCCACCGGCTCGGCCCCTCCGAGGGACAGCCGTACGCCGTGCGGCACGACCTGGACGCCGCGGTCGCGCAGGGCGAGGAGCCCCTGCGGGGGGTGGTCGCCGTGGACGGACTCGGCGATGACCTCGGTGAAGCGCAGGCCCGGCAGGTCGGCCACGAAACCGGCGATCTCGGGCCGCCAGCCGATGCCGACCCCCAGGGGCGGCACGTCGCTCATCCGCCGCAGCCCCCTCCGCCGCCTCCGCCCCCACCGCAGCCGCCTCCGCCGCCGGAGCTGGAGCCGCAGCCGCCGCCCGCGCTCGCCGAGCACGCGTAGCCGCCCCCGGAGGAGCCCGACGAGGCGGAGCCGCCGGAGCCCAGGTGCTTGTGCAGCTCCACGGCGTCGGCGAACTCCTCGTCCACGCCGGACAGCGCGGGGAACCCGTACAGGGCCACGCCCAGCGCCGCGCCCTCCGCCCCGTAGGTCGTCCAGGCGGGTGACACCTTGGGGTCGAGGTGGGCGTTGCGGGCGCGGGCCCCGTCGACGGCGCCCTGCCCGGCCCGCACCTTGCCGGGGACGGCCAGCAGCAGGGTCACCGCGGCGATGGCCACCAGGATCAAGGCGCCGATCAGATAGCCGACGGCGCTGCCGTTCTGCAGGCCCGCCACCAGCCGGACGATCCCGACGCCCAACAGGGCCGCCATCGGCAGCGCGGCCAGCCGGATCTGCGTGACGTGGGCCGGGCCGGGCAGCAGCCCCCGGCGCTCCAGGTCGAGGCGGATCCGGTCGGCCTCCTTCCACACGGCGGCGCGGCCGGTCAGGCTCCGGACGGTGATCGGCCCCTTCCCGACCTCGCGATGGATGGCCAGGTCGAGCGGTGTGCGCATGGTGCTCGGCTCGGGCCCGGCGACCAGCTCGTTGTCGCCGGGCGAGGTGATCGCCCCGTCGGCCCGCAGCGCCGCCAGCGCGGTCCCGATCACGCGGAACCGGCCGCCGACGAGGTAGGCGACCTCGTACGGGTGCAGATCCTGCCCCGGGTCGCCGCCGGCGGTGATCCGCCGCCGGACCACCAGGGCCACGACCAGCAGCAGCACCGCCACCGCCGCGTACCCGGTGATGAACGCGGGCCCGGAGATCCCCCAGGTGTCCCCGGCTCCCACCGGCCGATGTGCGCTCATGAGCATCGTGTCTCCCCGCCGTCGGGCCCCGCGCAGGGGCCGTCTGACTCCAGATGCCGGTCAGATCGTCCGGTTCTCCATGCCGGATGACACAGATCGGGTGATTCGGTCATCCGCCGCAGCCCCCGCAACCGCCGCAGCCCCCTCCGTCACCACAGCCACCGCCTCCGCCGTCGGCGCCGCCCGAGCCGCTCGTGCCGAGGTGGCGGTCCAGCTCGCTCTCCGCGGCGAACGCCGGGTCGAGGCCCACCAGCGCCGCGGATCCGAAGAGCGCGACGCCGAAGCCCGCGCCGAGCGCCCCGTAGGTGGCCCAGGCCGGCGACTGCGCGGGATCGAGGTGGCGGTGCCGTTCCCGGGCCCCCGCGAGGGCCTGGTGCCCGGCCGTGGTGACCCGGGGCACGGCCGCCGTCAGCGCGACCGCCACGATGGCGACGAGGACCGTCGCGATGAGGATGAAGACGGCCGGCCGGTCGCCGGCCGTGCCCGCCGCGAAGCGGACGACCCCCAAGGCCGCCATCGCCCACAGCGGCAGGACGGCCCACCGCATCTGGGCGCGCTCGGCGTCGGTGAGGGCCAGGCCCTCGCGTTCGAGGTCGAGCAGCAGCCGGTTCAGGGCCGTCGGCGTCGCGTGGGCGCCGGTCAGGCGGGCGGTCTTGACGTCGCCGGCCCCACGGATCTCCTCGTACAGATCGTCGACCAGCGGCGTGCGCACGGTGCGGCGGGACGGATCGTCGGTCACCCGGATCCGCCCGGCGCCCGCCGACTCGATCGCCCCGTCGGCCCGCAGGATCGCCAGCGCCGAGGCCACCGCCCAGGTCTTCCCGGACATCAGGTACGCGACCTCGTAGGGCTGCAGGTCTCGCGGCGCGCCCTTGCGCCCGGCGATCCCCCGGCGCACCAGCGCCACGAGGGCCGCGGCGCCCACCGCGGCGAGCAGATAGAGGCCGAGGAACACCGGACCGGAAATCCCCCAGGTGTCCCCCGCGCCCGCGAGGCCGTCCACAGCGCGCAGTCCCATCGCGTCTCCTTGCCGCCGCGGGCCCATGCGTCGGGGCCCTGACCCTTTGGACGGCCGGAAGGGACCTCCGGTTCGCACCGCCCGATGGACGAAAGGTGACGCGTCAGGTCAGTCCTGGTCAAGCCCCTTTTCCATGGCGTAGCGGACCAGTTCGACACGGTTGTGGAGTTGCAGCTTCCCGAGGGTGTTCTGGACGTGGTTCTGCACGGTGCGATGCGACAGGACGAGCCGCTGGGCGATCTGCTTGTAGGTGAGCCCCTTGGCGACCAACCGCAGCACCTCGGTCTCGCGGTCGGTCAGCCGGGGCGCGTCGTCGTCCTCGCGGCGCGGCACCGCGGCCAGCCGCCGGTACTCGCCGAGGACCAGGCCCGCCAGGCCGGGGGTGAACACGGCGTCGCCCTCGGCGGTGCGGCGCACCGCGTCGAGGAACTCCTCGCGCCCGGCGGACTTCAGCAGATAACCGGTGGCGCCCGCCTTGACCGCGTCGAGCACGTCCTGCTGCTCGCCGCTGGCCGACAGCACCAGCACCCGCACCGCGGGCTCGCCGTCCTCGCCCGGGGCGGCCAGGGCGCGGGCCACCTCGACGCCGCTGATGTCGGGCAGTTGGAGGTCCACCACGGCGACCTGGGGACGGGCTGCGGCGGCGATCCGGACGGCCGCCCGGCCCTCCCCCGCGGTGGCGACGACCTCGTGCCCGGCCTCGGCCAGGTCACGGGCCACCGCGTCCCGCCACATCGGGTGGTCGTCCACGACCATCACCCGGACGGGCGCGGGAGGGGCCGGGGGCTCGCTCACGTCCTTCACGGACGCCACCCTAGGTCAGCCCGTCGGGGACGGCGAGACCGTGGGCTCCTCCTCCGGCGTCGGGAACCGGCGGAACCCGTCCCAGCCCGGGGGCGGCGCGGGCTCCCCCCACCGCTCGTAGGGGTCGCGCTCCCAGCGCCGCCGTTCCGGGGCGAACGGGCCGCCGCGCTCGACCACCCGGACGAAGCGGTCGCCGTCGTCGTCGTTGTTGACGACGTCCACCAGGCCGACCAGGCCGCCGCCCACGATCACGCCCGCCAGCCCGGCGGCCAGGAGCTGCACGGACCTGCGGCCGGCCCACGAACGGCGCGGTTCCCGCCAGACGGGGGGCGAGGCGGGGAGGGTCGGGGGCTGCGGGAGGGGCGGAGGCGGGGACTCCGGCCGCGCCTCGCCGGCCTCGGGGCCGGCGACGCGCCGTTCGTCGTTCTCATCGGTCATGGGGGCTCCCTGGTTCGGTCGGGAGACCCATGATGGGCCCCGGCCCGTTAACCCGTGATAAGCCGGGATGATCCGCGATGAGCCGAGCGCTCAGGGCAACGGCACGACCATCTCGATCTCGGTGCCCTCCCCCGGCGCCGAGACGATCGTGACCCGGCCGCCGAGATCGCGGATCCGGCCCCGGATGGACTGGGCCACCCCGAGCCGCCCGTCCTCGGCGGCGGCGGCGAGCCGGTCGGTCGGCATGCCGGGACCGTCGTCCCGCACGCTGACGATCACGCCGGACGGGTCGTCCTCCAACAGCACCCAGGCGCGGGTGCCGGGGCCGCAGTGCCGGCGCACGTTGTCCAACGCGGCGACCACGGCGGCGTCGATCTCCCGGGCCGTGCGGGGCGGCAGCGGGACGGGGGTGGCGGGTGTCGAGACGGTGACGGCCGTGGAGGCGTGCGCGGCCAGCAGCGTGCGCAGATCGGTGTCGGCGGCGCCCTGGTCGGCGACGGGCTCGGAGCGGGAGCCGATCAGGGACCGCAGCGCCGCCTCCTGCTCCCCGGCGAGCCTGCCCAGCTCGGCGGCCTCCCCGCCCAGCTCACCGCCGCGCCGCTGGACCAGGGTGAGCACCTGCAGGACGGAGTCGTGGATGCGGCGGGCGAGCCGTTCGCGTTCGCGGTTGGCCGCCTCCAGCTCGATGGCGCGGGCGAGCCGGGCCTCCGCCTCGATGCCCAGCTTGGCGACGTGGCCGACGACGAACCCCGCCATGAAGACCAGCACGACCCCGTTGAAGGTGGCCTGGGTCGGCATGTAGCCCCGGCCGGAGATGCCGTGCACGGTGATCCCGGTCACCCCGATGATCACGGCGGCCAGCGAGCCCCGCCGTTTGCCCCCGGACACGCCCCAGGCCAGCACCGGGCCCGCGACCCAGGCCATGGGGAGGGTGGGCGCGCCCTCGAAGATCCGGTCGGGGCGTTCCACCCAGGCCGTGGCGAGCAGGCACCCGGCGGCCACCGCGAGGTCGGCGGCCAGCAGTGGCCACCCCCGGCGCGCGGGGTCGGCGTAGGCGTAGCTCGTGTACGCCGTCCACGCCGTCATGAGGGCCAGCACGACCCAGCCGGCGACCGGGCTGCGGTACTCCTCGACGTTGCGCACCACGAGGGTGGCCGCGTACACGAGGGCGGCGATCCGGAAGACCGCGATCGCCCGCCACAGCGGCGCCTCGAAACCCATGGAGAACGCGGCTCAGTCGTCCTCGTCGTCGACCGGACGCGGGGTCTTCCCGGCCAGCTCGGCCTTGACCTCGGCGGCGTAGCGGTCCACGTACTCCTGGCCGGACAGCTCCCGGATGGACTGCATGATCTCGTCGGTGACCTTGCGCAGCACCTCCCGGTCGTCCTCCATCCCGTAGTAGCGGGAGAAGTCCAGCGGCGCCCCGAACCGCACGCCGGGGCGCACGCCGAGCCGCGGGTACGGCCGGCCCGAGGGCATCAGCTCGAAGGTGTTGATCATCGCCATCGGGATGACCGGCGCCCGGGACTTCAGCGCCAGCCGGGCGACGCCGGTCTTGCCCTTGTAGAGGCGTTCGTCGGGCACCCGGGTGCCCTCGGGGTAGATCCCCAGCAGCTTGCCCTCCGACAGGATCCGCAGCCCCGTGCGGAGCGCCGCCTCGCCGGCCCGGCCGCCGGTGCGGTCCACCGGCACGACGCCCACGCCCGTGAAGAACGCCTTGCTGAGCAGGCCCTTGACACCCTTGCCGGAGAAGTACTCGGCCTTGCCGATGAAGAAGATGCGGCGGCGCAGCGGCAGCGGCCCGAAGAAGTGGTCGGCGAACGACAGGTGGTTGCTGACCAGCAGCGCCGGGCCGGACCTCGGCACGTGGTGCATGCCGGAGTTCCGGGGCCGCCAGAGCACGTACATGATCGGTGTGAGGATGATCCGGAGCAGCATCCAGAACCAGAACATGCCGACCCCTTTCCCTGACCGCGCCACGCTCGCGGCCGACGACTCGCCGTACTCGCACCACGCCGCGTCAGGGGGTTGACGCGGAGGCGGTGATGGGTCATCTTCCCATCCCCGCGATCCGCTGCCCACACCACCGGGGGACGCCCCGCGCGGAGGGGGCGCGGAGGGTCGTAGGCTTCGTCGTGCACGTGACATCCTCGAGCGCCCGGCCGTCACGCCCACCGCGGCCGAGCGAATACCGTAGAAGCCACGCGGGAGTGCGTCCCCGGTCCGGTCAGGCGGCCCGGCGGGTACCGTGGGGACACACCTGATCAGGGAGCGGAGGCCGTCATGCCGGTGCTGTCGGTCGCGCTGGAGTCGTCGAAGGAGCCGGCCAGGTGAAGCGCCGTGGCAATGGACTGGACGCCGACTCGTACGCCCCGCTCATCGACCTGGCCCCGCATCTGGCCGACACGATGCTGGAGGCGCTGCGGGAGGCCGGGGTCGCCGCCTACGTCACCCCCACACCCGATCCCGACGCCGCGCGGCCCGGACCCGCCGGCGGCGACGGCGACTCCCTCGACCGGCTGTACGTCGACACCGCGATGCAGTCGGCGGCCGAGGGCATCCTGCACACCCACCTGACCCGGCTGCGCCCCGCCGACGGCGACACCGCGCCGGACGGCGGCGACGAGCCCGGCCCGGCCGACCTCGACTCCGGCGACCTGCTCGACCGGATGCCGCAGCGGTCCGGCGAGCACGGCGGCGCGGTCGCCGAACGCGACGAGGACGCCATCTGGGCCGAGATCGTCGCGGGCTTCGACAGCGAGCCGGCCGCCGGCGCCACCCCGTGGCCCGACCAGGAGAACCTCGACGACCCGACGGCCGGCGGCGACGACGTCGCGGGCGACGAGGGCGAGGACCGCACCGGCAGGCTGCCGATGGCGCGGGTCATCAAGCCCGCGGGCGGGCCCGAGCCGCTGCCCCCCGACGACGACGGCCACTACGTGCCGCCGCCGCCCCCGCCGCTGCCGAGCGCGGACCCGATCACCAAGGCCGCCTGGATCTCGCTGGTCGGCGGCCCGCTGTACCTGCTGATCACGGTGATCCTCGGCTGGGACGTGCCCGGCTGGGCGGCGTTCGCGGCGGTCGCGGCGTTCATCGGCGGTTTCGTGACGCTGGTGCTGCGGATGGGCGACGACCCCCGCGACACCGACGACGGCGCCATCGTCTAGACCCCCTCGGAGAGCGGCGGGCTCCGTCGCGGTGCGACCGGTCACGCCGGTGGGACGGTTTCCTCGGTCAGGCGGAGGTCCGCCAGCACCGGGCGGTGGTCGGTGGCGCGTGGGTAGTCGGCGGCGAGGGCGGGGGCCTCGGGGACGCCGCAGCCGATCACCTCGATCCGTCGGTCGGCGAAGACGCCGTCGATCCGTCGGCGCGGGTCACGGGAGGAGTAGGTGTGCCCGGCGCCGCGGGGCGCGGTCGCGTACGCGTCGGCGTAGGCGTCGGCCAGCAGGGTCCAGGACGGGCCGCCGGGCTCCTCGTTGACGTCGCCGGTCAGCACGACCGGGGCCCCGAATCTGCGGCGGGCACGTTCCAACAGTTCGATGACCTCGGCGGTGTGCCGCCTCCGGGCGTCGGAGCGCAGGTCCAAGTGGGTGCTCGCGGCGATCAGCCGCGTGCCGTCGAACTCCAGCACGGCCAGGGCCAGGCCGCGGCGGTGCAGGCGCGGCACCGGGGTCAGCAGGTGGTACGCGGCGTGCACGACGCGGCCCCGGGGGCCCGCCAGGACGGCGAGCCCGGCCTCGCGACGGCTCGAGGCGACCCGGAGGCCCGTCATCCGGGCCAGCCGCCACCGCTTGGCCCGCCAGAGCAGGAAGCGCGGCACCTCCTGCAGGCACACCACGTCGGCCTCGCAGCCCCGGATGACGCGTGCCAGCGCGGCGGTGTCGTCGCGCATCGACCGGATGTTGTAGCTGAGGACCCGTACCGGCGTCATGGCGCGCCCAGCTCAGCGTGAGCGGGCGAGGTCGGCCGCGCCGACGATGCCGGCGTCCGAGCCGAGCTCGGCGATCCTGATGTCGGGGAGTCTGCGGTGGCCGCGTCCGGTCACGGCGGCCTCGAACGCGGCGCGGACCGGCTCCAGGAGAAGGTCGCCGGCGTCCGACAGCCCGCCGCCGATGACGAACGCGCCCGGGTCCAGAATGGCGGCGAGGTCGGCCAGGCCCTGCCCGGTCCAGCCCGCCACGGTGCGAAAGCACTCCAACGCCGCCGGGTCGCCCTCGCGCGCCGCCTGGGTGACCTCCGGGCCGCTGATGCCCTCCGGCGAACCCTCGCCCAGCTCCAGCAGCCGTCCGGCCATCGCGGGCGCCACCCGGGCCAGCTCGCGGGCCTCGTGGACGAGTGCGTTGCCGCTGGCGTACTGCTCCCAGCAGCCGCGATTGCCGCAGCCGCAGCGGCGGCCGTCGGGGACCATCCGGAAGTGGCCGATCTCGCCGCCGAGGCCGAACCGGCCACGGTAGAGGCCGCCGTCGACGATGATGCCGCCGCCGATGCCGGTGCCGAGGGCGACCAGGACCAGGAAGCGCTCGCCCCGCCCGGCGCCGAACCGGAACTCGCCCCAGGCGGTCGCGTTCGCGTCGTTCTCCACCACCACCGGCAGCCCCGCCAGCCCCTCGACCTTCTCCTTGATGGGCTCGTCGCGCCAGGCCAGGTTGGGGGCGAACAGCACGGTGGAACGGGCCTCGTCGACGAAACCGGCCGCGCCCAGCCCGACGGCCTCGACGTCCTCGAACTTGCCCTTGAGCAGGTCGACCACCTCGGCGATGACCTCGGCGGTCTGGATCGGGTCGGTGGACGGGGTCGGCCTGCGCACCTTCTCCAGGATCCGTCCGCGGCCGTCGACCACACCGGCCGCGACCTTCGTGCCACCCACGTCCACGCCGATGGTCAGCGCCATGCGCGTCTCCTCCTCACAGGGGTCCCGGGGCTCGCCGGACGTCGATGGGATCCCCGTGGGAGCCTTCCCGTCGCGCGCAGCCGGTACGCGGCGGCCGGGACGGCGGACACACCATCGTGGTCGGCGGGGCACCGTGTCGTACGGTGCCGGTAACGAAGGTATCGCTCAGCGTTCGACGTGTCGCTTGAGCCCCTTGAGCGCCGAGTCTATGATCATCTTTTCGCCCTTGCGCTTGACCAGGCCGATCATGGGCACCCGGACGTCCACGGCCAACGCGTAGACCACCTCGGTGACACCCTCGCCGATCTCGGTGAGCCGGTACGAGCCGTGCAGGGCGGTGACGACGTTCCCCTTGTCGACCAGCTCCCAGCGCACGCCGGAGTCGTCGGGGTCCCACACGTAGGCCAGCCCGTAGGAGTCCTTGATGGGGCCCGCGTCGATCGTCAGCCGGGCCCTGGCGGGACGGCCGTCGGGGCCGGTCTCCTGCACCTCCACCTCGCGGATCCCCCCCGCCCACTCCGGATAGGACTCCAGGTCGGCGATCACCGTCATGATCGCGGACCTGCCCGCCTCGACGGTGATGGAAGAACTCGCGCGGTCCGCCATCGGATGCCTTTCCCCTCGGGTTCGCGGGGGCCCGGTCGCGGGCCGCCCGCGCACAGTATCGTCACAGGTCCAGGACGAACGGCACGCCGCCGGCCCGGAAGTGCCCCACGTTGACGCACTCCGTACGGCCGATCCGCATCCGCTTTGCCAGCGGCTGGTGGACGTGGCCGAACAGCACGTACCGGGGCTGGGTCTCGCGGATCGCCGTCAGCACCGCCTCGCTGCCGCGCTCGAACCGGCGGGCGACGGTGTCGTACAGCAGTTCGGGGACGGCGGGGGGGATATGGCAGCACAGCACGTCCACCTCCCCCACCGCGGCGACCTTCTCCGCGTACACGTGGTCGTCGACCTCGTTGGGGGTGCGGTAGACGGTGCGCAGCCCACCGCCGACGAACCCGAAGCGCAGACCGCCGATCTCGGCGACCTCCCCGTCGAGCACCCGGTGGCCGTCGCGGAGGTGGTCGGCCCACATCTGCGGGATGTCGACGTTGCCGTAGGTGAGGTACGCGGGCGCGGGCATGGCGGCGAAAAGCTCGGCGTACTGGCTCCGCACGGCGCGTTCGATGTGCGGCCACGCGCCGCCCTCCAGCGAGGCCCACATCCGCTTGGAGAACGCCCGCGCCTCGTCGAACCGCTTCTCGGTGCGCAGCGCGATCAGGTGGTCGGCGTTGTCCTGTCCGAACAGCTCGGCGAAGATGCCCTGCCGGTGGTCGGAGTAGTCGATGAACAGGATCAGGTCGCCCAGGCACAGGAACGCGTCCGCGCCGTCCCCGGCCCGTGCGAGCGCCTCCGCGTTCCCATGGACGTCGCTCACCACGTGGATCCGCATGGACCGACAATACGGCCCTTTCACCCGGGCGGCCCGGGCGAGGTGCGCCGTTCAGCCCCCGACGGCGGCGGAGACCAGGGTGCGCCATTCGCGGACGAGGGCGGCGTCCACCGGGGCGTCCCACGAGCCGTCCGGGCGCACCGCGCTGCCCACGTGGAACGCTCCGACGCCGGCGGCGGCCAACAGCGCCACGTGCTTGCGGCGGAGCCCCCCGCCGGCCATGATCATCCGCGCCGGGCCGGGGCTGCCCGCCGCCCTGCGGACCAGCGTCTCGCCCCCGGCGTCCACCCCGCGCGACGAGCCCGCGGTGAGCACCGTGTCGAGGGTGCCGCCGAGGTCGCAGACGGTGTCCCACGCCCGCGCCGCGTCGGCGGCGTGGTCGACGGCGCGGTGGAACGTCCACGGCAGCGGGGCGGTCACCGCGGCGAGCTTGCCGGTGGCGGCCAGGTCCACGTTGCCGGCCGCGTCCAGGAAGCCGAACACGAAGCCGTCGGCCCCCGCGTCCTTGAGGTCCTCGGCGGCGCGGCGCAGCCGGTCCAACTCGGGCGCGGTGGTGCGGAACCCGGGGTTGGCCCGCAGCATCACCCGCATCGGCAGCGAGGTGGCGCGGCGCATCAGGGCCACCGCCTCCGGATCGGGGGTGAGCCCGTCGGCGGCCATGTCGGCGACGACCTCGATCCGGTCGGCGCCGCCCTCCTCGGCCGCGCGCGCGTCGTCCGCGTCGAGAGCGATCACTTCGAGCAGCGCCATGACACCCCCTCCTCCGCCCGTCGCGTGTGCCGTCAAGCCTAGGGGAGACAGTGGCGGATCACCTTGCACTGACGGATGCTTTGCCCGGGGAACCCGGGGACCCTTCGGGCGGCCGAGCGCATAACCTGGGGCGCAGGGAATGTGACGCGATTGTGAACGGCGTTCCCCCACTGGACGCTACCCACCGGTATGTCAACAGCGGTAGCGTCCTGTCAGGTCGTTTGCCGTGCTCAATGGAGGAGTGACCGTGCGCGAGATCAGCGTCCCCGCCATGGTGAAGGTGCCCGAGTCCGCCACCTTGACCGACGCGCCGTTCTCCCGTGCCGAGGCCGATCCCGGGCGGATCGTGCTGCGCCGCAAGGCCGGGGACGCGTGGAGCGCGGTCACCGCCGGCGAGTTCGCCGCCGAGGTGACCGGTGTGGCCAAGGGGCTCATCGCCGCCGGCGTCGAGCCCGGCGACCGCGTCGCCCTGCTGTCGCAGACCCGGTACGAGTGGACGCTCTTCGACTACGCCGTCTGGGCGGCCGGGGGCGTCGTCGTCCCCGTCTACGAGACGTCCTCCCCCGAGCAGATCCGGTGGATCCTCGCCGACTCCGGGGCCAAGGCCCTCGTCGCCGAGACCGACGCCCACCTCGCCTCGGTGGCGGAGGTGCGGGAGTCCCTGCCGGAGCTGGCGCACGTGTGGGGCATCGACGGCGGCGGCGTGGCCGAGCTGACCGCGGCGGGCGCGGACGTGACCGAGGAGGCGTTCAAGGAGCGCCGCACCTCGCGGACGGGCTCCGACGTCGCCACCCTCATCTACACCTCCGGCACCACGGGCCGTCCCAAGGGCTGCGAGCTCACCCACTTCAACTTCGTCTCGACCGCGCGCAACAGCCTGCAGGGCGCGCTGGGCGAGGTCACCTTCGAGGGCTCCTCGACGCTGCTGTTCCTGCCGCTGGCCCACGTGTTCGCCCGGCTGATCGAGGTCGGCTGCATCGAGGGCGGGGTGGTGCTCGCGCACAGCGACATCCCGTCCCTGCTGCCCGACCTGGCGAGCTTCCGGCCCACCTTCCTGCTCGCCGTGCCGCGGGTGTTCGAGAAGGTCTACAACGGCGCCGAGCAGAAGGCCGCCGCCGGCGGCGGGGCCAAGGGCAAGATCTTCCACGCCGCCGCCGCGACCGCCATCGCCTACAGCAGGGCCCTGGACGCGCCGGGCGGCCCCAAGACCGGCCTCAAGATCAAGCACCGGGTGTTCGATCGGCTGGTCTACGGAAAGCTCCGCGAGGCCGTCGGCGGCCGGGTGCAGTTCGCGGTGTCCGGGGGCGCGGCCCTCGGCGAACGGCTCGGCCACTTCTTCCGCGGGGTCGGCATCGTGATCCTGGAGGGCTACGGCCTGACCGAGACCACCGCCCCCGCCACGGTGAACCGGCCGCGCGCCATGCGGGTCGGCACCGTGGGCCGGCCGATCCCCGGCGTGGACGTGCGGATCGCCGACGACGGCGAGGTGCTGGTCAAGGGCGTCAACGTGCTGCGCGGCTACTGGGGCAACGAGGCCGCCACCAAGGAGGCGGTGGAGGACGGCTGGTTCCGCACCGGCGACCTCGGCTCGCTGGACCCCGACGGGTACCTCAAGATCACCGGCCGGAAGAAGGAGATCCTGGTCACCGCGGGCGGCAAGAACGTGGCCCCGGCCCCGTTGGAGGACCGGCTGCGGGCCCACCCGCTGGTCAGCCAGTGTCTGGTGGTGGGCGACGGGCGCAAGTTCATCGGCGCCCTGATCACCCTGGACGAGGAGGCCCTCGGGCCGTGGGCGCAGGCCCACGGCAGGTCCCCGGGGCTCACCCCGGCGCAGGCCCGCGAGGACGCCGACGTGCGCGCCGCCCTCGACACCGCCGTGGCCGAGGCCAACCGCAGCGTCAGCCAGGCCGAGGCCATCAAGAAGTACGCGATCCTGGACGTCGACTTCACCGAGGCGACCGGCCACCTGACCCCGTCGCTCAAGGTCAAGCGCAACGTCGTCCTCCGGGACTTCGCCGACGAGATCGAGGCGCTGTACTCCTGACCGCCGGGCCCGTCGCCGCCCTCAGCCGAGGGCCGCGACGGCCTCGGCGACGGGCACCGGCCCGTTGACGAGGTCGAGCGTGCGGCGCCGCACGGCCGGGGCGTCCAGCAGCGCGACGATCACGGCGGCCACGTCGTCGCGGGTCACGTCGCCCCGGCCCACCTCGGGCTCGGCCAGCGTCACCCGTCCCGTTCCGGGGTCGTCGGTGAGCCGGCCGGGCCGCAGCACCAGCCAGTCGAGATCACGGGCGCGCAGGTCGTCCTCGGCCTCGCCCTTGGCCCGCACGTAGGCGGCCCACACCTCATCGGTGCCCGGGCGCGGCGGCAGCCCGGCGCCCATGGCGGAGATCTGCACGAATCGGCCGACCCCCGCCCGCTCGGCCGCGTCGGCCAACAGCACGGACGCTCCCCGGTCCACGGTGTCCTTGCGGGCGACGCCGCTGCCCGGCCCGGCGCCGGCGGCGAAGACCGCGGCGTCGGCGCCCGCCAGCACCTCGGCGACCTCGTCGACCGAGGCGCGCTCCAGGTCGCGGACGACGGGCCGCGCCCCGGTCTCCCGGACGTCGTCGGCGTGGTCGGGATTGCGGATGAGGGCCGTCACCCCGTCACGCCGGCCCGCCAGCCTTGCGGCCAGCAGCAGTGCGATCTTCCCATGGCCCCCGGCGATCACAACGTTCATACCGCGATCCTACGAAGCCGCCCGCCGAACCACCGGCATCGACCTCCGCCGGCGCGAGGCGGCCCATCGGGTGCCGGGGTCCTCCCACGCCGCCGATTCGCCACGCGGCGCGGGTCAGCGGGGGTCGGCCTTCTCCAGCGCGGCGCGGGCGAAGGCGGTGACGTGCTCGCGCATCGCGGCGGGGTCGTCGGGGTCGCCGGCCAGGTCGCCCAGCATGATCTGGGCGATCTGGGGCATCGCGGTGGGCCAGGCGGCGAGGCCGATGAGGGTGAACATGAGACGGCCCATCTCCGGGCCCGTCTCGCGGGCGAGGCCGGAGGCGAGGGAGTCGACCTTGGCGCGGCAGCGGTCGACGCGCCGCTGGTCGTGCGGCAGGTTCTCGTCCCGCTGGTGGAGGGACTCCCACATCAGCAGCCGCAGCACCTCGGGGTGGGCGCGGTAGTGGTCGAAGAGCTGCCCGACGTACTCGACCGGGTCCTCGCCGGGTTGGGAGAGCGCCTCGGCGAGTTCGTCGAGGGCGACGTTCATGACGGTGTCGAAGAGCTTGTCCTTGCTGCCGAAGTGGCCGTAGATGCGCTCCTTGTTGACCCCGGCGCGGCGGGCGATCCGGTCGACCCGGGCCCCGGCGATGCCGTGGGCGGCGAACTCCTCGCGCGCGGCGTGGAGCAGGGCGTCTCTGGTGGTACCGGCGGCGTCCCTCGACATGACGGTCATCTTAGGGCATGCATCACACCAACCGGTTGGTTGACACCCAACCGGTTGGTTGGCTAGCGTCCGGATCATGAGCCTCGCACCATCACGCCCCACCCCCCGACCGGCTCCGGCGACGGCGCCGTTCGCCCGTACGGCGGCGGTCCTCTCGTTCACCGCGTTGCTCGCGACCGGCCAGTTGTACGGGGTCATCCCGCTGTTCGCCGCGATGGAGGACGACTGGGGCGCCGGTCGCACCACGCTGACCTGGATGGTGAGCGTGTTCGGGTTCGGCTATGTGGCCGGTTTCCTCCTGTTCGGCCCGCTGTCCGACCGGTTCGGACGACGCCGCGTGGTCGTCTGGGGCGTCGCGGCGACGACGCTCACCACGGCGTTGGTGGCGACCGCGCCCTCACTGGGCTCGGGCCTCGCGTTGCGCGCCCTGCAGGGGCTGACGATCGGCGCCTTCCCTCCGGTCGCCATGGCGTACGTCGGCGAACGCGTCGAGCCCCGGCGGCGCCTGGTCACGCTGACGGCGATGACCACGGGCTTCCTGTCGGCGGCCGTGCTCGGCCAGCTCGCCGCGCAGGGGTTGGCGGCGACCGTGGGGTGGCGCGCGTTCTTCCTGTTCGGCGCGGTGGCGTTCGCCGTGGCCGCCGTGGCCCTGCACCGGGTGATGCTCCCGGATCCGCCCGTCGGTGGGCGGTCCCCGCTGGACGCCTACCGCGCGATGCCCGCCCTGTTGGTCTCTCCCCGGCTGCGGAGGCTCTACCTGGCCACGCTCACGGTGCTGGGCTCGTTCGTCGCGGTGTTCACCGGTCTCGAGCTCAGCGGCGTGGACGGGCTGCTGGGCCTGCGCGCCGCCGCGCTGCCCGTCATCCTCGCGATCCCGTTCCTCACCCCGCGTCTGGCCCGGCTGCCCGGACCCCATCGGGTGGGCGCGGCGCTGGCGCTGGCCGCCGGCGCGGTCGCCCTGGCGGGGCTGTTGGAGCCGGGGACGGCCGTCCTGGCGGTGCTGCTCATCGCCCTCACCGGCGGGATCGCGATCGCCGCGCCGGGGCTGGTGGACACCGTCGGCACCCGCGCCGGTGACGCCCGTGGACCGGCGATCTCGCTGTTCACCGCCGTGCTGTTCCTGGGCGCCAGCATCGGTCCGCAGATCGCCGGACCTCTCACCTCTCACGGCTTCGCGCCCTTGGCCTACGTCCTCGCGGGGCTGCTGCTCTCGGGCTCCCTGCTCGCGGCGTCCACCGCAAGCGCCGCCCGCCGATGACCGCCATGACTCCGGGCTCGTTCAGAACCAGCGGGCGACGGCTCGGCGGAGGGAGGCCACGTCGCCGCCCGCCCAGGCCACGTAACCGTCGGGGCGGACCAACAGCGCGTCGGTCGGCTCCCGCCGCTCCGCCTTGGCCCGGACGACCGACACCGGACCGCCCTCGACGACCTCCACCAGATCGTCCCGGTCGGCGAGGTCGAGGAGGAGCGGTCGTGCCGCGCGCAGCAGCTCCACGAGGCGGACCGTACGGCCGTCGACGTGCAGCACCATGTCCGGGGCCATGTGCCCCGCCCCCGGGACGCCCACGTCGTACACGGTGCGCACCCCGCTGACCATGCCGCTGAGGTGCTCGTTGACCTGGTCGAACCGCATCAGCTCGGCGAACAGCTCGCGCAGCGGGTCGACGGCCGGGTCGGGATGCGCCAGGGCGTTCTGGGCCCGCACGTTCCACAGCACGCGCGCGGCCACCGGGTGACGCTCGGAGTGGTAGGTGTCGAGCAGCCCGCGCGGAGCCGTTCCCCGGACCTCGGCGGCGAGCTTCCAGCCGAGGTTGAAGGCGTCCTCCAGCCCGGTGTTCAGACCCTGACCGCCCCACGGGAAGTGCACGTGCGCGGCGTCGCCCGCCAGCAGCACCCGTCCCCTCCGGTACGTCTCCGCCTGGAGCGCCGCGTCACCGTACCTGCTCAGGAACTGCGGGTCGCTCATCGGGATGGGCCGCCCCGCGATGTACTCGGCCGCCGCCCGCAGCTCGTCGAGGGTGACCGGCGCCTGCCGATCGGCGTGCGGCCCCCGGTAGTCGTACGTCGTGATGCGACCACGACCGGACCGGGCGGGCCAGACGAGGAGCCAGCCGCGAGGCGTCCGATGCCAGCCTCCGGGGAGGTCGTCCGGCAGTCGCACGGCGCCCATGAGCGCGGCGACGCGCGCCTCGGTGCCGGTGAACGCGATCCCCGCGGCCTTGCGGACGACGCTGCGGGCGCCGTCCGCACCGACGACGTACCGCGCGTCGACCTCCCGTCCGTTCACGGTGAGGGTCACGCGGTCGTCGTGCTGCACCAGCCCGGTGACCTCCTGACCTCGTCGGATCTCGGCGCCCGACTCGAGGGCCCGCTCCGCGAACACGTGCTCGGCCCAGGCCTGCGGGCTGCCGACGAGGGTCGGCCCGTCCTCCACGACCCGACCGAGGTCGAGCCCGAACATGCCGGAGAAGTGGAAGCCCACCCCGCCGTACACGGGCCGCCCGACCGCCTCGAGCAGCCCCCTGCGATCGAGGCTCTGCGCGGTACGGGCGTGCAGGGTCCCGGCCTTGGACTCTCCGCCGGGCTCGGCGAGCCGCTCCAACACGACGGGCCGCACCCCCTGCAGGGCCACCTCGGCCGCCACCAGCATGCCCACGGGGCCACCGCCGACGACTGCGACATCGATCATGACGAGCACTCCTCCGCCACGGCGTCCCTCCCGTGGTACGTCCGTCCGAGACGAACGAACCGTATGAACGTACGAGATCCTCGTACAAACATCGCCCCACGTCAACCGGATGTACGAAAACTACGTACGATGGACCCATGACCCTGCTGCACCCCGCCCGCGACCAGATCGAGTTGGTCGACGTCCTGGCCGCGCTGGGCCACCCCGTCCGCGCCCGGATCGTCCGCGGACTCGCCTCCGGCGAGGAGCGCTTCTGCGGCTCCCTGCTGCCGGGCGTCCCCAAGTCCACCCTCACGCACCACTGGCGGGTCCTCCGCGAGAGCGGCGTCATCCGCCAACGCCCCGAGGGCCGCAAGCTCTACATCACCCTCCGCCGCGCCGACCTCGACGCCCGCTTCCCCGGCCTCCTCGACCTCTTCCTCTCCGAACCGCCCCCGCCCATGCCCACCGCCCCCGAGGACCATCCCGCCGAGGCCGACCACCACTGACCCGACGCCCGAATCGACCCCACGGCGGCCATGTCGGACCTCACACGCCCTAAGCCGAAGTGAGCTGGACCTTAAAGGTTCCCTAAGGAACGTGCGGGGTTTGGGTGGGGTGCCTAACGTCGCTGGTGCGGCCGGTCACCGGCATCGCCGGGGAGGTGCGGATGGGTCTGGAGCAGGAACGACGGTCCCTCCGGGTTCCCCGGTTCGGCCGGCCGTCGCACCGGACCGCGTCCGGCACCCTCGTCCACGCTCATGACCGATGCGGTCGGCCCGCCATGCGTCCGGCGCCCACCTCCAGACTCCCCCACCCTGGGCGCCCGGCCGCCGGACTCGACCGGGTCATCGCCCTGCAGGGAACGGGCGGCGTGGAGTTCGGTTGTCGGGGGTGCCGGCGCGGCTTCGGAGGTGTCGGACGCGGGGGCGGCATCCGGCCTTGAGGCGGGCGCCCTGCCGTCGGCGCGGTGGCAGGGCGTCCACCTGGAGACCGGTGGCGCCACGCGGGGACGGGCGCGGTTCGGGGGTGACGTCCCACGGGGGGAGGGTGGCGTCAGCCCCGGAGCCGGGCGCGGGCCTCCATGAGGGCGAAGCCCAAGAGGTTGAGTCCGCGCCAGCGGGCGGGGACGATCGCCCGCTCGTCCTGTTCGCGGAGGCCGATGCCCCAGACGCGGTCAAGGGGGCTGGCCTCCACGAGGACACGGTCTCCCGTACCGAGGAGGTAGCCGCGCAGGGCCGGGTCCTGGCCGAACTTGGCGACGTTGCCCTGGGTCACGATCTCGGAGCGGTGGGACCCCCAGCGGGCGTCGTCGAATCCGCGCACCTCACGGCCGAGCTTCTTGGCCTCGGCCGGATGGGTCGCGTCGATGATGCGGTCGAAGGTCCGGTCGTCGCCGAAAAGGCGGGCCTTGTGCGCCATCATCCAATGCTCGGCGCTCCGGTAGGTGACGCCGTCCACGGTGAACGAGCCCTCCCACCACTGGCTGAGGCAGCCCTTGCCGACCTCCTGGGAGGCGGACGGCCGATGGCCCCAGAAGAACAGGAACTTCAAACGCCGTCCCCGGGTCTGCAACGCGAGGACGTCCTGTACGGTGCGCGGTTCCGGCGCTTCATCGGCCATGTCCGGCACCTTGCCCGGAACGGACTCCCTGCCGCAACCGGTATATCGAGGGGGCCTCGGACCCTCCACAGGGCGTTCCCGACTCGGGGAGGCGGTCCGCATCCCAGAGTCGATACCGACCGTAAATCACTGCTCGCAGGAGGCCGGGGCGGGTTGCCCCGATCCGTGACCCGCCGGGCGGTCCGGCGCGCCACCATGGATTGCCAAGGGTCATGATGATTGCTCTTCGAGAGCGTATCGTTACGTACAGTTGCGCAAAGGCACAGGTCAATGGGGACCGTGCCGGAGGCGTCAGCGTGCCGAGCGATCCGGTGACGACGATTCCGGGAGCGGACCGGCATGGAAGGACAGGACGACCGTGACGAACGAGCGGGTGCACCGCAGGGCCTTCAAGGGCGAGCCCGAGGAACTGGCGAAGGTACGGAACTTCGCGGCGACGGCCCTGGCCGGGTGCCCGGTCCTGGACGACGCCATCCTGCTCCTCGACGAGGTCACGGCCAACGCCATCGTGCACACCGACTCCCCCACCATCGAGGTGGCCCTGCGCCACGTCGGCGACGTCGTCCGCGGCGAGGTCCGCGACGCGGGCTCGTCCGACTCCGTCCCCGCGCCCAAGCAGGAGTCGGACGGCGAGAGCGGTCGCGGCCTCCTCATCGTGGACCTGCTCGCCAAGCAGTGGGGCAGCCGCCGCACCTCCCAGGGACGCCTGGTCTGGTTCGAACTCCACGACCCCGACTGCGCCCCCAAGCCCGCCCCCTGAGCCCTCCGGACGACCGCCGGCCCGACGTTCACCGGCAGCGCGCCCAACGGCTCTGAGGCCCGCAGGCGCACGACGTCCGACGCGGGCCCGTGTCGAGGGTCAGGAGCCCCCGGTGAGAAGCGTGTCGAGGCGGGCGGCCTGGACGTCCCAGCGCCACTCGCGTTCGACCCACGCCCGGCCCTGCTCCCCCATCTTGCGAGCCCGTTCGGGGTCGGCCAGGAGGTCGGTGACGGCCTCGGCGAGCTCGGGGACGGAACGCCCCCGGACGACCACGCCGGTCTCGCCGTCCAGGACGGCGTCGGGAGCGCCGCCCGAGTCGCCCGCCACGACGGGGAGGCCGGTGGAGGACGCCTCCAGGTAGACGATGCCGAGCCCCTCGACGTCCAGGCCGCGTCGGCGGGTGCGGCACGGCATGGCGAACACGTCACCGGCGTCGTAGTGGGCCGGCAGTTGCTCCCACGGCACGCTGCCCGCGAAGACCACCGAGTCGGACACACCGCGTTCGGCCGCCAGTCGTTCCAGATCGGCGCGGTACGGGCCGCCGCCGACCAGCAGCAGCGCGGCGTCCGGGAACTTGCGCAGCACCGTGGGCCACGCGTGAACGAGGGCGTCCTGCCCCTTGCGCGGCACCAGGCGGGACACGCACACGACCACGGGACGGTCGGCGAGGCCGTACCGGCGGCGGACCTCGGCGCCGCCGGAGCCCGCGAAGAACGCCGTCTCGTCCACTCCGGGCGCCAGTCGCGCCATGCGGGAGGCGGCCTGCGGCGACAGCACGGCGGCCATCCGCGAACGGGTGTACTCCCCCAGGTAGGTCAGCACGTCCAGGCCCTCGCCGATCCGCCGCAGCGCGCTCCTCGCCACCGGCAGGGACGCCCAGGCCGCCTCGTGCCCGTGGGTGATGCCGACGCAGTGCTCGACCCCGTACCGGCGCAACGCGGGGGCCAGCAGGCCGAGCGGGGCGGCGGCGCCGAACAGCACCGTGTCGCAGCCCTCGGAGCGGGCGAGGGCGCCGGCTCGGCGCAGCACCGACGGCTCCGGCAGCATCAGCGACGTCGGGTGCCGCACGATCGGGAACTTCTGCCCGGCGTCGAACTCGGCCGCGCCCTTCCACGCGGGGGCGTACACCACCACCGAGCCCGGCGGCCTCCGGACCGCCAGGTTGTGCACGAACGCCTGGATCCCGCCCGGCCGGGGCGGGAAGTCATTGGTCACCACCAGAGTCTTGGTCATCTCGCGCCCCAGCATGCCACGGCCCCCTTCATGACGAAGCCCGCCGCCGGGGTGTGTCCCCGGGGCGGGCTCGTCGACTCCTCGCGGGAGGGCGGCCTAGTGCGTGAGCTCCTTGTGGCCGCCCTCGCCCCCCTCGACCTCGTGGTGGTCGTCGTGCTCCTCCACCGGAATGTCGTCGAAGGTCCAGTAGCGGTAGAGACGGCCCCGCAGGTGGCCCACCGGCCCCTTCGAACCGGGCGCCGGGATGCCGTTGGCGTCGGCGCCGGGCAGCGCGGGCGACGTGTTCTCCTTGCTGAGGAGGACGGCGCGCTCCTGCTCCTTGGCCGCCTCGTGCTTCTCGCTGAACGCGCCGTCCGGCGACATCAGGATGATGCCCGCCTCGACGCCGTGGTGCATCGTGGCGGCGTCGCTGCGCTGCAGGCCGAGGCAGACCCGCTTGGTGATGATGTACGCCAGGATCGGGCCGATGATGACCGCGAACCGGAAGAACCAGGTCGTGGCGAACAGCGACACGTGGAACTTCTCGGCGATCACGTCGTTGCCGCCGGCCAGCCACAGCAGACCGTAGAACGCGACGGCGGCCATGCCGACGCCGGTGCGGACCGGGGCGTTGCGCGGGCGCTCCACGGTGTGGTGCCAGCGCCGGTCGCCGGTGACCCACTGCTCGATGAACGGCCACAGCGCGGCGCCGGTGAAGATGATGCCCAGCGGACCCAGGGCCGGGATCAACACGTTCCAGCTCACGGTGTGGCCGAACGCGGTGGTCTCCCAGTTGGGCATGATCCGCAGCGAGCCCTCGAGGATGCCCATGTACCAGTCCGGCTGCGAGCCCGCCGAGATCGCGCCCGGGTCGTACGGACCGAACAGCCAGATCGGGTTGATCTGCGCGAACGTCGCCATCAGCGCGACGACGCCGAAGGTGAACAGGAAGTACGCGCCGGTCTTGGCCATGAACACCGGGTAGAACGGGTAGCCGACCACGTTCTCGTTGGTGCGCTGCGGGCCGGGCATCTGGGTGTGCTTCTGATGCCACATGATCATCATGTGCGCCGTCACCAGCGCCAGGATGATGCCCGGGATGAGCAGCACGTGCAGGGTGAACAGGCGCGGGATGATCTCGCCGTTCGTGCCGTGCGGGAACTCGCCGCCGAACAGGAACATGTAGATGTACGTGCCGACCACGGGGATCGACTCGGCGACGCCCTGGGTGATCCGCAGGCCCGTGCCGGACAGCAGGTCGTCGGGCAGCGAGTAGCCGAACAGGCCCTCGACCATGCCCAGCGTGAACAGCCCGATGCCGATGAGCCAGTTCAGCTCGCGCGGCTTGCGGTAGGCGCCGGTGAAGAACACCCGCAGCATGTGGGCGCAGATCGCGCACATGAACAGGATCGCGGCCCAGTGGTGCATCTGCCGCATGAGCAGACCGCCGCGCACGTCGAACGTGATGTGCAGCGTGGACTCGTAGGCGGCCGACATCGGCACGCCCTTGAGCTTCTCGTACGAGCCGTCGTACACCACCTCGTGCATGCTCGGCTGGAACCACAGGGTGAGGAAGGTCCCGGTCAGCAGCAGGATGATGAACGAGTAGAGGGCGATCTCGCCCAACATGAACGACCAGTGGTCCGGAAAGACCTTCTTCATGTTCCGCTTGAAGAAGGTGGTCGAACCGAGCCGGTCGTCGATGAAGTTCAGCGGCCCGGAGACCGCCTTGGGGGGTGCCGGTGTGCTCATCCGCGCTCCCAGAAGCTCGGGCCCACCGGCTCGGGGTAGTCACCGGTGGCGATCAGATAGCCGTCCTCGACCGCCAGCGGCAACTGCGGCAGCGAGCGCGCCGCCGGACCGAAGATGACCTTGGCCCCGTCGGTGGCGTCGAACGTCGACTGGTGGCACGGGCACAGGATGTGATGCGTGGTCTGCTCGTACAGGGCCGCCGGGCAGCCCACGTGCGTGCAGATCTTCGAGTACGCCACGATCCCGTTGACGTGCCAGTTCTCCCGGCCCTTGACCGGCTTGAACCGGTCGGCGGGGATGTTGATGAGGATGGTGACCGCCTTCGCGATGTCGTTCATCGCGTGGTGCGACTCCTCGATCCCCTCCGGCAGCACCGTGATCATGGAGCCCGGGGTGGCGAAGTCGCTGACCCGCAGCGGTCGGTTGGTGCCGTCCACCACGAGGCGGACGCCCTTCTTGCCGTGCTCCTTGGCGTGCTTGACGGCCTCGCCCCAGAAGGTGTGGCGCAGGCGCTTCTCCGGCAGCGGGCCCAGGTCGCGCAGCAGCACCAGCGGCGCCAGCCCGAGCGGGGCGGCGGCCAGCAGCAGCGTGCGGCGCAGCAGCGGCCGCTTGGTGACCGCGCTGTCCCCGGCGCCCTCCAGGAAGTTCGTGGCGAACTCCTCGCGGGTGGGCTCGTCGGAGTACAGGTTGCCGCGCTTCTGGATGATCTGCTTGCTGGTCATGAGGCGGCGGACCCAGATGGTCACGCCGATCGCCATCGCCAGCATCGCCACGGTCATGCCGCCGCCGAGCAGGTAGTTGGAGACCTGCGCGTCGTCGACGCCGTGCATGCCGTTCTCGCCGAGCGTCCCGGCGTAGACGTACGCCGCGATGAAGCCGACGCTGCCGAGCGCGGCCAGCAGGAAGAACAGCGCCACGACGCGCTCGGCGCGCTTGGCGGACTCCTCGTCGAGCTCGGCCCCGGCGCCGTGCGGCGCGGGCTCGCCCTCCGCGGTGACCAGCAGGCGGCCGTCCTGGGCGGGCGTGCCGATCACGCGCTTGGGCGACTGCCGCTGCTCGTGGACCGCGTCGCCGGGCTCGGTGGGCTCGTTGGAGCCGGTGTTGTTGTCGCTCATGACTTCTTCAGCTTCTTCGGCTTCTTTGCGGTCAGCCACATCGCCGCCAGCACCAGCATCGTCATGCCGATCAGCCAGCCGGCCAGCCCCTCGGCCACCGGGCCGATGCGGCCGAGTCCGTTGCCGCCGGGGTTGGGCTCCTCGCGGGTCTCCACGACGTAGGCGATGATCGCGCGCTTCTGCTCGGGCGTGAGCGTGGTGTCGTTGAACACGGGCATCGCCTGCGGCCCGGTCACCATCGCCTCGTACATCTGCGTGGGCGTCACGTCGGAGCTGTCCAGCGGAGGCGCGTACTTGCCCCCGGTCAGCGCGCCGCCGGAGCCGACGAAGTTGTGGCACTGGGCGCAGTTGGTGCGGAACAGCTTGCCGCCGAGCGCGACGTCGCCGCCCCTGGGATCGACCATCGCGGCGCTCGGCACGTCCGGTCCCTTGCCCAGCGACTGGATGTAGTTGCGCAGGTCGGCCAGGTTCTTCTCGGCCTGGGCCTTCTGGTGCAGGGCCTTCTCGCGCAGCTCGTCGTCATGCTGGTCGGTCGGGATGTCGGTGTTGAACTCCGGGATCGGCTTCTTGCGCGGCATCTGCGCGCCGGGGTTCATCGCGGGCATGCGGCCCGTCGACACCTGGAAGTCGACCGACGCGGCTCCGACGCCGATCAGGCTGGGCGCCAGCGGCCTGCCCTTGGCGTCCTTGGTGCCCTCGGCGCTCGGGCCGTGGCAACTCGCGCAGTTCTTGGTGTAGAGCTGCCGGCCGTTGGCCAGATCCGCGGCGGCCTGACTCGCGTTGGCCGCCTCGGCACGGTCGGTGCGCGGCGAGAATCCGGCGTAGATCGCGCCGATCGCCGCCAGGGCCGCCAGCACGACGGCGTAGCCCGCCCACGGGCGCCGTCGCCATGCGGTGAACCTTTTCACGGATATCCCCGTTCGGGTCATGTCGGTAGGAGTAGGCAGGGACTAGTAGTCGAGCAGGTAGATCACCCCGAACAGGCCGATCCAGACCACGTCGACGAAGTGCCAGTAGTACGACACCACGATCGCGCTGGTCGCCTGCTCATGGGTCCACCGCTTGGCCGCGTAGGTACGGCCCAGCACGAAGAGGAAGGCGATGAGCCCGCCCGTCACGTGCAGCCCGTGGAACCCGGTGGTCAGGTAGAACACCGAGCCGTAGGGCGACGACGACAGCGTCAGGCCGTCCTTGGTGACCAGGTTGTAGTACTCGTAGACCTGGCCGCTCACGAAGTACGCGCCCATGAGGAAGCTCAGCACGTACCACTCGCGCAGGCCCCACCGGGTGAAGTTCAACAGGCCGCCGTCGCGTCCGACCTTGCCCGCCTCGGCCTTGAACACGCCCATCTGGCAGGTCACCGAGGACAGCACCAGGATGAGCGTGTTGAACGAGGCCAGCGGGAGGTCCAGGGGCGCGCCGGGCCATGCGTGCTCGCCGTCCTGACCGATGATCACCGAGCGGATGGTGAAGAACATCGCGAACAACGCCGCGAAGAACATCAGCTCGGACGACAGCCAAACGATCGTCCCCACGCTCACCAGGTTGGGACGATTGGTCCGAGCGTGCGGAGTTGTCTGTATCGCGGATGCTGTTGCCACGGGCAGCATTATTACGTCACCCGGTCGCGGTCTCGCGCATGACCCCCCGTTAGGGGCTCCTCCGCCACCGGACCCGGTAGCCTTGCGTGCCATGAGCACCTCCCCGTCCGGGGCCGCCGGCGCCCCCGACAGCAGCGCCCCGATGAAGGTCCTGGTGTACAGCGACGACGCCGACACGCGCGCCCAGGTGCGGATGGCGATCGGCCGGCGGCCCGCCGCCGACCTCCCCCCGGTGGAGTTCGTGGAGATCGCCACCCAGCCCGCCGTGGTCGCGCGGCTGGACGAGGGCGACATCGACGTGGCGATCGTGGACGGCGAGGCGCAGCCGGCCGGCGGGCTCGGCGTCTGCCGACAGGCCAAGGACGAGGTCTACGACTGCCCGCCGTTCGCGGCGATCATCGCCCGGCGCGACGACGGCTGGCTGGCGACCTGGTCGCGGGCCGACGCCGTGGTGAGCATGCCGCTGGACCCGATGGCGCTGGCCCAGGCCGTCGCCGGCCTGATGCGGCGGCGACTGGACTCCCGGCTGCCGGTCCGCTGACCGAACGCCCACCGGGACCCTCTTTCCCTCGGGCGCACCCGTCTGCGCCTTCTCTCACGCACTCGAACGCATCGCTTGGGGAAAACATGGACGCGCGCACGACGTGGCCCGCACTGCTCAACGCCCTGCTCGACGGCGAGTCGCTCTCCTCGGAGGAGACCGCGTGGGCGATGAACGAGATCATGGCGGGCGAGGCCACCGACGCGCAGATCGCCGGGTTCGCGGTCGCGATGCGGGCCAAGGGCGAGACGGTGGCCGAGGTGGCGGGCATCGCCGACGGCATGCTGGCGAACGCCACCCCGTTCGAGGTGCCCTCCGATCCGGGCTCCCCGATCGCCGACCTGGTCGGCACCGGCGGCGACCGGGCGCACACGGTCAACTTCTCCACGATGGCCTCGATCATCGCCGCCGCGTCCGGCGTCCGGATCGTCAAGCACGGCAACCGGGCGGCGACGTCCGCGTGCGGCTCGGCCGACCTGTTGGAGGCGCTCGGCGTCGCGATCGACCTCTCCCCCGAGCGCACCGCCCGGGTCGCGGAGGAGGTCGGCATCACCTTCTGCTTCGCCCCGATCTTCCACCCTGCCTTCAAGCACACGGCCAAGGCCCGCCGTGAGCTGGGCATCCCGACGGTCTTCAACTTCCTGGGCCCGCTGACCAACCCGGCGCGCACCCGCGCGCAGGCCGTCGGCGTGTTCCACCCCCGCATGGCCGGCGTCGTCGCGGGCGTCTTCGCCGAGCGCGGCTGCTCCTCGCTGGTCTTCCGCGGCGACGACGGCCTGGACGAGCTGACCACCACGGCCACCTCCACGGTGTGGGTGGTCCGCGAGGGCACCGCCGAGCAGGTCACCTTCGACCCCGCCGACCTGGGGCTCGCCCGCTCCACGGCCGAGCAGCTCCGCGGCGCCGACGCCGCCTACAACGCCCGGGTGGCCCGCGGGCTCTTCGCCGGCGAGCCCGGCCCGGTCCGCGACATGACCCTGCTGAACGCCGCCGCCGTCATGGTCGCCGCGGCCGGCAGCCCGCCCGCCGCGGAGCTGACCGAGTCGCTGCGCGAGGCGTACGCGCGGGCCGCCGAGACCGTCGACTCCGGCGCGGCCTCGGCCCTCCTGGCGCGCTGGACCGAGGTCTCCCAATCCCTCAGGTGACGCCGTCGGGGGCCCGCTAGTCGGGCATCCCGAGGGAGAAGGCCGCCTCCAGGTCGTGCTGGGAGTAGGTCTCGAACGCGATGTGCGTCTCGGTGTCGAGGATGCCGGGGACCTTGTTGAGGCGGCCGGGGATGACCTCGGCCAGTTCCTCGTGGCGGCGCACCCGCACCATCGCGATCAGGTCGTACTCCCCGGTGATGGAGTAGACCTCGCTGACCCCGTCCAGGGCGGCGATCTGCTCGCCCACCTCCGGGATGCGGTCGACGTCCGTCTTGATCAGCACGATCGCGGTGATCACTGGTCCTCCTGCCTCGTCGGGTCGCCCGGCAGCCTATCGGGGCCGGCCCGGGTCACTCCCCGGCGAGGGCGACGGCGCGGCGGGCGGGGCCGACGCGACGGGCCATGAGGGCGAACAGGAGGCCCGCCACGAAACCGTAGATGTGGGCGACGTAGGCGACGTTGCTCTCCTCGTCGCCCAGGGACACCCACTGGAGGACGAACCACAGGCCCAGGACCACCCAGGCCGGGAGGCGACTGACGATGATCGGGGGGACGTAGCTGACGATGCGACCGCGCGGATTGAGGATGAGGTAGGCGCCCAGGACCCCCGCGATGGCGCCGGACGCGCCGATCAGCGGGACCGTGGAGTCGGGAGAGGTGAAGGCGAAGCCGTAGACGGCGACGAGACCGAAGAACAGGTAGCTCAGGAGGTAGCGGAGCCGGCCGATGCGGTCCTCCACCCCGGCGCCCAGGACGAACAGCATCACCACGTTGCCCGTCAGGTGCAGCCAGTCGCCGTGCAGGAACATCGAGGTGAACGCCGACACCCACGGGTCCTTCTCGAACGGCTCGACCGTGCAGGGGCCCACGTGCGCGGGGGGCGGCTGCTGCCGACCGGTGGTCAGCTCCTTGGGGATCGCGCCGTGCTCGAGGGTGAACTCGAGGGCGTTGCACCCGCGGACCTCGCCGGTGCCGTGGGCGAGGGCGAAGTTGGCCATCGGCGTCAGGACGAAGACCACGACGTTGACCGCCACCAGCAGATAGGTCACCAGCGGGGCACGCCGGGCGGGCTGGCTGTCGTACAGCGGCAGGGCCACGCACGTCTCCCCTCGGCTCCACCGGATCACCGAACGCCTGAATCGTCCCGATCACCTTAGTGGCCGCCCGGGGCGGCGGGTGTCGCGTTCGTGGTCGACCGGGGCGTAGGCGCGGTCGATCCGGGCGCGCAGCCCCTCGGCCCCGTGGACGGGACAGCTCCAGGTGCCGTCGACCTCCACCAGCCGGGCGCCGGGACCGTCGAGCCAGCGCAGCACGCACTCCATCTCCTCGGCGGTGGCGCTGCCCGCCGGGCCCGGCGCGGGGAAGACGGTCTCGGAGGTGGCGACGACCGCGTCCACGTAGGGCCAGGGGTGCGCGCCGCGCGGGATCGTCCCGGTGCCGGCGAGCCTGCCGTGACGGACCACCGCCAGGTCCCAGCCGCCGCCGAACCCGGGGCGGGCGGCCACGAGCTGGGGGCATCCGGCGAGCGCGGCCAGGCGCTGGGCCCGGGCCGCCGCCCGGACGAACGCCGCCAGCCGGTCGCGCTGGGCCGCCGCCTCCTCGTAACGGAGCTCGACGGCGAGGCGGTCGATGCGGACCTGGGCGGCGGCGAGCACGGGGCGCACGTCGCCCTCCATGATGCTGCGGGCCGTGTCGGCGTGCCGGGCGTACGCGTCGGGGGGCTCGCGCCCCTCGCAGGGCGCCCCGCAGCGGCCGATCTCGCCGAGAACGCATCCGCGGGCCCGGCCCTGCTCGATCAGCCGGGGTGTCAGCCGCTGGGTGCACTGGCGCAGCGGCACCGCCTCGTGCAGTGCGGCGCGCGCCTCCTCGGCGACCCGGGTCGAGCCGAAGGGACCGAGGTAGACCGCCTCGTCGTCGCGGCACTCGCGGACGATCGACAGGCGCGGGAACGCCTCGGAGAGGGTGAGCTTGAGCCACAGCGCCCGCTCGGGGAACTTCGACCGCCGGTTGTAGCGGGGCTTGTGCTCGGCGATCAACCGCAGCTCGCGGACCTCCGCCTCCAGACCGGTGGCGCACACGATCGGCCGGACGCTCTCGGCCAATCCGACCATCTCGCGCACCCGCCGACGCGTCTCGGACGCCGTGAAGTAGGAGCGCACCCGGGTGCGGAGGTCGCCGCTCTTGCCCACGTAGAGGACCTCGCCATGGGCGTCCTCGAACAGGTAGACGCCCGGGGCGCTGGGCATGCCGTCGGCCAGGTGGCGCTTGCGCTGCTGGTCGGGGGTGGGGGTCTTGGCGAAGGCCCGCATCTCCTCCAGGGACTGCACGCCGAAGGACCCGATCCGCTCGATCAGCCCGTGCAGCACGTCGACGGTCGCCTTGGCGTCGGCGAGCGCGCGGTGGCACGGCTCGGTGCCGGCGCGGAAGAACCGCGCCAGGGTGCCGAGCCGGCAGTTGGGCACCTCGTCGCGGGTGAGCACCCGGCGGGCCAGGTCGGCGGTGTCGACCACCGGGAACGACGGCCAGGCGTAGCCGTGGGAGGCGCAGGCGGCCCGCAGGAAGCCCATGTCGAAGGGGGCGTTGTGGGCGACCAGGACGCAGCCGCGGGCGAACTCCAGGAACGCGGGCAGCACCGACTCGATGCGCGGCGCGGCGGTGACCATCTGCTGGGTGATGCCGGTCAGCACGGTGATGAACGGCGGGATGGGGGCGCCGGGGTCGACCAGGGTGCCGAACTCGCCGAGGTGCTCGCCGCCGCGCACCTTGACCGCGCCGATCTCGGTGATCGCGGACTCGGCCGGGGAGCCCCCGGTGGTCTCCAGGTCCACCACGACGAAGGTGACGTCCGCCAAGGGGGTGCCGAGATCGTCGAGGGTGCCCTGCACGCCAGGGGCCGTCCGCCCGGCGGCCCAGTCGGCGATCCGGTCAGTCGTCATGGCGGCGACCGTAGACCCGACCTCCGACATTTCAGTCCGGTCACCCCCCGCTCGGGGGCGGTCAGGGGGCTCTAGGGTGGAGGCGTACGCTTGTGCGTTTGCGATCCGACATGCGTTTGCGATCGAACTTTGCGTGGAACGCCGGTGAGAACCCGGTTTGCACGCCGTCCGGCGCGGCCGAGCCTGGGAGGAGCACGATCATCGACAGCGGCCCGGAAACCCCCGAGGTCCCGCGCGAGCCGCCGGAACGGCTCGACGGCCCGCTGCCGGAGGCGGTGCGCCTTCGGGTGGTGGAGGCCGCCGCCGACGTGATCGGGACGCTGCCGATGGACGAGGTGCCCGCGCCGCTGCGCCCGTTCGCCCGCTGGGAGCGCCGCAAACGCGCCAGGCACGCCGGACGCCACATCGCCCCGCTCCTCGAACGGGACGCCGTGTTCCGGGAGAAGGTCGCGGTCCCCGTGCGGGCGGCCCGCCCCGAGTTGGTCGACGCGGTGGAGGCGGACGCCGTCCCCCCGGCCGCCGACCCGATCGAGATCGCCGTCATCGCCTACCTCGTCCGCCCCCCGGGGTGGCCGCGCATGGTGGAGGCGGCCCGTAAGGAGTTGGAGCGCTCGGCCAGCGCCGCCGAGGACGAGGCGCACGAGCGCCGGATCTCCGCGCTGCAGGAGGAGCTGACCGCCGCCCGCACCGGACGCGCCCAAGAGGTGGAGCGGCTGCGCACGGAGCTGCGCGAGGCCAAGGCGGAGATCTCCGACCTGCGCCGCAGGCTGCACGAGGAGCGGGTGGCCGCCCGGGCCGCGCGGCAGCGGGCCGACGCGCTGGCGGCCGAGACCGAGCGGGAGCGCGCCGCCGCCAAGGAGGCCGGCGCCACCGCCGACAAGGAGCTGCGCAAACTGCGTGCGAGGCTGGCGCAGGCCGAGGCCACCGCGGAGAACGCCAAACGCGCCGCCCGGGAGGGCCGCAACGTCGACGACGTCCGGCTGCGGATGCTGGTGGACACGCTGGTCGACGCGGCCCAGGGCGTGCGGCGGGAGCTGGCGCTGCCGTCGATGATCGCCCGCCCGGCCGACGTGGTGGGCTCCGTCGCCCCCGAACGCCCCGCCCACCGCACGCTGCCCGGCCGGGCGCTGCCCGACGACGACCCGCAACTGCTGGACCGGCTGTTGACCCTGCCCCGGGTGCATCTGATCATCGACGGCTACAACGTCACCAAGGCCGGGTACGGCGAGTTGCCGCTGTCCGACCAGCGGGGCCGGCTGGTGAGCGGCCTCGGCGGGCTGGCCGCGCAGACCGGCGCCGAGATGACCTGCGTGTTCGACGGCGCGGAACTGGACGCCCCCGTGGTGATGGCCGCCCCGCGCGGTGTCCGGGTGCGGTTCAGCAGGCCGGGGCAGACCGCCGACGAACTGATCGGCGAGCTGGTCCGGGCCGAGCCCCCCGGACGGCCCGTGGTCGTGGTCTCCTCCGACCGCGAGGTCGCCGACGCCGCCCGACGCGCGGAGGCCCGGCCCGCGCCCTCCCGGCTGCTGCTGCGCCGCCTCGGCCGCACCTGAACGCCGCCTCCGCCGCCCCGCCCGCCCGTCCCGTGCCTTCTCCGGGTTCTGTCGTACCCGTCGCTTAGCGTCGTGGCGTCGGTACGACGAGGCGAGGAGGAGACCCATGATGATCGATTGCGACACCTGCACGGTGCGGGCCTGCGGGGACTGCGTCGTCACCACGCTGCTCCGGGTCGGCGGGCCCGCCCCGCCCGACCGGGCGGTGCATCTCGACGATCGCGAGATGGCCGCGCTGGACCTGTTGGCCGGTCTGGGCATGGTCCCGCCGCTCCGTCACGGGGCGTTCCCACGGAGCCGCGCTTCGTGAAAATTTCACCACGAAGAGTGACCGAATCGGATTTACCACTGGAGAAACCCACGAATCGGTTGTGACCGGTGTGACCCGTCGCTAGTGTCGTCCGCCGAAGAGGGTGGACCGAGAGGGGCGTTACGCGACCGTGGCCAGCCAGAAGACCCGCCGGATCTGGGCGACCGCATGTCTCACCGTCGCGACGACGGTGGCACTCCCCGTCACCACCGTGGGGGCGGAACCCACCCCGCCCTCGGCCTCGTCGGTGCAGAAGCAGCTCGACAAGCTGAACGAGCAGGTCGACAAGCTGGTGGAGAAGTACAACCAGGCCGGCGAGGACCTGAAGACCGCCAAGGCCAAGCTGAAGGCGGCCACGAACGCCGCCAAGATCGAGCGGGCCGACTTCGACAAGGCCCGTCGCCGGGTGGCCCAGATGGCCGCCGACGCCTACAAGAACGGCGACATGGCCGATCTGAAGACCTTCGTCGCCGGCGGCGACCCGCAGGTGCTCCTCGACCAGAACGCGGTCTTCACGCACCTGTCCCGCAACCGCAGCAGCGAGCTGACGGTGTACCTGGCCGCCGCCCAGCGCCTGCAGCGCCGCCAGGCCCAGGCGCAGGAGGCCTACAACGACGTCCGGCGGCGGCACGCCGACCTCAAGGGCCAGAAGAAGAAGGTCGAGAAGGCGATCAACGACCAGGAGAAGCTCCTGCGTCGTCTGGGCGTCCCCCCGGACCGGCCCCGCAGCGGTGGTGGCGGCACGTACAACGGCCCGGCCAGCGGCTCGGCGCGCGTGGCCCTGCAGTACGCCTACGCCCAGCTCGGCAAGCCGTACGTGTACGGGGGCTCCGGGCCGAACGGCTACGACTGCTCGGGTCTGATGATGCGCTCCTGGGGCGCCGCCGGGGTCAACCTGCCGCGCACCACGTACTCGCAGCGCAGCGCCACCAAGACGGTCTCCAGGAGCAACCTGCAGCCGGGCGACCTGGTGTTCTTCAGCAGCCTCGGCCACGTGGGCATGTACGTGGGCAACGGCCAGATGATCCACGCCCCGCGGACCGGCAAGAACGTCGAGGTCGTCCCCATCACCTCGGGCTACTACGCCTCGAACTTCCACAGCGCCGGGCGTCCGTAGCCCTCACCGCGGCCCGTGCGCCCCCCGTCCCGGGGGCGCGGGGCACGGGTCCATGAATCTCGCTTGACCGGGAATGAACCCTCGGAGGGGTTGGTTTTACCCCCTGACACCCTGGAGCAGGCGCACACAGAGTCCTCGTGACCCAGCTCATGTCCGTTTTGCGGATGATTTGCCTTCTCCTGGCGGTTTGGTACCTTATGTCGGACAGCGGCGCTTCCCATGCGTCGCACGGACGGTCCCGAGCGGATCGGCCGGCACAATCCAGGAACTCATCAGAATCAGAGCCGCATCAGCGGCCACGCCGAGTCCGGACATCGTTCTCCGCGCGCACACTCCACCGGCACCGCCGGACCGGGGGGCGCGGGAGGGGTTCCGGAGCCGGGGACCCACAGGTACCCCGGGGTGAATCGGCGCCTCTTGCCCGTGGATCTCTCCGCAGGTGAGACGTGCCGTAGGGCGACTTCCCGCCCGAACCCGTCAGCTAACCCGGTAGGCGTCTGGAAGAAGGAGTCAACCCTGTCCAGCCACGCTGTCCACAGCCTCCCCCGCCGCGCGAAGCTCGCCGGCGCCGCGATCGCCGGAACCCTGGCGCTCACCCCCCTCCTCGTCCTCGCCACCGCCACACCGGCGGAGGCCCCCACCGGCGGGGCCGTGAGCGAGATCGTCAAGCAGGCGCAGACCACCACCTGGCACGAGCACCGGCACACCGGCCCCCATGCGGCCGGAACCGCCGGGCCCAGAGGTCCGCACCGCTGACCCACTCCCGGTGCCCCTTCCACGGCACCCGCCCATGTGACCGATCAGGTCCATGAGGCCCTCATGACCTCTCCCTCCGGCGCGGTCTGACGCCGCGCCGATCCCCCCTGCACAGCAGGGATCCGTTCGCACAACTCAGTCGGACGTCCGTCCGTGGACGTCCGCCGCCGAGTCCGCATGCCCTCATCCAGGGCGACGCGGAGCCGGGGACCCACTTTGTCCCTGGGGTGAATCGGCCGATCCGGCCGTAGGGCGACTTCCAGCCCGAACCCGTCAGCTAACCCGGTAGGCGGCCAGGAAGCAGAGGAGCACAGCTTTGACCGGCATGCGCCGCATCACCCGCATCACCAGCACCTTCCAGAACAAGCACAACGCCGTGGCCAGCGCCCTGGTCGCCGGCGCGGTCGCCACCACCGCGCTGACCGTCGCCACCCAGGTCCCCTCCCCGTCCGCCGCCGCGGCCATCGCCGAGCAGGGCGCCAAGGCCCCCAACGGTGCCCGCGCCGAGCTCCTGGCCGACGCCAACGCCGAGGTCAAGGCCGCCAAGAAGGGCGAGAAGAAGGCCAAGCGCGAGGGCAAGACCCTGACCGCCACCAAGATGGTCAAGGCCGAGAACATCATCGCGCTGGCCAAGTCCCAGGTGGGCCACTCCGAGGACGGCGCCGGCAAGAGCAAGTTCGGCCGTTGGTACGCCGGCACCGAGCGCGCCAAGGAGACCATGCAGCGCGACGCCGGCGGCGGTAGCCCGAAGATCTACGAGGACGCCGCCTGGTGCTCCATGTTCATCTCCTGGCTGGGCGACCGGACCGGGTTCACCGACCAGATGGGCGCCGACGCCTGGACCATCGAGCACGCCGAGTGGTTCAAGGACAAGGGCCGCTGGGGCACCGAGCCCAAGCCCGGCGCGGTCGTCTTCTTCGACTGGGACGGCGGCAAGAGCATGGACGCCATCGACCACGTCGGCCTGGTCACCAAGAACCTGGGCGACGGCGAGTTCGCCACCGTCGAGGGCAACAGCAACGACGCCGTCGAGTCCAAGACCCGCGGCACCGACAAGGTCGTCGGGTTCGGTTACCCCGACTACGCCAAGTGATCACCAGTGATCACCACGGCCGACCGTGCTCGTCATCGGTGATCTGTCCATAGGATCACCGGCATGGACGACGCACCGGTGAGCCCCCCGACCGGCACCGGCCGGCGCCTCGCGCGCCGGCCGGTGTTCGTCGTTCTGGCCCTGGTCACCGCGCTCGTCCCGACTGCCGGCGCGACGTGGTTCGCGACCCGTCCCGACGGGTCCGTCCGGTCCCCCGGATCCACCGAGGTGACGGACGGCCCCGCGATCCCACCCGACCCGGCGGCCGTTCGGGCGATCCTCGACGGCCGGGCCCGCGCGGTGAGGGACCGCGACCGCACGGCGTTCCTGTCCACCGTCATCTCCGCGCCCCCGGCCTTCCGCGAGGCGCAGCGGACCCTCTTCGACAACCTGACCAGGCTCCCCCTGGAGTCATGGCGTGAGAAGCCGGACGACTCCGCCCAGGGCCCCGGAGCCACGGTGAAGGTGTCCCTGCGGTACCGGCTGCGGGGCTTCGACCGCCGCGACGTCGTCCGGACCCGCCACCTGACGTTCGCCCCGCGCGGCGGGTCCCGCTGGACGATCACCGGAGACGGCACGGCGGTCGGGTTGCGCGACGACCCCGACATCTGGGACGGCGGGCCCCTCACCGTCGTGCGCGGCGACCGGAGCCTGGTGATCGGCGCCTCCCCCGCGCTCCGCGAGATCGCCGACCGGCTCGACGAGGCGGTGCCGGCCGTGTCGGGTGTGGTGGGCGACCGCTGGGCGCGCAGGGCGGTCGCGCTCGTGCCCGCCGACGACGGCCACGCCGCACGGCTGGTGGCCTCGGGCGACGATCTGACCGGCATCGCCGCGCTGGCGACGTCCGGTCCCTCCCGCGAGGACCGGATCGTGATCGCCCCCGGCACGTTCTCCCGCCTCAACCCGCTCGGTCGCGAGGTCGTGCTCACCCACGAGCTGACGCACGTCGCCACCGGCGGCGCCCGCGACGGCCGGACACCCGTGTGGCTGATCGAGGGCCTGGCCGACTACGTGGGCTACAAGGGGACGGACGTCCCGGTGCGTTCGGCGGCCCGGGAGCTGCATCGCGAGGTCGCGGACGGCCGACCACCCGCCGCGCTCCCCGGCCCCGACGACTTCGGCGGCGGATCGGACCGGCTCCCCCAGTCGTACGCCGAGGCCTGGCTCGCGTGCCGGCTCATCGCCGAGCGGTACGGCGAGGACAGGCTGCTGGAGCTGTACCGTGCGGCGGGCCGCCGCTCCCAGGAGGCCGCGCTGCGCTCGGTCCTCGGGATCGGCACCGCCGGATTCACCGCCCTGTGGCGCGATCATCTCCGGAAGGAACTGCGATGAACGGCCTCCGGCGGGCCCGTACCGCCGCCCTGATCACCGCGGTGGCGCTGTTCGCGGCCGTCGGCGTCGTCCTCCTGCTCACCACGCCGTGGGAGTCGCTGCCGGGCGAGCCCCCCGGCGGCGCGGTGCGGCCCGATCCCACGTCGGACTTCTCCCCCGCCGAGCTGGCCCGGTCGGCGGCCTTCGACGCGGCGCTCAACCCGCCCGTCTACCTCGACCTGGTCATCGGCCTCGCGGCCGTCCTGGTGCTGGGCCTGACGCCGTGGGGCGCCCGGTTCCTCGGCCGCTGCACCGCCCGGGTGGCCCGGCGACCGCTGCGGCTGATCGTCGCGGTGGTGGCGCTGACGACGCTGCTGTGGGCGATCGGGCTGCCGTTCGACGTCTGGCGCGAGAACGTCCTGCGCCGGTACGGGCTGTCCACGCAGACCTGGTCGACCTGGTCGGTGGACCAGCTCAAGTCGCTCGGGCTCCGCTGGGTGATGTGGACGGTCATCGTGCTGCTGCTGTTCGCGCTCGCCCGCCGCCTCCCCCGCTACTGGTGGACGGCCGCCGCCGCCGGCGGTTTCGCGCTGGTGGTCGCGGTGTCGTTCCTCTACCCGCTGGTCGTGGAGCCGGTGTTCAACACGTTCCGCCCGCTGCCCGCCGGGACGCTGCGCACGGACCTGCTGCGGATGGCCGACCGGGACGGCGTCCCGGTGAAGGACGTGCTGGTCGCCGACGCGTCCCGCCGGACGACCTCCCTCAACGCGTACGTGTCCGGGTTCGGGTCCACGCGTCGCATCGTCGTGTACGACACGCTGCTGAAGTCGCCCCCGGCGCGGGTCGAGTCGATCGTCGCCCACGAGCTGGGCCACGCCAAGCGCAACGACGTGCTCTACGGCACGCTGGTGGGCGCCCTCGGCACGTCCGGGGCCGTGTGCCTGCTGTACCTCGTGCTGACGTCGCCGGGGCTCCGGCGCAGGGCCGGGCTGACGAGCGAGGGCGACGCAGCGGACGCGGACGCGCGTTCCGTCGCCCTGCTGCTGGCCGCCGTCGTCGTCCTGACGCAGGTGAGCGGGCCGGTGCACAGCCTGGTCAGCAGGCAGATCGAGGCCCGCGCCGACGCGCACGCGCTCGCCCTGACCCGCGACCCGGCCACCTTCGTGTCGATGCAGCACGAGCTGTCGGTGCGCAACATGTCGGACCTGCGCCCCAACCCGCTGGAGTACGTCCTGTGGTTCAGCCACCCCAGCGGGCCCGAGCGCATCGCCATGGCCCGCACGTGGGCCCGGCTGCACGGCGTTCCCGAGCCGCCCGCACGCAGGCCCTGACCCCGGCGGGCGGCGGGTCAGCGACGGGGCGTGGCCGACGGAATGGCCGCCGAGGGCGAGGACGTGGGGGCCGGCTTCCGCGAGGGCGGGCGGGCCGCCTGCACCTGCGGGAGCGGCTCGGAGCCGTCGGGGCCGATGGACAGCGCCTGCTTCAGGGCGCTGCCCGCCACCCACTTCTTCCAGCTCAGTTGCCAGTAGCCCCAGCCGTTCTCCGGCTCCAGCTCCCGTTTGGTGCCGGTGACCCGGTAAGGGTCGCCCCGGAGGCTGAAGTTGTAGAACCAGCGGGCCGCCGACGGGGACATGTTGACGCAGCCGTGGCTGACGTTGGCGTGCCCCTGCGAGCCGGTCGACCAGGGGGCGCTGTGCGCGTACTCGCCGCTGTTGGAGATCCGCACCGACCAGTACACGGTCTGCCGGTAGTAGTCCGGGCAGCCGGGCCCGCAGCCGACCGTGGACGAGTCCATGATGACCGGGTTGCCCTTGTCCATGGTCAGGTGGTGGCCGTTGGTGGTCGTGTACTTGAGGATCCCGCCCCGGCCCATGCTGATCGGGAAGTTCCGGATCCGCTTGCCGTTCCGGTAGACGATCATGCGGTGGGTCTTGGCGTTGGCCACGCTGACATGGGAATCGCCGGTCTTGAACCTCAGATCGAGGTCCTTGGTCGCATAGCCGTTGCGGACGGCGCGCACCCCGTTGAGGTGGCCGATCAACCTGACGTCGGTGTGCGCGGGCCAATGCCGGTGGGTCCGGAACACCACGCTCTGGTCGTCGAACCAGTGCCAGGCGCCCTCGACCCGCTTGCTGGAGCGCACCTCCAACGCCCGCTCCACCGCCGCCCGGTCGGCGACCTTCCGGCTGAACCGCAGGATGATCGGCATCCCGACGCCGACGGTCTCGCCGCGGTCGGGCGCCTCGATCGTCGTCGCGACCGCCTGCTTGACCTTCTGCGTGGTGAACGTGCTGGTCACCGTGCGGGTGCGACCGTCCGCGCCCAGCGCGGTGGCGGCCACGTCGTACCGGGTCCCCGGGGTCAGCGACCAGCGCGACCGCCAGTGGCTCCGGTCGCCGCCGGCGACACCCTCCACGTCGGCCCCCCGGGCCCGGACGGTGACGTTCTGCAGCGTCCCGTGGGCCGCCCTGACCTCGATCGGGCTGTCGGGCGGCACCGAGGTGAGGGACGGCGCCCGCGGCACCACGGTCAGACCGACCGGCCGTGCGGCGGGATCCGGTCTGCGCTCCTCCGCGCAGCCGGCGAGGCCCGCGGCCAGGGTGACGGCCACGGACAGGGCCACGCCCGGACGCAGGAACCGCCGGGCCTCTGATCTCCGGACGTTGACGTCCACCCTCACAACCCCCCGTGCGTTCGTCTGGACGACCCGCGCACCACAATGTCCCGTTTTGCCCGCGAATATGCGGAGGCCGGAAGAATGCAGAATTGCGCCGATGGCGGCGCGGGTCACTCGCGATCCCCGGACGGGACAATTATGAAGGGGACCGGCACCCGCTGGTAAGCGGACACCGGCCCCCTTAGGAGACCTTTTGCCTAATCAGTGCTGAAAGTGGCCCCGGTAGTACTCGAAGACAAGCCCGACACAGCTCATCAACGTCGCGGCGACCCCGAAGACCACCAGCCACCAGCCGAAGACGAAGCCCAGCGAGACGCTGGCCGCGCCCAGGGCCACGAACAGCGGCCACCAACTGTGCGGGCTGAAGAAGCCCACCTCACCGGCCGCCTGCGCGATCTCCCCCTCGGGGTCGTCCTCGTACAGCGGCCCGGCGTTGGCCTTCTCGAGCCGCCGGATCGTGAAGTGGATGTAGAAGCCGATCAGCCCGGCCAGGCCGACCGACAGGGCCAGCGCGGTGGTGCCCGTCCAGTCCTTGGACCACAGCCAGTAGACGACGTCGGTGACCAGGAAGAAGACGGCGCACCCGTAGAACATGAACGCCTGTACGCGCATCGGTCAGTGCTCCGATCCGGTGCCGGTGCCCGCGAGCTCGCCCTTGGCGCCCACGTGCGGGTGGTGCAGGTCGAACGCGGGACGTTCCGAACGAATCCGCGGGATCGAGGTGAAGTTGTGCCGCGGCGGCGGGCAGGACGTCGCCCACTCCAGCGAGTTGCCGTAGCCCCAGGGGTCGTCCACCTCGACCTTCTTGCCCTTCTTGGCCGTGATGTAGACGTTGTAGAAGAACGGCAGCAGCGACAGCCCGAGCAGCAGGGAGGCGATCGTGGACACCTGGTTGAGCGCGGTGAAGTCCGGGGTGTAGTCGGCGTACCGGCGCGGCATGCCCGCAGCGCCCAGCCAGTGCTGCACCAGGAAGGTGCCGTGGAAGCCGAAGAACAGCATCCAGAAGTGCACCTTGCCGAGCGTGTCGTTGAGCATCTTCCCGGTGAACTTCGGCCACCAGAAGTAGAAGCCCGCGAACATGGCGAACACCACCGTGCCGAACACCACGTAGTGGAAGTGCGCCACCACGAAGTAGGAGTCCGACAACTGGAAGTCCATCGGCGGGGAGGCCAGGATGACGCCGGTCAGCCCGCCGAACAGGAACGTCACCAGGAAGCCCAGCGACCACAGCATCGGCGACTCGAACGTCAACTGCCCTCGCCAGATCGTCCCCACCCAGTTGAAGAACTTCACCCCGGTGGGCACCGCGATGAGGAACGTCATGAAGGAGAAGAACGGCAGCAGCACCTGGCCGGTCACGTACATGTGGTGCGCCCACACCGTCGCCGACAGGCCCGCGATGGAGATGGTCGCGATGACCAGACCGACATAGCCGAACAGCGGCTTGCGGCTGAACACCGGCAGGATCTCCGTCACGATGCCGAAGAAGGGCAAGGCGATGATGTACACCTCGGGATGCCCGAAGAACCAGAACAGGTGTTGCCACAGCAGCGCCCCGCCGTGCGCGGCGTCGAAGATGTGCGCGCCGAACTTGCGGTCGGCCTCCAGCGCCAGCAGCGCCGCCGCCAGCACCGGGAACGCCAGCAGGACCAGGATCGAGGTCAGCAGGATGTTCCAGGTGAAGATCGGCATCCGGAACATCGTCATGCCGGGGGCCCGCATGCACAGGATCGTGGTGATGAAGTTGACCGCGCCCATGATGGTGCCGAAGCCCGACATGGCCAGGCCCATCACCCACATGTCGCCGCCGACGCCCGGCGAGCGGACCGCGTCCGACAGCGGGGCGTAGGCGAACCAGCCGAAGCTGGCCGCGCCGCCCGGCGTCAGGAAGCCGGCGATCACGATCAGGCTGCCGAACAGGAACAGCCAGTAGGCCAGCATGTTCATCCGCGGGAACGCCACGTCGGGCGCGCCGATCTGCAGCGGCATGATCACGTTGGCGAAGCCCGCGAACAGCGGGGTCGCGAACATCAGCAGCATGATCGTGCCGTGCATGGTGAACAACTGGTTGAACTGCTCGTTGCTGACCACCTGCAGGCCCGGCTTGTACAACTCGGCCCGCATCAGCAGGGCCAGCACACCGCCGATCAGGAACATCACGAACGAGGTGATCAGGTACAGGTAACCGATCACCTTGTGGTCGGTGGACGAGGCCCAGGACGCGATGAGGCGTCCCTTGCTCGTCCGGGCCGCGGCGAGCGGTGCGCTCGGAGCGTGGCTGAGCGTGGTCACTTGGCTCCCCCAGCCGCCTTCGAATCGGCGATGAACTTCTGGTATTCCTGCGGTGTGACGACCTTGAGCTGGAACAGCATCCGGCTGTGGTCGACACCGCACAGCTCGGCGCAGCGGCCCTCGTAGAGGCCGAGCTTGGTCGCCTTCACCTCGAACTCGTTCACGTAACCGGGCATGACGTCCTTCTTGTAGAGAAGGGCCGGCACCCAGAACGAGTGGATGACGTCATTGGAGTGCAGCCGGAAGCGCACGTTCTGCCCGGCCGGGATCATCACCTGCACCTTGCTGGGGGCGTCCGGCTGGACGGGCACACCGGCCACGGAGGCGACGGTGGGCGCGTTCGCGGCGAGGCTCTCCTTGTAATCGAACTGCCAGCTCCACTGGAAGCCGTGCACGTCGATCACCGCGGCCACGTTGTCGCTCGTCTTCTCGACATAGGACTCGTCGCGTGCGGTGAAGTAGAAGAGCACCGCGATGATGACGAACGGGACGGCCGTGTAGAGGATCTCGATCGGCAGGTTGTAGCGCACCTGCGGCGGCAGGTCGTCGGAGCGCTTGCGGTGGAACAGCACCGCCCAGATGATCAGACCCCAGACGAGGCCGCCCACGGCGAACGCCGCGATCCAGGAGCCCTGCCACAACTGCAGCATGCGCTCGGCCTGCTCGCTGATCGGCTCGGGCATGCCAAGGCGGGACGCCTCACCGCTGCATGCGGTGGCGGTCATCGCCAGGAGGGCCAGCGCGCCGGCACTGGACAACGCGCGGCGACCGCGCACCGGCGTACGCCGCTCCCTTGAGCGGGTCGGACTCACGGAATGCCTTCCCCACAGATGAAGCCCGGTGTTCCCGGGCGGTCAGGTCGGTACTTCACACGTGTGCGAGACACCCTAGCGCGAGGGTCGGGCACCCCCCGGACGGGGTGCCCGGTTAGTGTCGTTGACGTGCCCTCTCTACCTGGAGATCGTCCCGGAGCGTACTTCGACGCGGCCTCCACCGAGCCGCCGCACCCGGCGGCGCGCGAGGCGCTGCTCGGAGCCCTCGACGCCGGCTGGGCCGACCCCGCCCGGCTGTACGGTGCGGCGCGCGGCGCGCGACTGCTGCTGGACCGGGCGCGGGCCCGGACGGCGGGGGTGCTCGGCGTGCGACCGGACGAGGTGTACTTCACCACCTCCGGCACGCAGGCGGTGCATCTGGCGGTGCTGGGGGGGCTGCGGGCCCGCCGCCGCGCGGGACGCCACCTGGTGATCGGCGAGGTGGAGCACTCCAGCGTGCTGCACGCCGCCGAGCAGCACGAACGGGAGGGGGGCGAGGTCACCCGGGTCGGCGTGGACCGCACCGGCCGGATCGACGTCGACGCGTTCGCCGCGGCCCTGCGTCCGGACACCGCGCTGGCGTGCCTGCAGTCCGCCAACCACGAGGTCGGGACGTTGCAGCCGGTGGACGAGGTGGCGGCGATCTGTCGGACCGCCCGGGTGCCGCTGTTCGTGGACGCCGCCCAGTCCGTCGGGCGGACGGACGTCCCCGAGGGCTGGTCGATGCTGGCCGCCAGCGCCCACAAGTGGGGCGGGCCCGCGGGGGTGGGCCTGCTGGTCGTCCGCAAGAACACCCGGTGGCGCTCGCCGCTGCCGGACGACGAGCGCGAGGGCCGTCGCGTCCCCGGGTTCGAGAACGTGCCCGGCGCGGTCGCGGCGGCGGCGGCGCTGACGGCCTACCGGGAGGAGATGGTCGAGGCCGCCCCCCGACAGTCGGCCCTGGTGGACCGGATCCGCGCGGAGGTCCCCCGACGGGTGCCCGACGTGGAGGTGGTCGGCGACCCGGTCCGGCGGCTGCCGCACATCGTCACGTTCTCGTGTCTGTACGTCGAGGGCGAGGCGCTGCTGACCGAGCTCGACCGGCTGGGCTTCGCGGTATCGTCCGGAAGTTCGTGCACGGCCGATACGCTGCGTCCGAGCCACGTGCTGGAGGCGATGAAGGTGATTACCCACGGGAACGTCCGGGTATCGCTGCCCCGTGACGTACAGGCCCCCGACGTCGACAGGTTCCTCGCCGTGCTGCCGGACACCGTGGGCCGCCTGCGCCGCAGTGCCGGCATGACCACCGCGTGACAGCGCTGACAGGAGGCGCAGCCCCCTCATGATGTTCCGAGGCCGCGGCACCCGCGGATCAGGCAGGGCGAACGGCCGCGGGCGACGCCCCGACACGACGCCCGAGCGGGCCCCCGAGGCCGTCCCCGTCCCGGCGGCCGAGGCCGGGCCCCCGCCGGTGCTGGTGATCGACGCGCTCGGCCGCAAGTGCCCCATCCCGATCATCTGGCTGGCCGAGCGGATCCGCGAGGTCCCGGTGGGCGAGGTCGTCGCGGTGCTGGCCGACGACGTGGCCGCCCGTACCGACGTGCCCGCCTGGTGCCGGATGAAGTCGCAGGAGTTCGTCCGCGAGGAGACGCTCCCTCGGGGGTGGGCGTTCCACATCCGGCGCTGCTACTGACGACCCCCGTGGGCGGGCCGGGCCCGCCCACGGTGACGGGTCAGGAAAGGTGCGGGGCCACCTCGTCGGCGGCGACCTGACCGTAGGCCTCCGCGAGACGGACCAGGAAGTCCTGCTCGATCAGGCGGTACTCCTGCGGGCCCTGCGTCTCCAGGACGTGCACGGCCAGCAGGTTGCCGACCTGGGCGGCGCGCTCCAGCGGCAGGCCCCAGGAGTTCGCGGACAGGAACCCGGCGCGGAAGGCGTCGCCGACCCCGGTGGGCTCGACGGCGGTCTCCACCGGGGCGGCGGGCACGTGGATCTCCGGCTGGCCCTTACGGGTGATGACCACGCCCTTGGGGCCGAGGGTGGTGATCCGGATCTGGACGCGGTCGAGGATCTCCGCGTCGCTCCAGCCGGTCTTCTGCTCGCACAGGCCCTTCTCGTACTCGTTGGTGAACAGGTAGAGGGCGCCGTCGATCAGGGAGCGGATCCCGTCGCGGGACATTCGGGCGAGCTGCTGGGAGATGTCGGCGGCGAACGGGAGGCCGCGCTCACGGCACTCCTCGGTGTGCCGGACCATCGCCTCGGGGTCGTTCGGGCTGACCAGCACCAGGTCGAGGCCGCCGACCCGGTCGGCGATCGGCTGCAGCTCGATCTCACGGGCCTCGCTCATCGCCCCGGCGTAGAACGAGGCGATCTGGTTGTGGTCCTCGTCGGTGGTGCACAGGAAGCGCGCCGTGTGCCGCAGCTCGGACACGTGGACGGACTCGGTGTCGATCCCGTGCCGCTCCAGCCAGGAGCGGTAGTCGGCGAAGTCGTCGCCGACGGCGCCGACCAGGACGGGCGCCAGGCCCAGCGACGCCATGCCGTAGCAGATGTTGGCGGCGATCCCGCCCCGGCGGATCTCCAGCTCGTCCACCAGGAACGACAGGGAGACCTTGTGGAGCTGGTCGGGGATGAGCTGGTCGGCGAACTTCCCGGGGAAGGTCATCAGATGGTCGGTCGCGATGGATCCGGTCACGGCGATGCGCACGGCGTCGCTCTCCTCGTCGGTGTCGTCCGGCTATATGTCCGGCTGTGTCAACCCCGCGAAGTCTCACGGGTGCCGCCCTGGGGGCCTGCAAAGGTTAACGTCCATCGCATCACGGAGCGCACCCGGTGCGCACCCCCGAGGGACAAAGGGAACGGCCCGGGTGCGCGCTGCACCCGGGCCGTCCCGGAGTCCGTCCGGCGGTCCGCCGGTCAGTTGAACGAGTCGCCGCAGGCGCAGGAGCCCGTGGCGTTCGGGTTGTCGATCGTGAAGCCCTGCTTCTCGATGGAGTCGACGAAGTCGATGGTGGCGCCGGTGAGGTAGGGCGCGCTCATCCGGTCGACGCGCACCGACAGCCCGTCGAACTTCTGCACCTGGTCGCCGTCCATCTCGCGCTCGTCGAAGAAGAGCTGGTAGATCAGCCCGGAGCAGCCGCCCGGCTGCACGGCGACACGCAGCGCCAGATCGTCGCGGCCCTCCTGCTCCAGCAGGTCCCTGGCCTTGGTGGCCGCGGCGTCGGTGAGGACGACACCCGTGACCTGCTCCGTGGTCTCCTGCGTGCTCTCTACCGTCATGTGTTCTGCTCCCGGTCTAGCTCCGCCGGCCGTCCGGCGACGGTCGCGTCCTGTTGTCCATCCGACTGAGGGCATGACCCCCGAAGACGTCTGCTGCGCCTCTTCGCAACACCAACGTACCCCGGGCCCCGTGCATTCCGTCTACCCGAGGGGATCCGCCGTCTCGGCCGGACCCGGTGGATCGTGCATCGCCCGGTATGTGCCACCATTAGTCGTCAGAGCGACGATAAGTCCCCGTCGCCGAAGGGAGACTCCCGTGACCACCACCCCGGAGATCGCCGCCACGGACTTCCGCGAACCGCGGCTGCCGCTGCTCCTGCTGGGCGCCGGGACCGACCCGGCCAGCGAGCGCGGCGTGGACTGCCCCGGCGAGCTGCCCCCGGCCTCCGACCCCGACCTGGTGGAGCGTGCCAGGGCCGCCAAGGCCGCCCTGGGCGACCAGGTCTTCGTGCTGGGGCACCACTACCAGCGCGACGAGGTCATCCGGTTCGCGGACGTGACCGGCGACTCGTTCAAGCTCGCCCGCGAGGCGGCGGCCCGCCCCGAGGCCCCGTACATCGTCTTCTGCGGCGTGCACTTCATGGCCGAGTCCGCCGACATCCTGACCGCCGGGCACCAGGCGGTGGTCCTGCCCGACCTGGCGGCCGGCTGCTCCATGGCGGACATGGCCACCTTCGACCAGGTCGAGGAGTGCTGGGAGGTCCTGGAGGACATGGGGATCGCCGACGACGTGGTCCCCGTCACGTACATGAACTCCTCGGCCGACATCAAGGCGTTCGTGGGTCGCCACGGCGGCGTGGTGTGCACCTCGTCCAACGCCCGACGCGCGCTCGACTGGGCGTACGCGAAGGGTTCGAAGGTCCTGTTCCTGCCGGACCAGCACCTGGGGCGCAACACCGCGGTGCTGGAGATGGGCCTCGCGCTGGACGACTGCGTCGTCTACAACCCGCACCGGCCGGACGGCGGGCTCACCCCCGAGCAGTTCCGGGACGCCCGGATGCTGCTGTGGCGGGGGCACTGCTCGGTGCACGGGCGGTTCAGCAAGGCGTCGGTGGACGACATGCGCGCCCGGGTGCCCGACGTGAACATCCTGGTGCACCCCGAGTGCAAGCACGAGGTCGTCGTGGAGGCCGACCGCGTCGGGTCGACCGAGTACATCATCAAGACCCTGGACGCCGCCCCCGCGGGCTCGTCCTGGGCGATCGGAACCGAGTTGAACCTGGTGCGGAGGCTGGCCGGCGCCCATCCCGACAAGAACGTCATGTTCTTGGACCGTGCCGTGTGCTTCTGCTCCACGATGAACCGGATCGACCTGCCGCACCTGGTCTGGTCGCTGGAGTCGCTGGCCCGGGGCGAGGTCGTCAACCGGATCCAGGTGGACGAGGAGACCGCGCACTACGCCAAGGTCGCCCTGGACCAGATGCTCGCCCTCCCCTAAGGCCCGGAGATCGGCGCCAGGGGGTGGGGTTCCCCGCATATCAGGGGGTTCCGGGGCTCGTCCCGCCGGGCGGGTGCCCGAGGCGGGCCCCGGCGAAGTCGCCCGCAGGGCGACGAGCTGGGGTCGCCCGGCCGCACCCGTCCGCCGTCAGTCGGGGATGAGCCCCTCGTCTCCGAGCATCCTGCGGACCTCGTCCATGGCGGAGTCGGCCGGCGGCAGGATCAGCTCGGAGGGCTCCAGACTGTCGGCGGGCAACGGCCTGCCCATCTGGCGGACGTTGTCCAGCAGGTCGTGCAGGGCGGCGCGGAACCGGGCCTCGTCACCGGCCTCGATCGCGGCCTCCACCTGATCGTCGAGCTTGTTGAGGGCCGTCAGATCGGCGGAGGCCAGGTCCAGTTGGCCCTCGCCCATGATCCGGACGATCACTGCGCACCCCCGGGCTGCTGCGGCCACGAGCCGTCCCGCGGGGCCGCCTGCTGCTGCGGGGCCTGCTGGGGCTGGGCCGTCGGGGACCCCGCGTCGAGCTGCTTGGGGGTCGGGGCCTGGCCGAGCTCGGCCTTCATCCGCTCCAGCTCCAGGTCGACGCCGGTGGTGGAGCCCAGCCGGTCCAGCTCCGCCTGGATGTCGTCGCGGGGGCCGGAGAAGTCCTCCAGCGCCCCGGAGGCCAGCAGCTCGTCGATGGCCCCGGCGCGGGCCTTCATGGTCTCGGTCTTCTCCTCGGCGCGCTGGATGGCCAGACCGACGTCGCCCATCTCCTCGGAGATCCCGCTGAAGGCCTCGTTGATCTTCGTCTGGGCCTCGGCGGCGGTGTAGGTGGCCTTGATCGTCTCCTTGCGGGTGCGGAAGGCGTCCACCTTGGCCTGCAGCCGCTGGGAGGCCAGCGTGAGCTTCTCCTCCTCGCCCTGCAGGTTCTGGTACTGCGTCCGCAGGTCGGCGAGCTGGGCGTCCAGGGCGGCGCGGCGGGTCAGCGCCTCGCGGGCCAGGTCCTCGCGGCCCACCTGCAACGCCTTCTTGCCCTGGTCGGTCAGCTTGTTCTGCTGCTGCTCCAACTGCTGGATCTGCAGCTCCAGGCGCTTGCGCGAGGTCGCGACGTCGGCCACCCCGCGGCGGACCTTCTGCAGCATCTCGAGTTGGCGCTGGTAGGAGTAGTCCAAGGTCTCACGAGGATCCTCCATGCGGTCCAGCGCCCTGTTCGCCTTGGACTTGAAGATCATCGACATTCGCTTCATCACGCTCATCGCGCGGCGCCGGTCCCTTCGTGATGTACTCAATAACCACTGCTGGGGTGGTTATCACCCTACGCGTTAACGGTCGGCGGCTCCATGACGTTGCAGGCCCCCGGGTCATGGAGCAGGTACCCGGTAGGACGTACCCGGGGAACGCATCGTTCCACGGCCGCCGCCCCGGACGGGTCGGGCGGCGACGGACGGTACCCTGAACACGTGTTCCGACGTCGTACCGAGGCCGCCGCCCCCGAGGAGGCCCCAGAGGCGGTCAAGCCAGGGGGCAAGGGCCGTCCCACGCCCAAGCGCAGCGAGGCGCAGAAGCGCCGGCAGCAGTACATCACCGCGCCGCGAGACCGCAAAGAGGCGTACAAGCAGGTCCGCGAGCGGCAGGCGCAGAATCGCGTGAAGACGCGCGAGGGCATGAAGCAGGGCGACGAGCGCTACCTGCTCAAGCGCGACAAGGGCCCGGTGCGCCGCTTCGCCCGCGACTACGTCGACGGCCGCCGCACCATGGGCTCGTACCTCATGTACGCCATGTTCGTGATCGTGCTGCTCAGCTTCGTGCGGACGCCGATCACCGCGCTCCTCCTGCTGATCGCCCCGCCGTTGCTGCTGGGCATCGTGCTGGTGGAGGGCGTGCTGATCAGCACGCGGGTCAAGAAGCTGACCGCCGAGCGGTTCCCCGACGAGGAGCGCAAGGGCGTCGGGATGTACGCCGCCGTGCGCGCGATGCAGATCCGCCGTTTCCGGGTGCCGGCGCCGCTGGTGAAGCCCGGCAAGAAGGCCGAGACCGACGGCGACGCCTGAGGACCCCTCGCTAGGGTTCGGGGCATGGACTTTCGACACCTCGGCCGCAGCGGCCTCATGGTCAGCGAGATCTCCTACGGAAACTGGCTGACCCACGGCTCCCAGGTCGAGGAGGACGCCGCCGTGGCCTGCGTGCACGCGGCCCTCGACGAGGGCGTGACCACCTTCGACACCGCCGACGCCTACGCCGAGACCCGGGCCGAGGACGTGCTCGGCCGGGCCCTCAAGGGGCAGCGGCGCGAGGGCTTGGAGATCTTCACCAAGGTGTTCTGGCCGACCGCCCCGGGCCGCAACGACCGGGGCCTGTCGCGCAAGCACATCATGGAGTCGATCGAGGGCTCGCTGCGCCGGCTGCGGACCGACTACGTGGACCTCTACCAGGCGCACCGGTTCGACGTGGAGACCCCGCTGGAGGAGACCCTGCGGGCGTTCGACGACCTGGTACGGCAGGGGAAGGTCCTGTACGTGGGCGTCTCGGAGTGGCGGGCGGACGAGATCGCCCGGGCCCTGAAGATCGCCGACGAGATGGGCCTCGACCGGATCGTCTCCAACCAGCCCCAGTACTCGATGCTGTGGCGGGTCATCGAGGAGGAGGTCGTCCCCCTGTCGGAGCGGGAGGGCCTCGGCCAGATCGTGTGGTCCCCGATCGCGCAGGGCGTGCTGACCGGCAAGTACCTGCCGGGCCAGGCGCCGCCCGCCGGGTCCCGGGCGGTCGACGAGGCCGGCGGCTCCCGCTTCATCAAGGGCCTGCTCAAGGACGACGTCCTCACCCGCGTGCAGGACCTCAAGCCGATCGCCGCGGAGCTGGGCCTGACCATGGCGCAGCTCGCGGTGGCCTGGGTGCTGCAGAACCCGAACGTCTCCTCGGCCATCGTCGGGGCGTCCCGCCCCGAGCAGGTCCGCGACAACGTGAAGGCCAGCGGGGTCAAGCTGGACGCGGACGTGCTGCGGCGCATCGACGACGTGCTCGGCCCCGTCGTGGTGCGCGACCCGGCGAAGACCGTCAGCCCCAGCAAGCGCCCCTGACCACCCCCGGGCTCACTCGGGGTCGAGCAGGCTCATCGGGTAGACGACGGCGTCGTCCTCCAGGAGGGCCACCCGCTCGACCCCGCCCGCCCGCAGCTCACGCCAGTTCACTCCCAGCCACGTCTCCGCGTCGGCCTGGGTGGTGAACGTCTCCTCGGGCAGACCGGGCACGGTGACGGTGCTTCCGTCGCTGCCCTGCAAACGCCAGCTCCACGGCATGGAAAGCTCGACCTCCCTTGTCGGAGGTGAGACTAGCCGCCGCCGAGGCCCCGGTGGGCGCCCGTGCCCGTAGAGTGCGACGCGACATGCACATCGAACTGCCGGGCACCGCCGGTCCCCACGGCTGGCCCGAACCCGGCTGCCGCTGTGCCTCCTGCAACGGGCTGCGGACGGCGGGTGTCGCGTTCGAGCCGACGCGTGTGCTGGTGGACGGTGTGCCCTTGGGGGAACTGCCGCGTTCGGAGGTCCCCGGCGGGTACGACGTACGGCCCTCCGGCGGGGGTCGGATCCTGGTCTCGGAGGGGCCCGGTGCGTGCCCCGAGCCGGCGTCGGATGTGACGTACGACGCCGTCCTCCTCGACCTGATCGGGCATCCCGAACACCTCGGGTGGTTGCGCCACCGAGGGGCGGTCACGGCCGCCACCCGGGTCCTCTCCGTCCACAACGACCACCGCATCGCCTCCCCCGCCGAACTGGGTCGCCGCCTCGCCCGGTGGGCACGACCGTCCGAGAGCACGTACCGGACCCTGCTGCTGGGCGGCTCGCGTTCGGGCAAGTCGGCGGAGGCGGAGCTGCGCCTGCTGTCCCACCCGAGCGTCACCTACGTCGCGACCGCCGCCTTCACGCGGAACGACCCGGAGTGGAAGGCCCGCGTCGACGCCCACCGCTCACGACGCCCGCACTGGTGGACCACCGAGGAGACCACCGACGTGGCCCCCATCCTGCGTTCGGGACCCGGCGCCCTGCTGATCGACGGCATCGGCTCCTGGCTGGCCTCGGTCATGGACGCCGCCGGCGCCTGGGACGACCCCGACGCCGTACGACCGGCACTGGACGACCTCGTCGCGGCGTGGCGTTCCACCGAGGCGCACGTGGTCGCGGTCACCGACGAGGTCGGCCTCTCCCTCATACCGACCACCCGAGCCGGCCGCCTGTACGGCGACCTGCTCGGCACCCTCAACCAACGCCTGGCGGCGGAGTCCGAGGAGACGGCCCTCATCGTCGCCGGACGCGTGCTGGCGACACCCTCGTGAGCGGGCGGACGCAGCCGACGTTCCCCCGGCCCGAGACCTTGCGACCACCCAGCCGGCGGCCGCGCCGCGCCGCGCGCCCACGCCGTAGGACACGCGGCCGAACGCGCGACGAGGCCATGGGGCCCGTGGCCGAAGGCGTACGGGAGGTGGTCCGGTGATCGACGGGGTTCGGCTGGCGTTCAGTCTGCTGACGGTCATCCGGGTGCCGGTCGGGCGGGTCGATCGGGTCGTCGGCGGTCGGGCCATGGTGCTGGCGCCCGTCGTGGGGCTCGTGGTGGGCGGGACGGGGGCGCTGGTGATGGTCGCCGGCGACCTGCTCGGGCTCGGCGGGCTGCTGCGGGCCGTCCTCGCGCTCGGGGCGATGGCCGTCCTCACCCGGGCGCTGCATTTGGACGGGCTGGCCGATCTGGCCGACGGGCTGGGGAGCGGGCGGCCCGCCGAGGGGGCCCTGGAGGTCATGAAGCGCTCCGACATCGGGCCGTTCGGCGTCGTCACCCTGCTGCTCGTGCTCCTCGTGCAGGCCGCCGCGCTGGCCGAGAGCGAGCATGGGGCGTTCGCGGTGGCGGTCGCGGCGGTGACCGCCCGGCTCGCCTTCCCCTGGGCCTGCCGCGCGGGCGTTCCGGCGGCCCGGCAGGACGGGCTCGGCGCGCTGGTCGCCGGAACGGTGCGACCCGCCGGTGCCGCATTGGTGACGGTGGTGACGTTGACGGCGGCGGCCGCCTGCGGCGCGGCGGTGGACGGCGTGCAGGGGGCGGTGTCGGGCGGGCTCGCGGTCCTGCTCGGCGTCGGGGCCGCGCTGCTGACCCTGCGACGCGCCGTCCGCCGACTGGGCGGCGTCACCGGGGACGTGCTCGGGGCGCTGGCCGAGATCGCCGCGACGACCTCCCTGATCGTCCTGGCCGTGCGCTGACCACGCGGCTCACCGCGCGGAGGGCCCGTCCCCGCTGCGCCCCGCCACGCGGTAAGGCTTGATCCAAAAGGGCGAAAGCGGTCAGCCGGGGGACTAGCATCGGCTTACGTGACGACCATCAGCCTGGACAGCGCAGCACCGTCGGCCCTGGAAGTCGACGCGATCGTGATCGGGATCGTCCCCGACGACACCGGCGGACCGTCCGGTCCCGGCCTCCGCGCGGCCGAGGGGGCGCAGGACCTCGAGCAGGCCCTCGACGGCCGGCTGGCCGCCGCGCTGAAGTCCGTGGGCGCCACCGGCGCGGCCGGTGAGATCACCAAGCTTCCCACGCTGGGCGGCCTCCCCGCGCCGGTCCTGGTGGCCGCCGGGCTCGGCGACGCCGTCGACGCCGAGGCGCTGCGCCGGGCGGCGGGCGCCGCGGTGCGGGCCCTGGCCGGGTCCGGCAGGGTCGCCCTGGCGCTGCCCGCGGGTTCCGCCGAGGAGGTGGGCGCGGTGGCGCTGGGCGCGCTGCTGGGCAACTACTCCTTCGGCCGCTACCGCACCGGAGAGCGCAAGGAGCCGGTCGCCGAGCTGACCGTGTTGTCCGCCGCCGAGGGCGGCGCCGACGCGCTCGCCCGGGCCGAGACGCTGGCCGCCTCGATCACGCTGGTCCGCGACCTGGTCAACACGCCGCCGTCGGACCTGTCGCCCGAGGACTTCGCGCAGATCGCCGCCCGGGTGGGCGGCGAGGTCGGTCTCGGCGTGGAGGTCCTCGACGAGAAGGCGCTGGCCGACGGCGGCTACGGCGGCATCGTCGGGGTCGGGCAGGGCTCGGCCAACCCGCCGCGCCTGGTGCGGCTGTCCTACAGCCACCCCGAGGCCGACAAGACCGTGGTGTACGTCGGCAAGGGCATCACCTTCGACACCGGGGGCCTGTCGCTCAAGCCGGCGGAGGCCATGGACTGGATGAAGTCCGACATGGGCGGCGCGGGCGCCGTGTTCGGCGCGCTGCACGCCATCGCCGCGCTCAAGCCCAGGGTCAACGTGATCGGCTACCTGCCGCTGGCGGAGAACATGCCCAGCGGCACCGCCCAGCGCCCCTCCGACGTCCTCACCATGTACGGCGGCAAGACCGTCGAGGTCCTCAACACCGACGCCGAGGGCCGGTTGGTGCTGGCCGACGCGCTGGTGCGCGCCGGCGAGGACTCCCCCGACCTGCTCGTGGACGTCGCCACGCTGACCGGCGCGCAGTTGGTCGCGCTGGGCACCCGCACCGCCGGGGTGATGGCCAACGACGACGACGTGCGCGCGAAGGTGGTCTCGGCCGCCGACCGCGCCGGGGAGCCGTCCTGGCCGATGCCGCTCCCGCCGGAGATGCGCAAGGGCCTCGACTCGGCGGTCGCCGACATCGCCAACATCAGCGGCGATCGTTGGGGCGGGATGCTGGTCGCCGGCGTGTTCCTCGCGGAGTTCGTTCCCGAGCGTGTCAAGTGGGGACACCTGGACATCGCGGGCCCGGCGTTCAACAAGGGCGAGCCGTACGGCTACACCCCCAAGGGCGGCACCGGCGCCGCGACGCGCACGCTCGTGCAGCTCGCGGAGGACGTGGCGGCCGGGGCGTTGTGACGCAGATCGCCGTGTAAGACGGCACGACGGCGCGAAAAAATGAAAAGATTTCCCCGCGACGGGGGTAACGTCCCGGCGCGGCATGAGCAACGCACGACAAGGAGCGTTCAGTTGGTCGACAGCGGCCCCTTCGACATCGTCGTCCTGGGTGGTGGCAGCGGCGGATACGCCTGTGCTCTGCGGGCCGTGGAGCTGGGGATGACGGTCGCCCTCATCGAGCGCGACAGGCTCGGCGGCACCTGCCTCAACCGCGGGTGCATCCCGACCAAGGCCCTGCTGCACGCCGCGGAGGTCGCCGACCAGACCCGCGAGGCCGCGACCTTCGGCGTGAAGGCGACCTTCGAGGGCGTGGACGTCGCCGGTGTGCAGGCGTACAAGGACAAGGTCGTCTCCACCACCGTCAAGGGGCTCACCGGGCTGATCAAGTCCAAGGGCATCACGATCGTGGAGGGCGAGGGCCGGCTGGTCGGCCCCACCTCCGTGCGGGTCGGCGACGAGGTCCTCGAGGGCCGGCACATCGTGCTGGCCACCGGCTCCGCGCCCCGGTCCCTGCCGGGCCTGGACATCGACGGCGAGCGGGTGATCTCCAGCGACCACGCGCTGGTGCTGGACCGGGTGCCGTCCTCGGTGGTGGTCCTGGGCGGCGGCGTGATCGGCGTGGAGTTCGCCTCCCTCTGGCGCTCGTTCGGCGCCGAGGTCACCATCGTCGAGGCCCTCCCCCACCTGCTCCCGCTGGAGGAGGAGACCAGCTCCAAGCGGCTGGAGCGGGCCTTCCGCAAGCGCGGCATCAAGTTCGAGCTGGGCGCGCGGTTCGAGGGCGTCGAGCGCGCCGACGGCGGCGTCACCGTCACCCTGGAGGGCGGCGCGACGATCGCCGCGGAGCTGCTGCTGGTGGCCGTCGGGCGCGGGCCCGTGTCCGACGGGATCGGCCTGGAGGACGCCGGGGTCGAGCTGGAGCGCGGGTTCGTCAAGGTGGACGAGTACTGCCGCACCGCCGTCCCCTCCATCAGCGCCGTGGGCGACCTCATCGCGACCCCGCAGCTCGCGCACGTCGGGTTCGCCGAGGGCATCCTGGTCGCCGAGCGGTTGGCCGGGCTGTCGCCCGCGCCCATCGACTACGACGGCGTGCCCCGCATCACCTACTCCGACCCCGAGGTGGCCTCGGTGGGCCTCACCACGGCCCAGGCCGCGCAGCGCGGGTACGAGATCACCCAGGTCGCCTACGATCTGGCCGGCAACCCCAAGAGCAAGATCCTGGGCACGCAGGGCGAGGTCAAGGTGATCGCGGAGAAGGAGGGCCGGGTGCTCGGCATCCACATGGTGGGCGCCCGCGTCGGCGAGATGATCACGGAGGGCCAGCTCATCTACAACTGGGAGGCCCTCCCGTCCGAGGTCGCCCAGCTCATCCATCCCCACCCGACCCAATCCGAAGCGGTCGGCGAGGCACACCTGGCGCTCGCCGGCAAGCCACTGCACGTGCACGGCTGATCCGCCCGCACGATATTCGAAGGAGTCGCTGAGAGCCATGCCGGTCTCCGTCACCATGCCCCAGCTCGGCGAGAGCGTCACCGAGGGCACCGTCACCCGCTGGCTGAAGAAGGAGGGTGAGCACGTCACGACGGACGAGCCGCTTCTCGAAGTCTCGACCGACAAGGTCGACACCGAGATCCCTTCGCCCGCGTCGGGCATCCTGACCAGCATCACCGTCGCCGAGGACGAGACCGTCGAGGTCGGCGCCGAACTGGCCGTCATCTCCTCCGAGGACGAGGCGGGGGCCGGCGGGACGCCCGCCGCGCCGGCCGCCCCGCAGGAGGCGCCGCCCGCGCCGGAGCCGCCGGCGCAGCAGGCCCCGCCGCCCGCCTCGTGGCCGCCGCCGGCGCAGCCCGCGCCGCCGCCCGCCGCGCCGGTCCCCGCTCCGCAGCCGCAGGCCCCGGCCCCCGCGCCGCAGGCCGCGCCCCGGCCCGCGGAGGCGCCGGCCCCCGCCGGTGAGGGCCCGTACGTGACTCCGCTGGTCCGCAAGCTGGCCACCGAGCACGGCGTGGACCTGTCGGAGGTCAACGGCACGGGTGTCGGCGGCCGGATCCGCAAGCAGGACGTGCTGGAGGCCGCCCGCGCCAAGGAGACCGAGGCGGCCCGACGGGCGCAGCAGGCCGCCACCGTCACCCCGACCCCGCAGCAGGCCCCGGCGCAGGCCGCGGCCCCGGCCCGGCCCGCCCCGGCGCCGGTGGTGCCCTCCGCCGAGGCCCAGCAGGTGCGCGGCAAGACCGAGAAGATGTCGCGGATCCGGCAGACCATCGCCCGCCGGATGACCGAGTCGCTGCAGGTCTCCGCGCAGTTGACCACCGTGGTCGAGGTGGACATCACCCGGATCGCGCGGCTGCGGGACCGGGCCAAGGCCGACTTCGCCGCCCGCGAGGGTGTCAAGCTGTCGTTCCTGCCGTTCTTCGCGCAGGCGACGGTGGAGGCCCTGAAGATCCACCCCAAGCTCAACGCGGTGATCAACAGCGAGACCGACGAGGTCACCTACCACGACGTGGAGAACCTCTCCATCGCCGTGGACGTGCCCGAGCGGGGCCTCATGGTGCCGGTCATCCACAACGCCGGCCAGCTCAACCTGGCCGGGCTGGCGCAGCGGATCGCCGACCTCGCCGAGCGCACCCGCACCAACAAGGTGAACCCGGACGAGCTGGCGGGCGGCACGTTCACGCTGACCAACACCGGCAGCCGGGGCGCGCTGTTCGACACCCCGATCCTCAACCAGCCGCAGGTCGGCATGCTCGGCACGGGCGCGGTCGTCAAGCGCCCGGCCGTCATCGACGACCCGGACCTGGGCGAGGTCATCGCGGTGCGGTCGATGGTCTACCTGGCGCTGACCTACGACCACCGCCTGGTCGACGGCGCCGACGCGGCCCGCTTCCTCACCACGATCAAGCAGCGGCTCGAGGGCGGCGACTTCGAGGCCGAGCTGGGCCTCTGACCCTCGCGGCACCACCGGGACCCCGGCGGCTTCCGACCGGAAGCGGCCGGGGTCCCGTCGTCGCGCGGCGGGTCCCCTAGGGTGATCCCGTGAAAGTGGCGATCACCGGGGCGTCCGGGCTCATCGGCGGCGCGCTGACGACCAGCCTGGAAGGCGACGGCCATCAGGTGCTGCGCCTCGTACGGCGGGAGCCCCGCGGGCCGGGAGAGGCCCGCTGGCGGCCGGGAGGCGACGTCGACGTCGACGCCCTGGAGGGTGTCGACGCGGTCGTGCACCTCGCGGGCGCCGGAGTGGGCGACAAACGCTGGACCGAGAGGTACAAGCGGGAGATCCGGGAGAGCCGCGTCGCCGGGACGGCCACGCTGGCGACCGCCCTGGCCGGGCTGTCGGCCAAGCCCGCCGTGCTGGTCTGCGGTTCGGCGATCGGCTACTACGGCGACACCGGCGGCCGTGACGTCGACGAGGAGGCCCCGCAGGGCGGCGGCTTCCTCGCGCAGGTCGTCGCCGACTGGGAGGCCGCCGCGGGGCCCGCCGCCGACGCCGGCATCCGGGTCGCGCTCCCCCGCACCGGCGTGGTGCTGGCCGGCGCGGGCGGGATGCTGGGCACCCTGCTGCCGCTGTTCCGATTCGGCCTCGGCGGCCGGATGGGACGCGGCCGACACTGGGTGAGCTGGATCTCGCTCACCGACCAGATCGCCGCCCTGCGCCTCCTCATCGAGGGCGACCTGTCCGGACCGGTCAACCTGACCGCGCCGCGCCCGGTCACCAACGCCGACTTCACCAGGGCGGTCGCCCGGGCGGTGCGGCGGCCCGCGCCCTGGGTCGTGCCGCGGTTCGCGGTGCGGCTCGCCGCCGGGGGCTTCGCCGACGAGGGCGTCTTCATCAGCCAGCGGGTCCTGCCGCGGCGGTTGACCGAGGCGGGCTTCCCCTTCGCCCTGCCCGACCTGGACGCCGCGCTGTCCAAGGAACTGGCCGTCAGGTGACGTCAAGGTTCTGTAAAGTCGCGAGTCGGCGCTCTCCGTGGCCTTACCGTAACTGACAGGTGGCAGACGAACGGGGAGGTAAGGCGACATGAGCACCGATGGCCAGCCGCACATTCTCGCTATCGGCGGGGGCACGTTCCTCCCGAACGGCCGGGAGGGGCTCACGCCGAGCCCGCTCCTGCGATACGCGCTCGACCTGACCGGCGAGGACCGGCCCCGCGTCTGCCTCCTGGGCACCGCGCTGGGCGACGGCGCCGAGTACGTCGCGCGGGGGTACTCCGCGCTGTCCGGCCTCGACGTGGAGACCAGCCATCTGGCGCTGTTCCCCATGCCCAACGTCGCCGACATCCGGTCGCATCTGCTGAGCCAGGACCTGGTGTACGTGTTCGGCGGCAGCGTGGCCAACCTGCTGGCGCTGTGGCGGCTGCACGGTCTGGACGAGGTCCTGCGCGAGGCGTGGTACGAGGGCGTGGTCCTGGCCGGGCAGAGCGCCGGGGCGCTGTGCTGGCACGTGGGCGGCAACACCGACTCCTTCGGGCCGGACCTGCGTCCGCTCACCGACGGGCTGGGCTTCCTGCCGTACTCGTGCGGCGTCCACTACGACAGCGACGAGCAGCGCAGGCCCCTGCTGCAGCGGCTGATCGCGGAGGGGGCGCTGCCGTCCGGGTACGCGGCCGACGAGGGTGTCGGGCTGCACTACGTGGGCACCGAGTTCGTCCAGGCGGTCTCGTACCGCGAGGAGGGCCGCGCCTACAGCATCGAGCCGAACGGCGCCGGCGCCGTCAAGGAGACGACGATCGAGCCGCGCATGCTGTCGGACCTGTGACTTCGGCGGCGATGCCCGGGCCGGGCGACGCGCCCGGACGTAGGCTTGTCCCGTGACAGACCTACTCGAAGCAGACGACACCGGGTCGGCCGCGGACATCGGCGACCTGGTCATCGTGCACGTGGGGTTCGGTGACCAGGCCGTCCCCTACGAGGACGCCTGGGACCTGCAGCGGCGCACGCAGGACCGGCGCGCGGCCGGCGAGATCCCGGACACCGCGCTGCTGCTGGAGCACCGGCCGGTCTACACCGCGGGCAAGCGCACCGGCCCGCTGGACCGTCCGCTGACCGACCCGGGCGCGCCGGTGATCGACGTGGACCGCGGCGGCAACATCACCTGGCACGGTCCCGGCCAGCTCACCGGCTACCCGATCGTCAAGCTGCCGGACCCGGTCGACGTGATCTCCTACGTGCACAAGCTGGAGACCATGATGACGCGGGTCTGCGCCGACCTCGGCCTGCGGACGGAGACCGTCGAGGGCCGGCGCGGGCTGTGGGTGCCGGGTTCGCCCGACCGCAAGATCGGCTCGATCGGGGTCCGGGTCTCGCGCGGCGTCACCATGCACGGCTTCATGCTCAACTGCGACTGCGACATGTCATGGTTCGACCGCATCGTCCCGTGCGGCATCCGCGACGTGGGCTCCACGTCGCTCAGCGAGGAGCTGGGCCGGCGGGTGCCCGTCCAGGAGGTCCTCCCGCTGGCGGAGCGGCACCTCGCCGAGGTGCTCGGGGTGCGGGAGACCTACCACCGCACCCTCGCCCAGTTGAACGGCTGAGGTGAACGGGCGCCCCGGGGTCAGGAGTCCTGGGGCGCCATCGCCTTGAACACGGCCTGCCCCTCGGCGGCCGCGGACGCGAACAGCCGGGTGAGCCGCTCATAGGACGGGCGAAGCACCCGGTCGCGCGCCCCCGGGTCCATCAGCTTCGCGTCCTGGACCTCGGCGGCGACCATCACGGGCAGGTCGAACCGTTCGGCGATCCGGTCGAACGGGGTGGCCGTCAGGTGCTCGGCGGCGGGCCGGACGCGTTCGGGTTCCAGGTAGATCACGTCGAAGCCGAGCCCGCCGGGGGCGTCCGCTCCGTCCTCGGTGAGCAGCCGGCCGCCGCACACGATGTCGGACTCCGGCGGACGGCCGTCCCAGGGGTCCCCGGTGATCAGATAGTGCAGCGCCTGCCAGGCGCCGCCCACGTCGAGGACCCGGTCGGCCGGATGGCGACGCCGCCAGTCCCGCGCGCCGAACACCAGCGCGGCGATCCGGCCCGGATCCCGCTCGCCCTCGAGCGATGGCGGCAGCCTGAGGTACGACATCGCGAGGCCCACGACTCGGCTCCTCTGTAGAGACTCCACTCGGCAACAGGGAGTCACCTTAGAGAGATCGACGGGGCCGGTCGGGCGGAACACCCGAATCTGGCCCGTGATTTCGCATCGTCGCGGCCGAATCGTTACCGAGGCCCCATCCGGGCGTGCGGAACGGATGCCGGTCGCGATCAGCACGTACATTGGAGAGGTGACTGCGGTGACCCCCGAGGGGCGAAGGCTCCTTCGCATAGAAGCCCGGAACAGCGAGACGCCGATCGAGCGCAAGCCTCCGTGGATCAAGACCAGGCTGAAGATGGGCCCGCAGTACCGCGAGCTCACCTCACTGGTGAAGAACGAGGGTCTGCACACGGTGTGCCAGGAGGCCGGCTGTCCCAACATCTACGAATGCTGGGAGGACCGCGAGGCCACGTTCCTGATCGGCGGCGACCAGTGCACGCGACGCTGCGACTTCTGCCAGATCGACACCGGCCGGCCCGCCGCCTACGACCCCGACGAGCCGCGCCGGGTGGCGGAGTCGGTGGCCACGATGGGCCTGAAGTACGCGACGGTGACCGGGGTGGCCCGCGACGACCTGCCCGACCAGGGCTCCTGGCTGTACGCCGAGACGGTGCGGCGGATCCACGAGGAGATCCCCGGCTGCGGCGTGGAGCTGCTGATCCCCGACTTCAACGCGGTGCCGTCGCTGCTGGCCGAGGTCTTCGGGTCGCGGCCCGAGGTGCTCGCGCACAACGTCGAGACGGTGCCGCGCATCTTCAAGCGCATCCGCCCGGCGTTCCGGTACGAGCGGTCGCTGGAGGTGATCACCATGGCCCGGGAGGCGGGGCTGGTCACCAAGTCCAACCTGATCCTCGGCATGGGCGAGACCCGCGAGGAGGTCTCGGAGGCGCTGCGCGACCTGCACGCGGCGGGCTGCGAGCTGGTGACCATCACCCAGTACCTGCGGCCGACCCCGCGCCACCACCCGGTGGAGCGCTGGGTGAAGCCGGAGGAGTTCGTCGAGCTTCAGCAGGAGGCCGAGGAGATCGGCTTCGCCGGGGCGATGTCCGGGCCGCTGGTGCGCTCGAGCTACCGCGCGGGCCGGCTCTACCGCCAGGCCGTCGAGGCGCGGGGCGCGACGACGGGCGACTGATCCCGGACGACCCCGCCCGGGGCGTACGGTCCTGTCGGGCGGCGGGCCGGAGGTGACTATCCTGGTGGGCATGTCGAACAACGCCACGGAAACCGGGAAGCGCTCCGGCCGCCTCCAGCAGATCCGCATGATCGTCGGGGTCCTGCGGCAGGCGGACCCGAAGGCCCTCCCGATCGTCATCGGCGCCGCGCTCGGCACCCTGGCGCTGTTCGTGGCGGCCGGTCTGGTCTTCGGCCCGCCGTGGCTCTTCATCCCGCTGGGCGTGCTGTTCGCGGCGCTGGTCGGGATGATCGTGTTCGGTCAGATGGCCCAGCGCGCCCAGTACAAGATGATCGCCGGGCAGCCCGGGGCGGCCGCCGCCGTCCTGAAGTCGATGCGCGGCAACTGGACGGTGACCGAGGCGGTGGCGGGCAACCGCAGCCTGGACATGGTGCACCGGGTGGTCGGTCGCCCGGGTGTGATCCTGGTCTCCGAGGGCCCGGCCGGCCGGGTGGGGCCGCTGCTCGGCGCGGAGAAGAAGCGCATCTCCCGGGCCGCCCAGCAGGTCCCGATCTACGACCTGCAGGTCGGCGAGGACGAGGGCCAGATCCCCGTCGGCAAGCTGCAGCGGCACCTGATGAAGCTCCCCCGCAACCTCAACAAGGCGCAGGTGATGGAGCTGAACGACCGCCTCCGCGCACTGCCGCAGAAGATGCAGATGCCCAAGGGCCCGATGCCCCGCAACGTGCGGATGCCCAAGGGCCCCAAGCCGAAGACCCGCTGAACGCACGCTCGAACGGCCACCCTCGCTCGAACGGCCACCGCAGGGTTCAGCCCCCATGGGGTACGACCACCGCAGGGTTCAGCCGACCACCGGGACTACGGCCACCACCCGGCACAGCCGACCACAGGGGCTACGGCCACCACCGGGTACAGGCATCTAGGGAACGGCCACCACCAAGTACAGCCACCCGGGGAACGACCACCACAGCCACCACTCAGATACCACCACCACTGGCGTACGACCACCGCAGGGTTTTAGCCAACCGTTGGGACTACGGCCACCACCGGGGGTGTTGCCCGGTCCTTCAGGCGGGCGGCCCGGAGCGCAAGCGGAGGGCCGTTCGGCTGAAGATCTCCAAGACCGGGCGCGGGGGGCGTGGGGGGTCGCCCCCCCCACATCAAGACAGACCGATCACGACGGTGTCGGCGGCGCGGTCGTGCAGGCCCCGGTGGTCGCGGTCCCAGAACAGCGCGGGCACCACGAACAGGACCAGCACGGTGCGCACCAGCGCCCACACGGGGCCGACCGGGCGGCCGTCGAGGCGGACGACGCGGATGCCGCACAGGCGTTTGCCGAGCGTCATCCCGAGGGTGGCGTTCAGCACGACCGCCTGCAGCGCGAACACCCCCAGGGTGAGGAGGCTGCGGCTCTGGGGGGCCAGCTCGAGCGTCCGGGCGGCGGCCGCCGCGATGACCATGCACAGGCCCCAGTCGACGAACAGGGCGACCAGCCGGCGGCCGTAGCCCGCGACCGCGCCGGTGCCGTTCTCGGGGAGGCCGAGCCGTTCCCCGGGGTATCCCAGCTCCGCCCCGGCCGAGCGCGCTCCGCCCAGCCAGGTCTGCGTCCAACGCGGTCCGCCCGTCGTCTCCCTGCCGCTGCTCATGGCGTCCACGGTACCGCTGACCGGGGCGGTGTCCGATCCGAGGCCGGTGCGCGGGGGCGCGGACAACGGGTGTTCGTTGTGTCACGGCACGGGGTGATGCGTAACACACTAGAAACACTTGGGACACGGCCGGGAAACGGCGGGATCCTAGCGTTCTGATGCACGAAAAGCGCCCCAGGGAGGTTGGATGTTCAGCAGCGCCGACGAGGTCCTGAGCTACATAGAGGCCGAAGGCATCCGGTTCGTCGACTGCAGGTTCGTGGACCTGCCCGGCACCGTGCAGCACTTCACGTTCCCGGTCGAGAACTTCGGGAGCGGCGTCTTCACCGAGGGCCTGATGTTCGACGGGTCCTCGATCCGCGGATTCCAGGAGATCCACGAGTCCGACATGCTGCTGCTGCCGGACCCGACCACGGCCGTGGTGGACCCGTTCCGCCAGCACAAGACGCTGAACATCACGTTCTTCGTGCACGACCCGCTCACCGGCGAGCCCTACAGCCGCGACCCGCGCAACGTGGCCAAGAAGGCCCAGGACTACCTCAAGAGCACCGGCATCGCCGACACGGTGTACTTCGGCCCCGAGGCCGAGTTCTACATCTTCGACGACGTGCGCTTCGAGACGAAGGCCAACGCCGGCTACTACCACCTCGACTCGATCGAGGGCGCCTGGAACACCGGGCGCGAGGAGCCGGGCGGCAACCTCGGCGCCAAGCCCCCCTACAAGGGCGGCTACTTCCCGGTCCCGCCGATGGACCACTACACCGACCTCCGCTCGGAGATGGTGGCCCAGCTCCTCGGTGTCGGCATCGACGTCGAGATGCAGCACCACGAGGTCGGCACCGCCGGCCAGGCGGAGATCGACTTCCGCTTCGGCGAGATGCTCCACACCGCCGACCAGCTCATGCTCTACAAGTACGTCGTCAAGAGCGTCGCCCGCGCGGCAGGCAAGACCGTCACGTTCATGCCCAAGCCGATCTTCGGTGACAACGGCTCCGGCATGCACTGCCACCAGTCGCTGTGGAAGGACGGCTCCCCGCTGTTCTACGACGAGGTCGGCTACGCCGGTCTGTCGGACACCGCCCGCTGGTACATCGGCGGCCTCCTCAAGCACGCCCACTCGCTGCTGGCGTTCACCAACCCGACCGTCAACTCCTACCACCGGCTGGTCCCGGGGTACGAGGCCCCGGTCAACCTGGTCTACTCCCAGCGCAACCGCTCCGCCTGCATCCGGATCCCGATCACCGGGTCCAACCCCAAGGCCAAGCGCGTCGAGTTCCGCGTGCCGGACCCGTCCTGCAACCCGTACCTGGCGTTCTCGGCGATGCTGATGGCCGGCATCGACGGCATCAAGAACAAGATCGAGCCGCCGGAGCCGGTGGACAAGGACCTCTACGAGCTCCCGCCGGAGGAGGCCCGCGCCATCCCGCAGGTCCCCGGCTCGCTCGAGGCCGTCCTCAACAAGCTGGAGGAGGACCACGAGTACCTCCTCGAGGGCGGCGTCTTCACCGAGGACCTGATCCAGACCTGGATCGCCTACAAGCGCGAGAACGAGCTGGACCCGATCCGGCTCCGCCCGCACCCGCACGAGTTCGAGCTCTACTACGACGTGTAGTCATGTGGGGGGGCGACCCCCCACCCCCCCCGCGCCCGGTCTTGGAGATCTTCAGGTGGGCGGCCCTCCGCTTGCGCTCCGGGCCGCCCACCTGAAGGACCGGGCAACACCCCCGCGGGGTCGCGGTTCGGACGTCGGTGATCGCCGCGCAACGTGGGTGGACGTCGCTCTAACGCAGGTGGTCGCCGCGCAACGTGGGGGATCGCCGTTCCGCCTTGGTGGTCGCGGTTCGAACGTCGGTGGTCGCCGCGCAACGTGGGTGGACGCCACTCACGCGGGCGTCACCGCCTCGGATTGTGCGGTCATCGCGCGAACATCGGTGATCGCCGGGCGGACGTCGGTGATCGCCGTTCGGAGCTTGCATGCTGGGCCCCGTCGCCTCTGGTGGCGGGGCCTTCGGCGTTCCGGCGGTGTTCCGGGGAAGATCCGGGGGCGTGAGATCGTTCAGGCGGGCGGACGATCACGAGGAGGGGTCATGGCGACAGTGCGGGTCGAGCGGACCGAGGGCGGGTTCGAGGCGACCAACGACCGGGGGGCGCGGGTGGCGGTCGGCGGCTCGGAGGAGGAGGGCGTCTTCTCCCCGGTGGAGCTGCTGTTGGCGGCGCTGGGCGGGTGCGAGCTGGTCACGGTGGAGCCGCTGACGGCCAAGCGGGGGCACCGGCTGGTCCGGCTGGCGGCCACCGTGCAGGCGGACAAGATCGCCACCAGTGAGCTGGGCACGATCACGATCTCCTACGACGTGGAGCTGCCCGAGGGCGACGACAAGGCCGCGGCGGTGTTCGACGCGGTGGCCCGCCGCGTCCACGAGCGCTACTGCACCGTGGGGAACACCCTCAAGAATCCCACCCCGGTGGAACAGGTCCTTCCCGAACTCTGACCGCGCGATCTCCGCCCCGTGGTCTGATGTCCCGCATGGACACGGCGGACCTGGCCCGATGGCGGGCGGCGGTGGAGTCCTGGCGGCTCCCCGAGCGGTTCCGGTCGCACGGCGGCGGCTCCGCGCCGCGCCCCGCGACCGTGGTGCGCGACCCGGCGGACGCGGAGGCGCCGCCGGGGAGCCGTTCCTTCGCCCGCGCCGTCGAGGCGCTCCCGGAGGGCGGCACGGTGCTGGACGTCGGATGCGGGGTCGGCGGGGCCTCGCTGCCGCTGGCGGAGCGGGCCGGACTGATCGTGGGCGTCGATCCGGAGGGCCCCCTGCTGGAGGCGCTGGAGGAGAGCGGGCGGCACCTGGGCGTCCCCGTGGAGACCTTCGGCGGCCCGTGGCCGGAGATCGCGGGAAGGGTCCCGCCCGCCGACGTGGTGGTCTGCCATCACGTGCTGTACGCCGTCGCGGACCTGGGCCCGTTCGCCGCGGCGTTGACCGCCCGCGCCCGGCGGCGGGTGGTCGTGGAGATCCCCGAGCGGCACCCGCTGCACGCGTTGAACCCGCTGTGGGAGAGGTTCCACGGGCTGGAGCGGCCGGACGGGCCGACGGCCGACGACGCGGTGCGGGCCCTGGCGGCGGCCGGCGCCGACCCTGAGATCGAACGATGGATCGATCGGGGAGAATGGGGGTACTACCCCGATCTGACCGCCTTGGCCGAGCGCGTGGGGCGGCGGCTGGCGCTGCCCGCCGAACGGACGGCGGAGGTGGCCGAAGCCCTGCGCGACCTGGGGATCGACCCTCGACGGCCGCGCTTCCCGGGGGTCGCCGGGCGGACGCTGTGCACGATCCACTGGACGCCCTGACCGTCGGAAGGTCATCTCTGGTCGCATCGCCGGCGGGCCTTATCCCCCAGAAGTCCCGTATGCCTCATGGCGGACCTACTACTCAAGTCTGAGACGAAGACCGTTCGCCTCGGTGATCTCAAAGTGGGATCGGTTGACCAAGATGGTCAGCATGGTCCAAACCGCCCCTCAAGCCCCCCGAGGACGGCTGACCCGGCCCCCCGCCGGGCCGGCGCGGCCGCCCGTGAAGGCCCGGGTGACCCGGCTGGTCTCCGCGCCGCCCATCTGGCGTGAGCTGCTGCTGATCGCGCTGTTCTACAGCGCGTACACGGTGACCCGGCTGGTGCTGAACGGCGGCGGCACGGCGGTGGCGTTCCGCAACGCCGCCGACATCCTCGCGGTGGAGCGGGCGCTGGGCCTCGACGTGGAGCAGGTCCTGAACGAGGCGTTGCTGGAGGTGTCGTGGCTGGCCCGGGCGGCCAACTACTTCTACGCGACCGCGCACTTCGCGGTGACGCTGGGCATCGTGGTCTGGTTGTACCGGTTCCGCCCCCAGCACTACCGGTGGCTGCGGACCGCGCTGCTGGTGGCGACGGGGGTGGCGCTGGTCGGCTTCTGGCTGTACCCGCTCGCGCCGCCGCGGTTCCTTCCGGCCGAGGGCTTCGTGGACCCGGTGCAGGCGCTGGGCTCCTGGGGGCTGTACTCCGGCCAGAGCGCCGGGACGCTGACCAACCAGTACGCGGCCATGCCGTCCATGCACGCGGGCTGGGCGCTGTGGTGCGGATTCGTGCTGGTGTGGCTGGGCACACAGCGCTGGGTGAGGGCACTGGGGGTGCTGTACCCGCTGGTGACGGTGCTGGTGATCCTGGGCACCGCCAACCACTACATCCTCGACGCCGTGGTGGGCATCGCCCTGGTCGTGGGGGCGCTGGCGTTCTCTGGAGCACGCCATCTCGGGTGGCGGCCGCGTCCGGTCCGGTGGAGCCGGGCCGAGGCGCAGGCCCGGCCCGCGCCCGCCATGACCGCCCCGGCGGACGCGGCCCCCGCCCCCGTACGGGAGCCGTTGGTGCCGGCTCCCCGGCCTGTCGGCGTGGGCGCCGGCTCATCCGGGGTTGGTGATGCTCCGGGGTCCACGGTCTGAGAATGTGGACCGCATGCCCATGTCACGCTCCGCCACCGGCCCCCGGACACCGCGTCCGGGGGCCGAGGCCGAGCCGGCCCCGGCGGAGGCGCGGACGAGGCCGCGCTGGTGGGCCGAGCTGCTGCTGATCGGGATCTGCTATACGGCGTACTCGATGGTCCGCAACCTGGTCCCGACCGATCACGCCGGGGCGGTCGCCCGGGCGTACGAGCTCCTCGAGGCCGAGGACGTCCTGCGGCTGGACATCGAGTACGCGCTGAACCGGCTGTTCACCGAGCAGTCGTGGTTGGGCGTGACGGCCAACTACTACTACGCCACGCTGCACTTCGCGATCACCATCGGCGTGCTGGTGTGGCTGTACGCACGGCATCCGGGTCATTACCCCAGGTTCCGATGGATGCTGTTCGCCACCACGCTGACGGGGCTGATCGGCTTCTGGTTCTATCCGCTGGCCCCGCCCCGCATGCTGCCCGGCTTCACCGACACGGTGATCGCCTTCAACACCTGGGGGCTGTACGACTCCTCGCCGGTGGCGACGGTCTCCAACCAGTACGCCGCCATGCCGTCGTTGCACACGGCGTGGTCGCTGTGGTGCACGGTGGCGATCGTGGCGGTGGTGCGGCGCGTCTGGGTGCGGGTCCTGGCGATCGCCTATCCGGCGGCGACGGTCGTCGTGATCATGGGGACGGCCAACCACTTCATCCTCGACGCGGCGGGCGGTGTCGCGGTGCTGGCCGCCGGGGCCGCGGTCAGCCATGGGGCGGTGCGGGTGGTGGCGTACGGGTGGCAGATGTGCCGTAACGCCGTCTGAGCGATGACGGCGCACGGGGGCGCGCCGGTGCGGCAGAATGCGGCGGCGTGCGCACTCATCGGGGGATCGTCCTGACCGTCCTGCTCGCCGTGCTGGTGCCGTTCTCGCTCGCCGGGTGCAGCGCCTCGCGGAGTTCGGCCGGTTCGGGAGCGAACGACCCGGGGGCCCGTGACGGCTCCCCCACGCCGGCGGTCGTCGCCGAGAACGCGCGGCCCGGGACGCCGGACTGGAGGCTGCGCCGCAAGGGGCCGCAGGAGGAGATCGAGGGCTTCGCCGATCGGGTGAGCGTGCTGCCGGGCGAGCCGTTCCGGCTGTTCGTGTCCACCACCGCCGACGGGTTCGCCGTGGAGGCGTTCCGGGTGGGCTGGTACGGCGGCGCGCAGGCCCGCAAGGTCTGGGAGTCGCCCCGGCGGGCGGGCTTCCGACAGGCGTCCGCCAGGACGTCCGAAGAGACCGGCACGGTGGTCGCCCCCTGGAAGCCGTCGATGACCGTGCCCACCGTGAACTGGCCGGAGGGCGTGTACCTGCTGCGGCTCACCGCCGACTCCGGCGCCCAGCGGTACGTCCCGATCACCGTGCGATCGGCGGACGCCACGGGGAGGATCGTGGTCCTCAACGCCACGACGACCTGGCAGGCGTACAACACCTGGGGCGGACGGAACCTCTACAAGGGGCCGACCGGGTACGCCGACCGTTCCCGGGCGGTGAGCTTCGACCGCCCGTACGACAGGGGCGGCACCGGGAAGTTCATGGCGTACGAGCACTCGGCGATCGTGCTCGCCGAGAAGACCGGCGTCCGGCTGGCGTACGCGACCGACAACGACCTGCACCGTCAGCCGGGCCTGCTGCGCGGCGCACGCGGGCTGCTCACGCTCGGGCACTCCGAGTACTGGTCCACGTCGATGCGGGACGGTGCCACGCGGGCCCGTGACGAGGGTGTCAACATCGCCTTCCTGGGGGCCAACGCCGTCAACCGGCACATCCGCTTCGCCGACACCGCGCTCGGCCCGGACCGGCTGGTGATCTGCTACAAGGACGCCACCGAGGACCCGGTGGCACGGACGGACCCGGCCGAGTCGACCCAGGACTGGCGACTCCCCCCGAAGCCCAGGCCCGAGAGCGACCTGATCGGGATCATGTACAACTGCTTCCCCGCCGTCGGGTCGTTCACCGTCCATCGGCCCGCGCACTGGCTGTTCCGGGGCACCGGGGTGCGGCGGGGCACGACGTTCCCCGGCCTGATCGGGCCGGAGACCGACGCGCTCAACTGGGGCGGCCCCACACCCCGGCCGATCGAGGTGCTGGCGCATTCGCCGATCAACTGCGGGGCGTTCGTGAAGACGGCGGACGCCACGTACTACACGACGAGGAGCGGCTCGGGGGTGTTCGCGACCGGCACCATGCGGTGGGTGTGCGCGATGCGCGGCACGGCCTGCGGCCACGGCGTCACCGGCGCGGCGCAGCGCTTCGTGTCCAGGGTCACCGAGAACCTGCTCCGGGCCATGGCCGCGGGGCCGATGGGCTCGGCGCATCCCGCCAGGGACAACCTGGAGGAGTTCAGTCCGTGACGCCGTAGAACACGCGGTCGACGACGGCGCGGGCCCGGCGGGCGTGCCGGCGGTAATCCTCCAGCAGGTCGCCGGTGCCGGGGTAGCCGAGAACCTGGGTGACGGCGCTGCGCTCCTTGTGGTGGTCGGTCGGCAGCAGGTCGGAGGCGCGGCCCCGCACCAGCATCACGGTGCCCCTGATGCGGGTGGCGAGCTGCCAGGCCGACGACAGCACCTCGCCGTCGGTCTCGTCCAGCAGGCCCGCCCGCACCGCCGCGTCCAGCGCGGCGAGGGTGCGGGTGGTGCGCAGCCCGGCGACCTCGTGGGCGTGCTGGAGCTGGAGGAGCTGGGCGACCCATTCGACGTCGGAGAGCCCGCCGGGGCCGAGCTTGGTGTGCAGCCGCCGTTCGACGCCGCGCGGGAGCCGTTCGGACTCCATGCGCGCCTTCAGCCGGCGGATCTCGCGGAGCGCCTTGTCGTCGATGCCGTCGCGGGGCCAGCGCACCGGGTCGATCAGGGCCCGGAACCGGTGGCCCAGCTCGGGGTCGCCGATGATCGGGTCGGCGCGCAGCAGCGCCTGGCTCTCCCAGGGGGCCGACCAGCGGGCGTAGTAGGCGGCGTAGGACGCCAGCGTCCGCACCAGCGGCCCCGCCTTGCCCTCGGGACGCAGGTTGGGGTCGATCTGCAGGGGCGGGTCGGGGGCGGGCCGGGCCAGCAGCCGGCGCATCTCCTCGGCGACGGAGTGGGCGGCGGTCTGCGCGTCCCGCTCGTCGGCTCCGGGCAGCGGGTCGTGCACGAACATCACGTCGGCGTCGCTGCCGTAGCCCAGCTCGTGGCCGCCGAAACGGCCCATGGCGACCACGGCGACGCGGGTGGGCAGCGGTCCCCGGCGTTCCATCTCGATCTTGTTGACGGCGGCCTGGAGGGCCGCCTCGATGGTGACGGTGGCGATATCGGTCAGGGCCTCGCCCACGGTGCGGACGTCGGTCAAGCCGAGCAGGTCCGCGACGCTGGTGCGGAACAGCTCCCGGCGGCGCAGCCCGCGCACCGCCGCCACCGCGTCCTCGGCCGACTCGTGGGCCGCCTTGTCGTCGTCCTCGCGGCGGCGCACGGCGGCCAGCGCCTCGGACATCAGCGCCTCGAACGAGCGCGGGGCCAGCCCGTCGTCGCTGCCGAGGAGGGCGACCGCCTCGGGGGCGCGCAGCAGCAGGTCGGTGGCGTACCGGCTGGTGGCCAGCAGGCGGGCCATCCGCTCGGCCACCGTCACCTCGTCGCGCAGCAGCCGCAGGTACCACGGCGTGGTGCCGAGGGCGTCGCTGACCTGCCGGAACCCCAGCAGCCCCGCGTCCGGGTCGGGGGCGGCGGCGAACCAGCCCAGCATCACCGGCAGCAGCGTCCGTTGGATCGCGGCGCGCCGCGACACCCCGGAGGTGAGGGCCTCGATGTGCCGGAGCGCCCCGGCGGGGTCGTTGAAGCCGAGCGCGGTGAGCCGGGTCCGCGCGGCCTCCGGCGTCAGCCGCGTCTCCTCCTCCGGCAGCCGGGCGACGGCGCGCAGCAGGGGCCGGTAGAAGAGCTTCTCGTGGATGGTGCGGACGCCACGGGCGTGCCGCCGCCACAACGCGGTGAACTCCCCCACCGGGTCGGTGCGCAGCCCCAGCGCCCGGCCGAGCCGCCGCAGGTCGTGGTCGTCGTCGGGAACGGTGTGGGTGCGGCGCAGCCGGTGGAGCTGGATGAGGTGCTCCACGCGGCGCAGGAACCGGTACGCGGAGGCGAGGCCGGCGGCGTCGTCGCGCCCGACGTAGCCGCCCTGGGACAGCGAGGCCAGCGCCTCCAGCGTGTTGGGGCTGCGCAGCGTGTCGTCGGCGCGGCCGTGGACGAGCTGCAGGAGCTGGACGGCGAACTCGATGTCGCGCAGCCCGCCGGGGCCCAGCTTCAGCTCCCGTTCGGACTCCTGGGTCTGCCGGTGCAGGTGGGCCTCGACGCGCCGGCGCATCGCCTGCACGTCCTCCACGAAGTCCTCGCCCGCCGCGGCCTTCCACACCAGGGGGCCGACCATGTCGGCGTACTCGCGGCCCAGCTCCGCGTCGCCCGCCACCGGCCGGGCCTTCAGCAGGGCCTGGAACTCCCACGTCTTGGCCCAGCGCTCGTAGTAGGCGCGGTGGCTGGCCAGGGTCCGCACCAGCGGGCCGGCCTTGCCCTCGGGACGCAGCGCGGCGTCCACCTCCCACAGGGAGCCCTCCGGGGTGCTGGCCGAGCAGGCGCGCATCAGGGCGGAGGCCAGCCTCGTGGCGGCGCGCAGGGCGTCGGGCTCGGACGCGCCGGGCCGGGGCTCCGCCACGAAGATCACGTCGACGTCGCTGACGTAGTTCAGCTCACGGCCGCCGCACTTGCCCATGCCGATCACCGCCAGCCGACACAGGCCCGCGTCGGGGACCTCCGCGCGGGCGACGGCGAGCCCGGCCTCCAGCGCCGCCGCGGCCAGGTCGGCGAGCGCGGCGGCCACCTCGTCGACGTCTGCGGCCCCGCTGAGGTCACGACCGGCCAGCCGGAGCAGATGCCTCCGATAGGCCGCCCGGAGCGCGATGAGGGTCTCCTGGGAGGCGTCCCGGGCGGCGGGCTCGGGATCGTCGGGATCGGCGCCCACGGCGCGCAGGAGGGCGTCCCGGAACGTTCGGGGGGCCGGGGCTTGGATCGCTCCATCGCCGCCGAGGACCCGCCAGTCGTCCGGGTGTCGCGCCAGATGCTCCCCGAGCGCGGAGCTGACGCCCAGCACCGCCGGCAACCGCTGCCAGACGCCCTCGTCGGCGGCCAGCGCGGCCCGGCCGGCGGGGTCGAGGGCCTCCAGCAGCCGCAGCAGGCCGCCCAGCGCCAGGTCCGGGTCGGCGGCGGCGCCGAGGGTGTCCAGGAGCGGATCGGAGACGGTCACACCCTCGCCGGCGGCCTCGGCCAGCAGACGCTCGGCACGCCCGGGATCGGTGAAGCCGAGCCGGGCCAGGCGGCCGGTCAGAGTGGGACGGCGGTCGGGAGTCCAGGGCTCGCTCACGGGCTTGAGCGTAACCGGGCAAGCCGTCCGTGACGGAGGAAATCCCGGCCACGAGAGATTTCTGTTACGACAAGATCGCCTCACCCGCGGCCCCGGGCTCGGTGGGCCCCGCCGGGGCGCTCGCGGACACGGGTCGTGGGTCATGACGCCGAGACCGCATGCGTGAAGCCCGCGCCGAAACTGCGGGCGCGGGCGGAGCGTGTCGGGGCAGGCGGGGGCCCGGGACGACGCCCGGGCCCTCATGGACGGCTAGAGCACCGCGATGTAGCGCCTGCGCTCGTACTCGGTGACCTGGCGGCGGTAGTCCTCCCACTCGGCCCGCTTGTTGCGCAGGAAGAAGTCGAACACGTGCTCGCCGAGCACGTCCGCCATCAGCTCGCTGCGCTCCATGGTGTGGATGGCCTCGTCGAGGCTCTGCGGGAGCGGCTCGATGCCCATCGCCCGCCGTTCGGCCGGGGTGAGCGCCCACACGTCGTCCTCGGCGCCCGGCGGCAGCTCGTAGCCCTCCTCGATGCCCTTGAGGCCGGCGCCGAGGATGGCCGCGAACGCCAGGTACGGGTTGGCGGCGGTGTCCAGGGAGCGGAACTCGACCCGGGTGGCGTGGCCCTTCTGCGGCTTGTACATCGGCACCCGCACCAGCGCGGAGCGGTTGTTGTGCCCCCAGCAGATGTAGGACGGGGCCTCTCCCCCGGCGCCCGCGGAGGCCCCGACGCCGCCCCACAGCCGCTTGTAGGAGTTGGCGAACTGGTTGGTGACGGCGGTGATCTCGGCGGCGTGCCGCAGCAGCCCGGCGATGAAGGCCCGCGCCACCTTGGAGAGCTGGAACTCCGCGCCCGGCTCGTAGAACGCGTTGCGGTCGCCCTCGAACAGCGACATGTGGGTGTGCATGCCGGATCCGGGGTGGTCGGTGAAGGGCTTGGGCATGAAGGAGGCCCACACGCCCTGCTCCAGCGCCACCTCCTTCATCACCAGCCGGAACGTCATGATGTTGTCGGCCGTGGTGAGCGCGTCGGCGTAGCGCAGGTCGATCTCCTGCTGGCCGGGGGCGCCCTCGTGGTGGCTGAACTCCACCGAGATGCCCATCGACTCCAACACCATGATCGCGTTGCGCCGGAAGTCGTGCGCCGCGCTGTGCGGGGTGTGGTCGAAGTAGCCGCCGGCGTCGACCGGCTCGGGCTCGCTGCCGTCCTCCGGGATGTTCCGCATCAGGAAGAACTCGATCTCCGGATGCGTGTAGAAGGTGAACCCGAGGTCGGCGGCCTTGCCCAGCGCCCGCTTGAGCACGTAGCGCGGGTCGGCGAAGCTCGGCGTGCCGTCCGGCATGAGGATGTCGCAGAACATCCGGGCGGTGCCCGGCGACTCGGCGCGCCACGGCAGCACCTGGAAGGTCGCCGGATCCGGCTTGGCGATCATGTCGGCCTCGTAGATCCGGGCGAACCCCTGGACGGCCGACCCGTCGAAGCCGATGCCCTCGGCGAAGGCGCCCTCGAGCTCCGCGGGCGCGACCGCGACCGACTTCAGGAACCCGAGCACGTCGGTGAACCACAGTCGGATGAAGCGGATGTCGCGCTCCTCCAGTGTGCGGAGCACGAACTCCTGCTGACGGTCCAAGGCCTTCTCCCTCGATTGCCTCTGTTCACCCGACTGTCGTACGTCGTACCCGCCGACGCCGCCCGACACCGACCCCGCGACCCCCTCGCCCGGCCCCGGACGCGGCGCGCGTGCCGACACGTCCGGCTACCTAGCAGTATGCCCTGCGGCTGTTTCCTCGGCGTTACAGAGCCATCCGAAAGGGGCCGACCGCGGTGAGTCCGACGGAGGGGCCGAAACCCTCCCGAACACTGCCATTTATACCGCCCTTCGACCCCGCGCACATCCGCCGCGGGGCCCCGGCCGCGGGATCGCCGAAAGGGGTTGCCGAAGTCTTGACGTGGCGATGGGGGACGCCGCGCCGGAATGATCTTTAGCCTGGTCGAGCCGTGGATGCCGCACTTGTTCTCTCGCTCGCCGACCGGGTGGCCGCGCTCGCCACCCGGTCCGGCACGCATCCCGCCGTCCAGTCGATCGGCGGCCGGGCCGACCGGTGGGCCGCCGCCCGCCGGCTGGTGCCCGGCGACCCCGACGGCACCCCGCTGGGCCGGGCCCGCTTCGGAAAACTGGCCGCCCGGCTGTTCCCGGAGGGCCGGGAGGACCGGGTGGTGCTGTTCACCCGCTGGCTGATCTGGACGTTCGCGCTGGACGACACGATCGACGACACCCCGCTGGGCGACTCGGCCACCGCCGTCCACGGGCTGTACGCCGACCTGCTGGGAGCCCTGCGCCGGGGACACTCCAAGCCCGAGGCGGGCCCGCTGGAGGTCGCGCTGGCCGATCTGTGGCGCGAGACCGCGCCGGGCATGAGCGCCCACTGGCGCCGCCGCTTCCTGCGCCACATGGAGGACCACCGCACCGGACTCGGCCAGGAGGCGGTGGACCGCCGCACCGGTCGGATGCCCGGGCCGGCGGAGTTCCCCGCGCTGCGCCGGCGCGGCGCGGCCCCGTACCTGTACGACCTGGCGGAGCCGACGCTCGGCGTCGAGCTGCATCCCGGGCTGACCGCCGGGCCGGCCTGGAAGGCGCTGGTCGAGGGCACCGCCGACATGATCACCTGGGTCAACGACGTGATCTCGTACCTCAAGGAGACCGGCCACGGCGCCGCGCCCGACCGGGTGCTGCACAACCACGTGGCGGTGCTGCGTGCGAGCGGCCGGATGGAGACGCCGCAGGCCGCCTGCCGGGTGGTGGACCTCATCGCGCAGCGCGCCCCGCAGGTCAGGGACGCGGCCCGCGCGGTCGCGGCCGAGTTCGACCGGCTGGCGATCGGTCCCGAGGGCCGTCGGGACACCGCCGCCGTCGTGCGCGCCCTCCTCCAGGCGCCCCGCGCCCACCTGGACTGGCTGACCGAGACCGGCCGCTACACGCTGGCCGGCGCGGAGTCCCCCGTCGTCCCGATCCGCCGCCCGGCCGCCCGCCTCCGGACCCGACCGGGCGAGACCCTCACCGGGCTCCGCTAGCGCCGACCGCCAGGGACGTCCCGCTGGGGACGTCCGCCTAGGGACGTCCGGCGACCAGGGCGTCCCCGGTGGCGGTGCGCACGTACAGGACCCGGCGGCCCACCCGGTGGCCGCTGACCAGGCCGCAGCCGCGCAGCACCGCGAGGTGCTGGCTGACGGAGCTCGGCGTCACGCCGAGCCTTCTCGCCAGCTCGGTCGTCGACACGGGGGCCTCCAGCCCGGCCAGGACGGCGGCCCGGCCGCGGCCGAGGAGCGCGCCCAAGGCATCCGGGGGCGGGGCCGGGGCCGCGTCCCACAGGGTCGCCACCCCGTACGGGGGGTAGATCAGTTGCGGCTGGTAGGGCGGCAGCATGGCGAGCACCTCGGGCCACGCGAACGCGCTCGGCACCAGCAACAGCCCCCGCCCGTCGAGACGCACGCGGCTCGCGTAGCCGCTGCTGACCGTCAACCGCTCACCGTCCCAGGCCACCCGCTGGTGCAGGTCGGCGAAGAGCCCCTCGGTCCCCCGCTCCGTCGACGCGCGGGAACGGCGAAGCACGTCGGTCTCCAACAGGTCGCGGACCCGGGGCCAATGGGCCTCGACCGCCGCGCCCCAGTACTCCACGAGCAGGCCGGTCAGCAGGTCGAGGGCCCGTTCGGGGTCGGCGGCCAGCGCGTGCCGGGCCGAGGCGGACCGGGCGCGGAGCGCGGGCGGGACGGCCTTGTCGGTGTCCATCCAGCGGATCTCCTCCACGACCTGGGCCGGGGTGGTGGCCCGGACCTCCGCCAACTCGGCGTCCAGGTCGGGCAGCGGGGTCCGGGGCGGCGGCGTCAGGAAGTCGGGGATGTAGCCGACGGGCCCCACCAGCGCCCGCAGCGGCCCCAGCCCGAGCCCTTGCAGCCGGGGTGTCACCGCGCGCACCCAGGGCAGGTGCAGGGCGTGCCGGGAGGGGTCGGCGAGCACCCGCAGGCTCGCCACCAGCTCGCCCAGCGGTGAGAAGGCGAAGCGCACCCGGGCCACGTCGTCCGGGGTGAACACGTATTCGATCATTTAGTCCCCGCTAAAACGATCGCACACCTCCGACGGCCCGCCCACACTCGGGCCCATGACCGCCACCCCCCGCGTGACCTCCCCGAACGTCGCCGGCCGGATGCCGCCGTTCCTCCGGGAACGGATCGGCGGGCTCCCCCGCGCCTTCTGGGTGCTGTTCGCCGGAACGCTCATCAACCGGCTGGGCACGATGGTGGAGCCGTTCCTCGGGCTCTACCTGACCTCGGTGCGCGGGCTGTCGCTCGCGCAGGCCGGGCTGGTCCTGGCGCTGCTCGGGCTCGGCGGCGTGGTCGCCCAGATCGTCGGCGGCGTGCTGGCCGACCGGATCGGGCGGCGCACGACGCTCACCCTGGCCATGGTCGCCAACGCGGCGGGCATGCTGGCGCTGGGCTACGCGCAGGGCCTGCCCGCGATCATGGCGTCGGCGCTGCTGCTGGGGCTGGTGCTGGACATGTTCCGGCCCGCGTCGGCGGCCATGGTGGCCGACCTCATCCCGCCCGCCGAACGGCCGAGGGCGTTCGGGCTGCTGTTCTGGGCGATCAACCTGGGCTTCGCGCTCGCCATGGTGCTGGGCGGCACGCTGGCCCGCGCCGGCTACCTGTGGCTGTTCTGGGCCGACGCGGTGACCTGTCTGGTCTTCGGCGTACTGGTCTGGCGGGCGGTGCCGGAGACCCGCGCCCGGCGGGCGAAGGCCGAGCGCGAGCCCGGCGGGTTCCGCGACGTGCTGCAGGACCGGGTGATGGTCGGCTACGCCGTGGTCTTCCTGGCGTACACGTTCGTGCTGATGCAGTCGTTCTCCACGCTGCCGCTGGCGATGAGGGCCGACGGGCTGTCCCCGCAGGCGTACGGGCTGGCGGTGTCGGTCAACGGCCTGCTGATCATCCTGGCGCAGCCGGTGGTCAACGCCTGGCTGGTGCGCCGCGACCACAGCACCGTGATCGCCGCCGGGCTCCTGGTGGTGACCGCCGGGACCGCGCTGTACGCCGCCGCCTCCGCCTTGTGGGCGTACACGGCGGCCGTGGCGGTCTGGACGACCGGCGAGGTGATCATCGCGGCGGTGGGCCAGTCGGTGGTCGCCGATCTGGCCCCCGAGCACCTGCGCGGGCGCTACAGCGCGCTGTGGGGGGTGTCCTGGTCCGGCGGGTTCCTGCTCGCGCCGCTGGTCGGCATGCGGTTGCTGGCGATCGGCGCCCCCGCCCTGTGGCTCACCTGCGCCGGGGTCTGCGCGGCCGCCGCCGTCGGCCAGCTCGCCCTGGGCCCGGCGATCCGGGCGCGTCAGAGGGCGCTGCCCAGGTCCGCCTGAAAGTCGCAGATCATGGACGCCTACTCTTGAGTACGTGGCACAGCTCCGTTTGGCACTCGCACAGGTGAACCCCACGGTCGGCGACCTCGACGGCAACGCCGACCTGGTCGTGGAATGGACGCGGCGCGCGGCCGAGGCCGGCGCGCAACTGGTCGCCTTCCCCGAGATGATGCTGACCGGCTATCCGGTGGAGGACCTCGCACTGCGCAAGTCGTTCGTCGAGGCGTCCCAGCGGACGCTGCTGCGGACGGCGCGGCGGCTGGCCGAGGCGGGGCTGGGCGAGCAGGCCGTGGTCGTCGGCCACCTCGACCGCCGACCGGTGAGCCTGGTGCGGCCCGGCCAGCCGGCGGGCGCCCCGCTGAACGCGCTGGCGTGGCTGCACGGCGGGGAGGTCGTGGCGCGGTCGGCCAAGCACCACCTGCCCAATTACGGGGTGTTCGACGAGTTCCGCTACTTCGTGCGCGGCGACCGGCTGCCCGTGGTGCGGGTCGGCGGGATCGACGTCGCCACCGTCATCTGCGAGGACCTGTGGCAGGACGGCGGGCCGGTGAGCGTCACCCGCGCCGCCCACGCCGGGCTGCTGCTGGTGATCAACGGCTCCCCGTACGAGCGGAGCAAGGACGACGTCCGGTTGGAGCTGGCCGCCCGGCGCGCCCGCGAGGCCGGCTGCGCGCTCGCCTACGTCAACATGGTCGGCGGGCAGGACGAACTCGTCTTCGACGGCGACTCGCTCATCGTCGGCGCGGACGGGACGCTGCTGGCCCGCGCCCCCCGGTTCGAGGAGCACCTGCTGGTCTGCGACCTGACGCTGCCGGGCGCGCACCCGTCGCCTCAGTCGGCCGCGCAGCCGGTGGAGGCCGGCGACGGCACCACCATCACCGTCGAGCGCACCGTGCTGTCCCCCCGACAGGACCCGCCGTCCGAGACGCTGCCGCCGCAGATCGCGCCCGCCCTCGACGACGTCACGGAGGTGTACGCGGCGCTGGTACTGGGCGTGCGCGACTACGTCCGCAAGAACGGCTTCCGGTCGGTGATCTGCGGGCTGTCCGGCGGCGTCGACTCGGCGCTGGTCGCCACCATCGCCGCCGACGCGATCGGCCCGGAGAACGTCCACGTGGTGCTGCTGCCGAGCCGCCACTCCTCCGACCACTCCCTCACCGACGCCGAGGAACTGGTCGCCCGGCAGGGCCTCAACACCCGCACCGTGCCGATCAACGACATGGTCGAGGCGTTCGAGCGGGAACTGACCCTGACCGGCCTGGCGGCCGAGAACCTGCAGGCCCGAGTGCGCGCGGTGGTCTGGATGGGGCTGTCCAACGAGGACGGCCACCTGGTGCTGACCACCGGCAACAAGAGCGAACTGGCCACCGGCTACTCCACCCTGTACGGCGACTCGGCGGGCGGCTACGGCCCCATCAAGGACGTCACCAAGACCATGGTCTGGGCGCTGTGCCGCCGGCGCAACGAGCGGGCCGAAGCGGCCGGGGAGCCCCCGCCGATCCCCCAGGAGATCATCGACAAGCCCCCGTCGGCGGAGCTGAGCCCCGGACAGCTCGACACGGACTCGCTGCCGGAGTACGAGGTGCTGGACGCGCTGCTCGACGACTACGTGGAACGCGACCTGGGCCGCGACGCGCTGATCGCGGCTGGGCACGACCCGGGGCTGGTGGAGCGGGTGATCCGACTGGTGGACCGGGCCGAGTACAAGCGCCGCCAGTACCCGCCCGGCCCGAAGATCACCCAGAAGAACTTCGGCCGCGACCGCCGACTCCCCATCACCAATCGCTGGCAAGAGCCCTGATCTCTTGTGGTGGGGCGAGTTTCTTGTGGGGGGCGACCCCCCACGCCCCCCGCGCCCGGTCTTGGAGATCTTCAGGCGGGCGGCCCTCCGCCGGCGCTCCGGGCCGCCCGCCTGAAGGACCGGGCACAACCCCCGGTGGTGACCGTCTGAGGCGTCGAGCAGACCCCGGTGGTGACCGTCTGAGGGGTCGGGCACATCCCGGTGGCGACCGTCTGAGGGTTCGGGCAAACCCCTGTGGCGGCTGCCTGACGATCCGGGCCGAACCCCGGTGGTGGCCGCCTGAGAGGCCGGGCCGAACGCCGGTGGTGACCGTCCTTTGTGGCCCCCGCTCGCTCTGGGGGGGTCTCAGCCCTTGTGCAGCTTCTCCCCCGGCCATGCCTGGGGTGGCTCGGTGTCGTCCGGGTCGACGCCGGGGACGAGCTGCTCGCACCACACGACCTTGCCGGCGGCGGTGCGGCGGGTGCCCCAGCGGTGCGCGAGCTGGCTGACGACCAGGAGGCCGCGGCCGTTCTCCTCGTCGTCGGCGGCGTGCCGGAGGCGGGGCAGGGCGGCGGAGCGGTCCAGGACCTCGCAGACCAGGGTGCGCTCCAGCAGCAGGCGTATCTCGATGGGACCGGGCGCGTACCGGAGGGCGTTGGTGATCAGCTCGGAGGCCAGCAGCTCGGTGGTGTAGGACAGCTCGCCCAGCTCCCACCGGTCGAGCTGCGTGCGCACCAGGCCGCGGGCGCGGCGGACGGCGGCCGGGTCGGCGGGCAGCGTCCACGACACCCGGCGGTCCTCCGGCACCCGCCGCAGTCGGGCGATCAGGACGGCGATGTCGTCGCGGTGATGGTCGGCGTAGACCCCGTCGAGGGTGGCCTTGGCCAGGTCCTCCATCGGGCGGGTGACCGCGTCGCCGCCGAAGATGGCCTGCAGCCGGGACAGCCCGTCGTCGATGTCGCGGCCCCGGTTCTCCACCAGGCCGTCGGTGTAGATGACGAAGACGCTGCCGTCCTCGATGTCGAAGACGCGGCTGCCGATCGCGCCGCCGGCCACGCCCAGCGGCGGGGCCGGGGGCACGTCGAGGTACTCGTTGGTGCCGTCGGGGCGGACCAGCAGCGGCGGCAGGTGCCCGGCCGAGGCGATCTCCAGGGTGCCCTCGCCGGCGTCGTACACCCCGTACACGCAGGTGGCGAAGTGCGGCTCCTGCTCGCCCAGCTCGATCATCAGCTCGTGCAGCACCTGCAGCGCGTCGGCGGGCGCGAACTCCAGGTTGGCCAGCGTGTGCAGGGCGGTGCGCAGCCGGCCCATGGTGACGGCGGCGCGCACCCCGTGCCCGGCGACGTCGCCGACGATGAGGGCGACCCGGGCGCCGGGCAGCGCGATGGACTCGTACCAGTCGCCGCCGACCTCCACCAGCTTGCTGCCGGGCAGGTAGCGGTGCCGCACCTCGACGGTGGACGGCGCCGACAGCCGGTTGGGCAGCAGGCTGCGCTGGAGGGTGAGCGCCGTGGCACGTTCCCGGCTGAAGCGGCGGGCGTTGTCGATGACGATGGCCGCCCGGGTGGCGAACTCCCGGCCGATCTCGACGTCGTAGGCGTCGAACCGGCGGAACCCCGGCACCCGGGTGCAGACGATCAGGCCCAGCAGGGTGTCGTTGGCGAACAGCGGGAGCAGCACCATCGACACGTCGGTCAGCAGCTCCGCCACCGGGCCGCGGCGCCAGACCTCGGCGATGCCCATCGCCTGCTCGGCGTCCACCACCCTCAGGTGCACCGGCTGACCGGTGTCCAGGCACTCCCGGTACGGGGTGCCCTCCGGATAGACGAGCACCTCGCCCTGCGGGAACGTGGCCTGCCAGCCGGCGTTGCCGTCGTCGGTGGTGACGGCCAACCGCCGCAGCACCGCCCCGCCGGACTCGCTGTGCACCTCGTCGGCGGCGACCAGGCTCTCCAGCACCAGCACGGTGGCGGCGGTGCAGAAGTGCGGCACGATCACGTCCACCAGGCCCCTGGCGGTCTGGTCCAGGTCCAGGGACGCGCCGAACCGGGTGAGCGGGTCGTCCAGCAGCGCCCGGCGCATCTGCGCGGGGTCCTGGAAGCGCTCGCTCGGCGGCAGCGTCACCCGGATGTGGAGCAGCGCGGCCAGCGCCCCGGTGCCGGCGTCCTGGGCCGCGGCCACCATCGGCTGCGCGGTGACGACGGCGTCGGTGAGGGTGTCGTCGGCCCGGCGCACGGCGATCACCGCGGTGCGCTCCTGGCCCGCGGCGACCGCCTCCAGCAGGGTGTCCAGATCCTCCTTGGCGTCGTCGTCGACCAGGGATCCGGTGAAACGGCCCAGCAGCTCCTCGGGCCGATGTCCCAGCACCGACGGGGCGTTGTGGCCGCACTGGACGACCTTGCCCTCCCGGTCGATGCCCAGGACCAGGGTCCGGGCGGCCGAGTCGGCTGTGGGCGCGGGGGCCCGTCGTTCGCTCACGGCCGGGGGTGGCGGCACGTCTGTCACCTCGCGCTCCTGACAACCGGTCGTCCGACGACTCCTTGGCGCTCAGTATGGGGCATCGCACGCCGACTGGGGAGAAGATCACAAAGGGAAGTGGAGCCCGGAAGACCGCATACCGCCCGATCAGGCAGCGATCCCCCGCAGCAGGGTGTCCACGACCTGCTCGGCGAAGTCCGGCGGCAGCGAGTCCATCGGGGCCAGCGCCCGCGCCTGCAGGGTCATGGACCCGACCAGCATGGGCAGGGCGACCTCGATGTCGAGGTCGGCGCGCAGCTCGCCGGTCTCGATCCCGCGGTGCAGCACGCCGCGGATCACCTCGCGGCGGGGCTCGATGACCTCCCGGCGATAGCGGTCCATCAGCTCCGGATGCCGGTCGGCGCCGCCCATGACGTTCAGGAAGCAGCGGCTGTGCTTGCGGTCCTGCTCGCGGGCGAACGTGCGGGCCAGGACCATCAGGTCCTCGCGGACCGTCCGGCCGGGCAGCTCCGGGATCGGGCGCTTGAGGGTGGCCAGCGCGTCGACGATGAGCTTCTCCTTGTTGGGCCAGCGTCGGTAGATGGTGGTCTTGCCGACCCCCGCCCGCGCCGCCACGGCCTCGATCGAGACCCCGGCCACCCCCGCCTCCTCGGCGAGCAGGTCGATCGTCGCCGCCAGGATGGCCTGCTCGGCGCGGGCGCTGCGCGGCCGCCCCGGCCTGGGGGCCGGGGGCCGGCCCGTCTCGCTCATCGCCGTCACGATCCCATTAAAGCCGCTCGCCGACCTTGGGGGCCGACGCGGCGGACCGGACGGCCTCCGGGTCGGCCGCGGTCTTCGGGACCGCCCGCCCCGGCATCCACCGGGCGACCAGCAGCGCGCCGAGGAAGGAGACCACGGCGGCCGTCAGCGCGGCGATGTGCATGCCGTGGACGAACGCCTCGTGCGCGGGCGCCACCAGGCCGTCGCCGGCGCCGCCCAGCCGGGCGACCACCGCCAGGGTGCCCTCGATGGACTCCCCCGCCGCGTGCCGGACGTCCTCCGGCAGGCTCTCGGGGAGGACGGTCAGCCGGTCCTTCATCTCGCCCCGGTAGATCGAGGCCACCACGGAGCCGAGCACGGCCACGCCCATCGCGACCGCGACCTGGCGGGCGGTGTTGTTGATCGCCGATCCGGCGCCGGCCTTCTCCCGGGGCACCGCGGACATGATCGACTCGGTGGCGGGGGGCATGACGCCGGCCATGCCCGCGCCCATCACGAAGGCGATCGCGCCGAAGATCCACAGCGGGCTGTCCGCGTCGCAGAGCTGGTAGCCCGCCAGCGACAGCGTCACCAGCAGCATGCCCGTCGCGCACACCGCCCGCGCCCCGAACCGGCCGACGAGGGCCGCGCTGCGCGGCGAGACGGCGAGCTGGGCCACCGCGAACGGCAGCATCATCGCGCCGGCCTCCAGCGGGCTCAGGTTCCGCACGGACTGCAGGTAGAACGAGCCGAAGAAGAACACCCCGGCGGTGGCGAAGAAGCAGAAGGCGATGGAGCCGACCGCCACCGACAACCGGGGGTCGCGGAACAGCCGCACGTCGAAGGCGGGGTGCTCGGTGCGGGCCTCGTGCCACACGAACGCCGCGATCACCGCCGCGCCCGCGACGATGGGCCCGAGCACCGCCGGCTCCAGCCAGGAGCCGCGCTCGCCGCCCTCGATGATCCCGTACGAGAGCACCACGAGGCCGACGATGGACAGCAGCACGCCGAACGGGTCCAGCCGGCCGGGCCTCGGGTTGCGGGACTCGGGGACGAGGACGATCATCGCGATCACGGCCCCGACCACGATCGGCACGTTGATCAGGAAGACCGAGCCCCACCAGAAGTGGTCGAGCAGCAGGCCGCCGGTGACCGGGCCGATGGCCACCGCCAGGCCGACGGAGCCGGACCAGATCCCGATGGCGCGGGCCCGCTCCCGGGGGTCGAACACATGGGTGATGATGGACAGGGTCTGCGGCATGATGGCCGCGCCGCCCAGCCCCATCAGCGCCCGCGCCCCGATCAACTGCCCCGGGGACTGCGCGTAGGCGGAGGCCAGCGAGCCCAGGCCGAAGATCATCATGCCGAGGACCAGCGTGCGCTTGCGGCCGAGCCGGTCGCCGAGCACGCCGAAGGTGAACAGCAGCCCCGCGAAGACGAGCGTGTAGGAGTTGATCGACCACTCCAGCTCGCTCTGCGTCGCGCCCAGGCCCTGGTCGGGGTCGGCGATGGTGCGCAGCGCGACGTTCAGGATGGTGTTGTCGAGGACGACCACCAGCAGGCTGAAGACCAGCACGCCCAGGATCGCCCAGCGGCGGGGGTGACCCGTCTGCCCGGTGGACTCGTGCGCTTCCACTTCTCTCCCTTGACCCGTGGGAATGATCTATCGATACGACGGCGTTGCGTAACACGGGAGATCGTAGACCGCGCATCTACGATACGCAACCGTATCGTTTCGTTATTCTGGAGGGAAAGTTCCGGGGTACCGAATCCGTTTTGTCCGTGGGATCATCGGTTCTGTCCGGGTACGCCACAGTGGCGCCTCGAGACCGGAGGTTGTTCGCATGTCTTCTGCCGTCTCCCATCCCTCGCACCCCTCCCCCGCCCTCTACGGGGGCCAGGCCGGCCGACGCGTGACCGTGCGCGACATCGCCGCCGCCAAGGCGCGCGGTGAACGCTGGCCGATGCTCACCGCGTACGACGCCATGACCGCCCGCGTGTTCGACGAGGCCGGCATCCCCGTCCTGCTGGTCGGCGACTCCGCGGCGATGGTGGTCTACGGCTACGACTCCACCATCCCGGTGACCGTCGACGACCTGATCCCGCTGACCGCCGCCGTCGTGCGCGGCTCCAAGCGCGCGATGGTGGTGGCCGACCTGCCGTTCGGCTCCTACCAGGCCGGCGTGGCCGAGGGCCTCAACACCGCCGTCCGGTTCCTGAAGGAGACCGGGGCCCACGCCGTCAAGCTGGAGGGCGGCCGTCGGGTGCTGCCGCAGGCCGAGGCCATGGTCGCCTCGGGCATCCCCGTCATGGGCCACCTCGGCCTGACCCCGCAGTCGGTGAACGCGTTCGGCGGCTACCGGGTGCAGGGCCGCGGCGAGGACGGCGAGGAGCTGATGGCCGACGCCAAGGCCCTGGAGGCCGCCGGGGCGTTCGCCGTCGTGCTGGAGTGCGTCCCGAGCGAGCTGGCCGAGCGGGTGACCGCCTCGCTGTCCATCCCGACGATCGGCATCGGCGCGGGCGACGCCTGCGACGCCCAGGTGCTGGTCTGGCAGGACATGGCCGGGCTGACGCCGCGCACCGCGAAGTTCGTCAAGAGGTACGCCGACGTGGGCACGGTGCTCGGCGACGCCGCCCGGACGTTCGCGGAGGAGGTCGCCGGGGGCGTGTTCCCGGCGCCCGAGCACTCCTACCGGTGACCGCCCGGGGAGACGAGGGTCATCGGCTCGGGCCGATCCGGACGACGATGAGCCGATCCCCCGCCTTCAGCCGGACGCACGCCGGATCGCTGTAGGGCAGGATCCCGCCGTCGCGCACCAGGGCGACGGCGGGTTCGGCCACCTCGGTGATGGAGCCGCCGATCTCGTCGTCGGCGACGTCCCGTTCCAGCAGGTCGAGGCCGGAGCCCCGGTCGAGCAGATCCTCCAGGACGGCGCTCACGTTGGGCTGGCTGGTGGACATCCCCAGCAGCCGCCCGGCCGCCTCCGACGAGGTGACGACGCCGTCCGCGCCGCTCTGCCGCAGCAGCGGGGCGTTCTCCGCCTCGCGGACCGCGGCCTGGATGCGCGCCGTCGGGTTGAGCTGGCGCGCCGTCAGCGTGACCAGCACCGCCGTGTCGTCGCGCTGGGCGGCCACCACGACCTCCCGGCAGCGGTCGACGCCCGCGCGCTTGAGCACCGCGCTGCGGGTCGCGTCCCCGACCACCCCGGCCAGCCCCGCCTCGGCCGCCTCGGCGACCACGCGGGGATCGGGGTCGACCACGACGATCGACTCCGGCCGCACGCCGGTGTTCAGCAGGGTCTTGATGGCGCTGCGGCCCTTGGTGCCGTAGCCGGCCACCACGATGTGGTTGCGCACGCGTTCCCTCCAGCGGGCCAGCCGCCAGTCCGTGCGGGTGCGCTCGGCCAGCACCTCCAGCGTGGTGCCGACCAGGACGATGAGGAACAGCACCCGCGCCGGCGTGATGAACAGGGTGTTGACCAGCCGCGCCCCGTCGCCGACCGGGGTGATGTCCCCGTACCCGGTCGTCGACATGGTGACGGTGGAGTAGTAGAAGGCGTCCAGCAGGTCCACCGAGCCGTCGATGTCCTTGTAGCCGCCGCGATCGGCGTAGACGGCCGCCACGACCGCCAGCAGCAACCCGAACGCGACGCCGAGCCGGTACAGCACGGCGCGCAGCGGGCCCACCTCGGACGAGGGCAGCAGCACCCTCGGCTTGCGCGTCGGCTCCTCGTCGGTCACGCTGCGCCATGCTACGCGGATCTTGCGCCCCCTCTCGGGGAGGTCCGGTCACACGTCCGTGACGCGCAGTCCCGCGTGCGCCTTGTACCGGCGGTTGATCGAGATCAGGTTGGCGGTGAACGCCTCCACCTGGTGGGCGTTGCGCAGCCGGCCGGCGTAGATCCCGCGCATCCCGCCGATCCGTTCGGCCAGGGCCCGCACGATGTCGGTGGCCTCGCGGTCGTCGCCGAGCACCAGCACGTCCAGCTCCATCGCGTCGATCTCGGGGTTCAGCAGGAGCTTGGCGGACACGTGGTGGAACGCGCCGACGACGCGGCTGTCCGGCAGCACCGCGGCCGCCTGCTGGGCCGCGCTCCCCTCCTCCACCGTGAGCGGGTACGCGCCCTGCTTGTCGAAGCCCAACGGGTTCACGCAGTCCACGACGATCTTGCCCGCCAGTTCGGCGCGCAGCGACTCCAGCGTGGCCCGGTGCCCGTCCCAGGGGACGGCGACGATCACCACGTCGGGCTCGCCGGCGGCCACGGCGTTGTCCGCCCCGCACACCGACGGGCCCAGCTCGGCGGCGGCCTGCTCCGCGCGCTCGGCGCTGCGGGAGCCGATGGTGACCCGGTGTCCGGCCATGCCGAACCGGCGGGCCAGGCCCTTGCCCTGATCGCCCGTGCCGCCCAGGATGCCCAGGGACAGACCGCTGACGTCGGGGAGGTCGTACGGCGTCTTCTGCTCAGTCATGCCCTGATCATCGCAAGACACCGGCGGCGGCGCGCCGGCGGCTCCGGCGGTTCGGACGGTTCGGGCCCGCGCGGCGGCCGGTCTGCGGCACGATGGTGCGGTGGACTCCGACCAGGTCGCGATGCTGCGGGAGGTCCTGTCGGCCACCGGCTGGCTGGAACGCACCGGGGAGTTCGCGCGCGCCCTGCGGCTGTCGGCCCGGGACCCCGGCGGGCTATTGCTCGTCGGCACCCCCGGTGAGGACCCCTGGCACATGGCCGCGCACCTCGACGACGAGAGCCGCCTGCACGACCTCCCGACGCTGGCCCCCACGCTGGTGCGCTGGTCCCCTCCGCCGGACGCCCCGCCCCATCTGAAGGTGGGCCTCGAACGGCTGGAGGCCGCGCGGCGCGGCGAGGCGCTGTTCGTGGTCGCCGAGGAGGACGCGCCCGTACCGCTGCTGGAACGGGTCGACGACGCCCGCCGCACCGGGGTGACGATCCTGGCGCTCGACGGCGGCGACAAGGAGCTGACCGGTCTGGCCCACGAGGCGCTGACGGTGCCGGCCCGGGACGCCCTGCTGTCCTTCGACGGGGCCCAGCACCTGGTCAGCGCCGCGGCCGCCGCGCCCCTGGACCGCCGTCGCGGGCTGCGCGACCGGCTCGCCCGCATCCTCGACAAGGTGAGCGGACCGGTACCCGACTGAGGGTCCCGCCGGGGCGGGCGGCACACTGATCGACATGACGCTCGTCGAACTCAGCCACCGCATCACCGCCGGCATGACCACCTATCCGGGCCTGCCGGGGCCGCGCATCTCCGACCACGTCACCCGGGTGGAGACGGCCGAGCGGTTCGGGCCCCACGCCGCGTTCCAGATCGGGGAGATCACCATGATCTCCAACACCGGCACGTACCTGGACACCCCGTTCCACTGGTACGAGGACGGCGTCGACCTCAGCGCCGTCCCGCTGGAGCGGATCGCCGACCTGCCGGGGCTGGTGGTGGGCCCCGCGCCGGGCCGTCGGGGCCTGGACGCCGACGACCTGGCCGGGCTCGACCTGGCGGGGCGCGCGGTGCTGATCGCCACCGGCTGGGACCGGCGCTTCGGCACCGAGGAGTACGGGGCGCCCGAGCACCCGTACGTCACCGCGTCGGCCGTCGAGGCGCTGATCGCCGGAGGGGCCGCGCTGGCGGGCATCGACTCCGTCAACATCGACGACATGGCCGACAGGGCCCGGCCGGCGCACACCGGGCTGCTGGCGGCGGGCATCCCGATCGTGGAGCACCTGCGGGGCCTGGACCGGCTGCCGGCGGACGGGTTCCGGTTCACCGCCGTGCCACCGCCCATCGCGGGGATGGGCACCTTCCCGGTCCGCGCCTACGCGGTCGTCGGCTGACTCACTCCCCGTCCTGCGCGTTCCACGCCTCGTTGCGGCGACGGGCCAGCTCGAGGGCGCCGGCGGCCTCGGCCTCGGTCCGGTAGGGGCCCATCCGGTCCTTGTCGGCGCAGCCGGGGCCGTGCTCGACGCGCATGTGCTTGAGGCAGAACCACCAGTCGTCGTCGGAGTTCTTCAACCCGTACCTCCCGGTCTCGCCACTGTGTCCAGAGTCGTGCCCGCACGGCGGCAACTACACTCCCATGGCATGACGACCCAACTCCGGCCAGGCCGCGTCTCCCCCCTGCGCAAGGTGCCCGCGCACATCGTCCGCCCGGAGTACGTCGGCAAGAAACGCCCCCGCACCGGTGAGCCCGACGTCAAGTCGCCCGAGATGATCGAGCGGATGCGGGTCGCGGGGAGGATCGCCGCGCAGGCGCTGGAGGAGGTCGGGCGGAGCATCCGGCCCGGCGTCACCACCGACGAGTTGGACAGGATCGGGCACGAGTTCCTGCTCGACCACGGGGCCTACCCGTCCACGCTGGGCTACCGGGGCTTCCCCAAGTCCCTGTGCACCTCGATCAACGAGGTCATCTGCCACGGGATCCCCGACGACACGGTGGTGAACGAGGGCGACATCATCAACATCGACATCACCGCGTACATCGACGGAGTGCACGGCGACACGGACGCCACGTACCTGGTCGGCGAGGTGGCCGAGGAGTCGCGGCTGCTGGTCGAGCGCACCCGCGAGGCGATGATGCGCGGCATCCGCGCGGTCGCCCCGGGGCGGGCGGTCAACGTGATCGGGCGGGTCATCGAGGCGTACGCGCGCCGGTTCGGCTACGGGGTGGTGCGCGACTTCACCGGGCACGGCATCGGCACCACGTTCCACTCCGGCCTGATCATCCCGCACTACGACGACCCGAACGCGACCACGATGATGCAGCCGGGCATGACGTTCACGATCGAGCCGATGCTCACGCTGGGCACGATCGACTACGAGATCTGGCAGGACGGCTGGACGGTGGTGACCAAGGACCGGCTGCGCACGGCGCAGTTCGAGCACACCATCGTGGTGACCGAGGACGGTCACGAAATCCTCACTCTTCCCTGACCCCCGGGGCGGGTAGGAGTCACAGCGCCAACGATCACCTCTCTCGGCACGGGAGCCGCGACGGATGACCCCTCCAGCGCCGTACGGGCCCCGGGTCCCGTCCGACAGCATGCCCGCGGGACGCGCCGCGGCGAGCGTGACGTGGGCCGCCCTGCCGTTCCTGACGCTGGGCTGGGCCACCCCGTTCGTGTTCGCCGGGGCGGCCGTCTGGCGACGGACGGGCCATCTGATGATCGCCTCGGTGATCTATCTGGGGCTGTTCACGCTGGAGCTGGTGCTGCTGCCCTCGATCGACGCCGATCCGGACGCCGAGCGGATCTACGGCGCGTGTCTGCTGATCCAGGCGGTGGTGGGCTGCTTCCACGCGTTCCTGGTGCGCCGCCGGGTGTTCGACCCGGAGGGCACCGGCGGCATGGCGGGCAACACGGCCGCCATCGGGATGGTCCGGCGGCAGCGGCTGCTGCGGGTCAAGGCGCGGGAGCTGGCGGCGGCCGACCCGGCGATGGCCAAGGAGCTGCGGATCGGCCGCCCGGACCTGCCGCGCCGCTATGACGACGGCGGGCTGATCGACGTCAACCACGCCCCCGCCGGGGTGCTGGTCATGCTCCCCGGCATCACCGAGGAGATGGCCCGCCGCATCGTGGCCGTCCGCGACGAGACCGGCGGTTTCCTGTCCGCCGAGGAGCTGTCCACGCTGGCGTCCCTGCCGCCGGCGCTGACCACCGATCTCGCCGAGTACGGCGTCTTCCTGCCCTGACCCCGGGCCCGCCCTACGCCCGGGCCCGGCGGATCAGGTGGGCGCAGACGGCCAGCGATCCCACCACGCCGACCAGGACGATCGCCCCCGACACCTCCACCGACGTCCCGCTCGTCTCGCAGACGCCGGTCGGGTCGCAGGTCGTGGACGAGCCCGAGGCGAAGAAGAGCCACCAGGCCGCGACCGCGAGTCCGCCGGGGAACACCAGGGTGCCGAGGAGCTTGTCGCGGACGCTCCACCGGGCGGAGGCCCACAGCAGGACCACCCCGACGACCCAGCCGAGCACGGGCAGCACGATGCCGCCGAGCAGCAGGAGCAGAACCGTCACCAGCTCGAACGCCGGGACGGAGCGCCGTGCGGGAGGGCCACCGAGGGCCGGGGCGGGGGCGCCGGCCTCGCGGGCGATGTCCTCGGGGTCGCCGAGGCGGTCGAGGAGGGTGCGGACGGCGGCCTCGTCCCGGTCAGGCCCCTCGGCGAGGGCCACCTCGATGTGCTCCCTGATCTCGGCCGTCAGCTCGGCCCGGCGGGAGCCCGGCAGACCGGCCGCCGCCCGGGCGAGCCGGTCGAGGTAGTCGTCGATCAGTGCGTCGGTCACGGTCATCACGTCCCGGCTTCCCTTCCGACAAAGTGCTCGACCCCGTCACGAAACCGCGTCCACTCGGCCGCGAAGGTGTCCAGGGCCCGCTCACCCCCATCGGTGAGCGTGTAGTAGCGGCGCGGCGGACCGGAGGCCGACTCGCGCCAGGTCGTCTCGACCAGCCCCTGCCGGCGCAGCCGCGACAGCAGCGGGTAGATGGTGCCCTCGCTGGTGACCAGCCCGTCGACCTCGGCCAGCAGGCGGACGATCTCGACGCCGTACCGCTCCCGGTCGCGCAGCAGCGCCAGCACGCAGTACGGCAGCGCGCCCCGGCGCATCTGCGTCAGGAGGTTGGATGCGTCACCCGGTTCCATGCGTCACAAGGTACCTGGGCCCGCCAGGTCTGTCCAGGCCGTCGCCGGGACCGCCGGGCCGGGTACGTACCGACGCATGGCGGCACGAAGCGAACGACCGAGCGGCGGCCTCGAGGACTACCGGAAGAAGCGGGACGCGGGCAGGACGCCCGAGCCCATGCCCGCCGAGGGGCCCACCCCGCACGGCGACGACGACACGTTCGTGATCCAGGAGCACCACGCCCGGCGACTGCACTGGGACCTGCGGCTGGAGCGCGACGGCGTGCTGGTCTCGTGGGCCCTGCCCAAGGGCGTGCCGCCGGACCCGAAGACCAACCGCCTCGCGGTGCACACCGAGGACCACCCGCTGGAGTACGCGACGTTCTCGGGCGAGATCCCGGGGGGCGAGTACGGCGCGGGGTCCATGACGATCTGGGATCGCGGCGCCTACGAGACCGAGACGTGGAACGACCGCGAGGTCAAGATCGTGCTGCACGGCTCCCGGGTGTCCGGCCGGTACGTGCTGTTCCAGACCGGTGGCCGCAACTGGATGATCCACCGGATGGACCCGCCCGCCGACCCCGACTACGAGCCGCTGCCCGCGCGGCTGCGTCCCATGCTCGCCGAGCGGCGTGCGCGACTCCCCCGCGACCAGGACGCGTACGGCTTCGAGTTCGCCTGGGGCGGCGCACGGCGGCTGGCCTACGTCGAGGGCGGCCAGACCCGCTTCACCGACGGGCACGGGGAGGCCGTCGCCGGACCCGCCGGCCTGGGCGCGGCGCTCGGCGGGACGCTGGGGGCGCGACCGGCGCTGCTGGACGGCGAGATCATCGAACTGGAGGGCCGCGAGCTCTACATGATCTTCGACCTGCTGCACCTGGACGGACATCCGCTGCTCGACGAGCCCTATCGGGAACGACGGCGCGGACTCGACGGGCTGGAGCTGGGCGGCGCCCGCTGGCAGACCGCGCCGTGGTTCCCCGGCGACGGCGCCGCCGTCCGCGAGACCGCCGCCCGTCAGCACCTCCCCGGAGTGCTGGCCAAGCGCCTGGACGCGCCGTACGAACCCGGCGAGCGCTCCGCCGCCTGGCGGTTCGTCCCCGTCCGGGGGTAGGCCGACGTCCCCGCCGCACCTGCTGGCTGTCGGCGGCGCTTCCGGGCAGGGCTCCTGCCGCGTCCCGCGCCGAGGGATCCGGCCGCCCGACGCGGGCACATGCCCGACATGGCCGGATCCGGCGCGCCGCCGTCGGTACGGGGTCCGCGCCGGTTACAGTCCGGCCGTGCGGATCATTAGGGTGAACCTCCCATGATGGGGCGGACCCACGCCCTCAGCGGCGCGGTGGTGTGGCTGGCGGCCGTCCCCCTGCTCTCCCAGGAGCGGTGGCTCGGCGACTTCGCGATCTCGCTGTCGCCCCAGCAGGTGGCGGCGGGCGCGGTGGTGTGCGCGGGCGCGGCGCTGCTGCCGGACATCGACCACCACAACGGCCGGATCGCCAACACCATCGGACCGGTCACCAAGAAGTTCTGCAAGTGGGTCGGCAAGGCCTCCGGCGGTCACCGGCAGGCCACCCACTCGATCGCGTTCGCGCTGGTCGTCGGCCTCGTCATGGACCTGCTGGCCACCCACTTCGTGTACGGCTGGTGGGCGGCACTGTGGATCACCGTGGGGTTCGGGCTGCGCGGCATCGGCCTGGACTTCGAGAAGCACGAGGTGTGGTCGTCGGTGGCCGACTGCGCGGTGGCCGCGCTGGCGGTGTGGCTCATGCGGGACCTGGACATGACCTTCGCCGGGTACGCCGTGACGCTGGGCTGCCTGGCGCACATCGCCGGGGACTGCCTGACACCGCGCGGGTGTCCGGTGCTGTGGCCGTCGAAGTGGCGTCTGATCATTCCGATCGTTCCGCGTACGGACGGCAAGGTGGAGCGCTGGGTGGTCGCGCCGCTGCTCACGCTGGGGGCGGCGATCCTGGCGGTCCGTTCGATCCTCGGCGACGCGGCCGTCCGCTGGCTCAACCAGGGATGAGTCACGGCGGGGAGGCGTCGGACGCCTCCCCGCCGCGAACGGGGCGGTGGGAGAGGGTCAGTAGCGCACCACCAGGGCGATGCCGGCGTGGTCGATGAGGAAGCCGTCGGAGACGAAGGTGACCTCGCCGCCGTACTCCAGCACGGTGTCGATGACGGCGTCGACCGCGTCCTCGACGACCTCCGTGCCCCTGATCTCGCCGGGCAGGCCGTCCACCGGCACCAGGGCGCCGTCGGCCGACCGGACCGCCGGGGCGTAATAGCCGCGTTCGACCACCAGATGGGCGCCGCGGCCCTCCTCCGCCGGCCGCACGACCTCCGCCAGCCCGGCGGCGTACCGGCGCAGGCCGCGCGCCGCCTCCAGCTCGCTGAGGACGGCGACCTCGCGCAGGTCCTCGTAGGCGGCCAGCACGGGCCGGGCCAGCTCGGCCAGCTCGGCGGACCCGGCGCCGTCGTGGTCGCCGTCGATCCGGCCCGCCAGGACGATCGTCCCCCGGGCCGCCTCCTCGAAGAACGCCTGGTCGCGGGTGACACCCGCCACGATGACGGGGCGCGGGTCGCGACCGTTCACCAGACCGAGCGCGGCGGCGACCTCGCGGTGGAACCGGCGGCGACGTTCCGCGTCGAAGGGGCCGCCCGTGCCCGATCGGGGGCCGACGATCGGGAAGCCCCCGGCGTCGACCTCGGTCAACGAGTCCGAACGGCCGTCCCACAGCCGGACCGTGTCCGACAGCACCACCAGCCAGTAGCGGGTCGCCCGGGTGTGGGCGGCGACCAGGTCGCGGGTCGCGAACGCGTGGTCCACGACGATGCGCTCCTCGACGGGCTGGTCGAGCAGGAACGCGTGGTGCTCGCCGGGCGCCGCGAAGAGGACGAGCCCGTCCCTGGCCCGACCGAAGTCGACCTCCGCCAAGGCCCCCTGCAGACCTTGCACCACCTCCTCCGCCGCACCGGGCGGAACCCGGGTGTCGGCGTCCAGCCGGCGGCGCACCTCGGTCAACAGGGTCCGCCGACCCGCGGGGTCCCGCAGGCTCGTGGGCGTGCGCCGGTGGGCGGGAACCATCACCGACACCGCCGGGAAGGCGCGCGGCTTGCGCAGCTCTGACAGAGTGACCGCGTCCATGATCCCCCGATCGGTCCGTTCTCCTCTGGCATTCACCTTTGTAACGAACTGTGGGTAAACGGCGCGTAAGGCCTGGTTACAGGTAGGAGGAGTGACCCCCTGACACCGCCGTCACACCGGCGGGTGTGCCGAGGACGACCCCGCCTGGAATGATCTGGCGTGGGCTTCGACGACCGGCTCAAAGCAGCCCTGAAATAAGGAGTTTCGTGCGTATCGCGATCACTGGTCACCGCCTCCTTCCGGCCGAGACCGAGGCCCTCATCGCCGGGGCGCTGCGAGATGCGCTCGGCAAGCCGACTGAGCCCGCGACCGGAATTTCATGTCTGGCCGACGGCGCGGATGCCCTGTTCGCTCAAGCGATCCTCGACCACGGTGGCACCTTGATCGCCGTCGTCCCCGCCGCCGAGTACCGTGCCGGCCTCCCGGAGGAGCACCATGCGGCGTATGACCGGCTCCTGGCCGCTGCGCGTAACGTCCATCGTCTGGCCTTCACCGCATCGACCAGCGAAGCGCACATGGCCGCTAGCGAGTTCATGATCAGACAAGCCGATGAAGTCTGGGCGGTGTGGGACGGGCAACCCGCCCGAGGCTTCGGAGGCACCGCCGACGTCGTCGCAGCCGCTCGCCGGTCCGGGCTAACGGTACGTGTCATCTGGCCGGACGGGGCGTCTCGCGACTAGCGGAGTTCGTACGATCGGCCAGGTAGGAGCACCCGGCGAAAGAGCGCCCCATGCCCCGGCCCAGCGCCAGTGAGCCCCCGAACCGCGCGGCGCCGGCCGGATGACGGCCCGCTGCCCGAACGTGAACGCTCGCCGCCGGGTGCTCACCTGGTGGGAGATCCATGAACGGTACGGCATTTCCCGGAACGCCCTCAAGAGTCGGGTCCGCCGGAGGCATCTGCGGCCCGCTGCCACCCGAGGCTTCGCGCCGCATGCGCGGCTGCGCATCCTGATGTGAGCTTCGAGGGCCGCCTTGACGCCGGGCTGCGGTTCAGGCTGAAGACCTACCAGAACACCGGCGCCGCTCAGGGCGTTCGGGCTCCTCACCGCTCATGTCGTCGCCCGCATCTGAGCATGAACCCGTTCCCATCCACAGAGAAACTGATCTCCCGCAGTTCGCTGCGCCTGATGGCGCTTGCTCTGGCGGTCGGCGCGGGCGCGGTCGTGCTGAGCGCCGACACCGAACTCACCCGCGCCGGTGCTGTACGCCGCGCTGACCCTGTTCCTACTGGACGGGCTCGTCGGCCTGATGGCCCGCGCGTTCGGTCGCCTGCGTCGGTGGGAGCTGCTGGTGGGGGCCGGGGCGTACGTCGCCATGGCGGCCCTGTCGTCGTTCGAGCTGGGTCTTGGGGCCGATGCCGGCCGGGGCGCTGTGGGCCGCCCACGACGCGGACGGGGCCGGTCATGACGCCTGACCAGACCGACAACCGATCTCGCTGCTGACCGGTCTGCTGACGATCATCCTCGGCGCACTCGTGCGGCATTACCTTCCGCCCCGGGCCCGCCGGCCGGCCGACGACGATTCCGCTTCCACCGGCCCCCTTTCCCCCCGCCCGGTTCCAAGGAGGTTCCGCCCAGCGATGGCCGATGACCTGATGGACGACGTCGATACCGACCAGCCCGAACCGATCCCCACGGCCCCGCGAAGCGGGGCCGTTCCCGTTCTCGAGGACGGCCCGCAAGACGACCTGTCGCAGTCCCGGGGAGCGCCGTGAACGACCTGGAGGGCGGCCCCGATGACGAACGCCATGCTCAACGCCGCGCGCGGCCAGCTCGGTTACGAGGGGCGGGGAGGGTGGAGCATGTTCGGCGACTGGTACGCCAAGAGGTTCAAGGCCGGGAGCGCGTTCGCCTATGCGCCCGGGTGCGACATGTTCCTCACCTGGTGCGCGTATCAGGCCGGGGCCCTAGACGCCGTGGTGGAGGAAGGGCTTCGACGGCGTGGTGGGCCCGCAGACATGGCGGGCCGCCTGGAGAGCGCCGGTCACCGGCTGAGCCGCGGCGCTAGGTGTCGCTGCTTCGCTTGCGTGCCTTCTTGCGTGCCTGGCGGTCCTTGCCGAAGTACTCCTCTGCCGTATAGCTCGAAGCAGGCCGGGACGAGCCGAGCATTTTCAGGATCAAGGTCCCGATGCCTCGCATGAAGGCGTCGAAGATCGGCAACCCGCCGAAAATGAAGACGGTGACGAAAACGAAGCCGACGACCAGGAACACGACGACGAAGCCGACGAGCTGGAGAAGATCCGCCATGAGCGCCTCTCACAAGTCCTTTCCACCGATGGTAGGGCCTGCTCATCGACTCCGATTGGCGACCGAAGCAAAGACCGCCGTTCATCTTCGGCCGGCTCCCCGGAGGCGGACCGGCGTTCAGCGCAGGAGTTCGATCACCGGGCCCAGCGCCTCCATGGAGACGCCGTGCACGGTGATGTAGGAGTACCCGAAGCGCTCGCGTCGTTCCACCAACTGCTCGGCGATCTGCGCGTGCGTGCCGAGCAGCACGAACGGGGTCTCCAGAATCTCCTCCGCGGTCAGGAAGGCCAACGGCCCGGCGGCGAGCCTCGCGGCCTCCGCGCGGCGGTCGCCGGTCACCGCCACGAGTTGGATGAGGACGCTGGACTCGACCTCGTCGGCCCGCTCCCCCATGAGGCCGCCGACGAACCGCACCCGCTCCTCCGCCTCGTCGGCGTTGCCGAGGCGGAACGTGCCCGGCGGCTCTCCCTTGATCTGGTAGACACCCCCGTAGGCGACGGTGTCGGCGTACCGGGCCGCGACCCGCAGCACGCGGTCGCCCGTGCCGCCGACCACCAGCGGCGGGCCCGACCCGTCGAAGCCCCGGCGCTGCACCGGCTTCAGCTCCGTCAGCCCGCCGGCCGCACGGATGGCCGTGCGTTCCGGGTACTCGGGGCCCGCGAACAGCCGCCCCAGCTCCTGGATGGTCTCCTCCAGCATCTGGGCGCGCGGCCCGAACGGCCGCCATTCGATCCCGGCGGCGTCGAACTCCCACTTCATGTGCCCCGCGCCGAGGCCGAGCTCGACCCTGCCGTCGGTGAGCACGTCGGCGGTGGACACCTCCCGGGCCAGCAGGTGCGGGTTCCAGAAGGGGACGTTGAGGACCAGGGTGCCCACCCGCATTCGTTCGGTGGCCTCGGCGGCGGCCACCATCATCGTGAACGGGGCGGGGCCGCCCAGATGGTCGGGGACCAGCGCCACGTCGTAGCCGAAATGCTCGGCCAGGCGGCAACGGTCGACGAGGGCCGCCCGCGAGGGGATGTCACGGAAGTTGAAACCGAATCGGAAATCACGCATACGACCAACCTCCCCGGCGGACCCGCCCGTCCAACCCGCCTACGCCGACGGCGCAACCGGGCACCGGCCGGTCAGCCCGGGGCGATGAACCCCGTCTCGTACGCGAAGATGACCGCCTGGGTGCGGTCGCGGGCCTGGAGCTTGGCGAGGACGTTGCCCACGTGGGTCTTGACCGTCTGCGGGCTGACGAACAGCTCCTGGGCGATCTCGGCGTTGGAACGCCCCTTGGCCATCAGTTTCAGCACGTCGGCCTCCCGCTCGGTGAGCCGGTCGTGCCACGCCGCCGGCGACCCCCCGCCGGAGCGTCCGTGCGCGGCGGCCAGCTCCCTGATGGCGGCGGGGAACAGCAGCGTCTCGCCGTGCGCGACCATCCGCACCGCCTGGAGGATCTCCTCCGGGCGGGCGCGCTTGAGCAGGAAGCCGCTGGCCCCGGCGCGGAGCGCGTCGTAGACGTACTCGTCGTTCTCGAAGGTGGTGACCACGACGACCTTGGGCGGGTCGACGGCGCCCGCCAGGATGCGCCGGGTCGCCTGGATGCCGTCCAGCTTGGGCATCCGCACGTCCATGAGGATCACGTCGGGACGCAGCCGCGCCACCTCGCCGGGCACCTCGGACCCGTCGGACGCCTCCCCGACCACCCGCAGGTCGGGCTCGGCGTCGATGATCGCCCGCAGGCCCGCCCGGATCAGCCGTTCGTCGTCGACCAGCAGCACGTCGATGGTCATCTCGTCGCTCACCCCCCAGACCGTAGCGGCAACGAGACGCGGAGCCGCCAGGCGTCCCCCTCCGCGCCCGCCCGCATCCACCCGCGCAGCACGGTGACCCGCTCGCCGATGCCGTTCAGACCGCTCCCGCCGCCCCGCCGCCGTACGGCGCGCTCCGCCGACGCCTCGCTCAGGGGGTTGCTCATCTCCACCTCCAGTTGTTCGGCGCGGACCTCGATCCGCAGGTGCACGGGCACCTTGCCCGCATGGCGCAGCGTGTTGGTCAGGCCCTCCTGGACGATCCGGTACGCCTCGCGGGACACCACGGCGGGCACCTGATCGAGGCCGTCGCCGATCTCCGCGTCCAGCGCCACGCCCGCCAGCCGGGTCTTGTTCAGCAGCCCGTCGAGCTGGGCCAGCGTGGCCTGCGGGGCCTTGGCCGAGGACTCCTCGCGCAGCAGGCCCAGCACGTGGTCGAGATCCTCCAGGGCGCTGCGGGCCGACTCCTCGATGGCGTTCAGCGCCTCCCGGGCGAAGGCCGGGTCGCTGTCGAGGACGCGGCCCGCCGCGGCGGCCTGCAGGGTGACGACGCTCAGCGCGTGACCGACCGAGTCGTGCAGCTCCCTGGCCAGCCGGTTGCGCTCGGCCAACCGGGTGGCGCGGCGTTCGGCGTCGGCCAGCCGCTCGGCGTGCGACGGGCCCAGGAACATCGGGGCGAGCCGGGCCATCAGCTCGCCCGCCGCCGCGATCAGCCCCAGCACCGCCGCCGCCAGCAGCAGCCCCGCCACCGGCGCCAGCGCCCCGGTGAGGCCCTCGCGGTACTCGACCAGGACGCCGACCGGGGCCTGCGCGTCGAGGAACGGCAGGAGCAGCAGCGCGATCACCATCGGCGGGGTGGCCAGGCTGATCGCGCTGATCACCACCCCGACGTGCAGGTGCAGGAAGTGCCAGACGGCGGTGCGCTGCCGGGTCCGCCAGTCCCCGGACGGCTCCACCGGCCGGTCGCCGAGCCGGCCGCCGACCAGCTCGCGGATCGCCGCCCCCTCCAGCACCCGCACCGCGGGCACGAGCCCGGTCACCCAGGTGCCCACCGCGGCCAGCCCGAACGCCAGCCCCACGGCCAACGCCTGCTCGGCCAGACCGCTGCCCGGCATCGGCAGCAGCGGGACCACCACCGAGCTGAGGAACCAGTACGGCATGAGCAGGGCGCCGCCCATGACGAGGTAGGCCCACCGCTGCCAGGTGATCCGTTCGAGAAGCAGGCGCCAGAGCATGGTTCGATCCTGTCAGTGCGCCGTGCGCCGCGGTTCCCCCGAGGGCACGGTCCGCCTCCCCCTCGCGGGGGATCCGGCTACCGGCTCTCCTCGCCCGCGTTCTCCGCGCGCTCGGCCCGTTCGGTGCGCTCGGCCCGTTCGGTGCGTTCGGCCCGTTCGGTGCGTTCGGCCCGTTCGGTGCGTTCGGCCATCTTGGCGAGGCGGGCGTTGTAGACGGCCAGTTCGTCGTCCTCGTCGCGGGCGACGGCCCGGTCGGACTCGCGGTCCTTGCGGCGCGCCGTGCGCTGGTCGTCCATGAACCACTGCCCCACCAGGGCCAGCAGCACGATGAACGTCGGCACCTCCCCGAAGCCCCAGGCGATGCCGCCGCCGGTGTGCTGGTCGGCGAGGATGGAGCCCGCCCAGTCCGGATGCACGGCCCGGTACCAGCCGTCGGCGAGGGGCTGCCCGAGGTTCATCAGCGCCAGGCCGAAGAACGCGTGGAACGGCATCGTCGCGAACAGCACCAGCAGCTTGGCCACGTGCGGGATCTTGCGGGGCGCGGGATCCACCCCGATCAGCACCCAGAAGAACAGCAGGCCCGCCGCCAGGAAGTGGATCTCCATCGCGATGTGCCCGAGATGGTTGCGCATCGCGCTCTCGAACAGCCCGGTGAAGTACAGCGCGAACGTGCTGACCACGAAGATCGCGGCGGCCACCACCGGATGCGTGAGGACCTTCGCCCCCGGGCTGTGCAGCAGGACGGTGATCCATTCGCGGGGCCCCCGGTCGCCGCGGATCGCGGCGGGCCGCAGCGCCCGCAGCGCCATCGTCACGGGCGCGCCCAGCACGAGGAAGATCGGCGCCAGCATCGACAGCGCCATGTGCTGCACCATGTGCATGCTGAACAGGACCGGCGAGTACCGCGCCAGCCCGGACTGGGTGATCAGCACGATCGTCGTCAGCCCGACGAACCAGGCCACGGTGCGGCCCACCGGCCAGCGGTCGCCCCGCCGCCGCAGCCGCACCAGCCCCGCCGCGTACAGGCCGCCCAGCACCGCCACCAGGACGGCGAAGAAGAAGTCGAACTTCCACAGCCCGACCACCCGGGCCAGGGTGATCTCCGGCGGGATCGGGAAGCCGAGCAGGACCTGCGCGGCGTCCTCCTCGGTGGTCGGCGCGGGCGGGGCGGTCCGGGCCAGCGCCACCGCCAGCCCCATCACCGCGGCCATCAGCGCCACCTCCACGGTGGCCAGCCGGGCGAACGCGCCGGGCCGACGGTCCACGAGGGCGGGCAGGGTGCGGCTCCGGTGCCACAGGCCGAACCAGCCCAGCGCCCCGAACGCGACCATCTTGGCCAGCGCCAGCCGCCCGTACTCACTGGTCACCAGCTCGGCCGGGTCGGGCAGCCGGGAGATCACGTTGGCGATGCCGCTGACCCCGACGGCGACGTAGCACCACAGCGCCATCCGGCTGAACCGGTCGGCCATCACGTCCAGCCGCCGGCCGCCGGTCAGCGCGTGCCGGCCCAGCATCACCAGCCCGCCGACCCAGAGCACGGCGGCGGCCACGTGCATGGCCAGCCCGGTCACCGCCACCGAGTGGTTGGCCGCCGAGGCGGAGTGGCCGGTCAGCGGCGGCGGCAGCAGCGCGACCACGGACAGCGCCATCAGGCCCATCGCCCCGCCCGGGGTGGCGGTGGTCCGCGCCAGCAGGGCCACCAGCACCGACATGAGGATCACCAGCATCAACGCGGTGCCCTGCGGCAGGTCCCCCACGTAGCCGGACAGCCGGTTGCCGGTGACGACCTGATCGACCGGCTCGCCGAGCACGTCGGAGACGGTGAAGACCAGCGTGGCCGCCGCCGCGGCGGCCCAGGCCGCGGCCAGCCAGGACGCGGCCCGCAGGTAGCCGGTGGCGTCGGCGGACAGCCGCCCCTTGCCCCCGGCGGTGTCCAGCGGCAGCAGGACGGTCGCCGCCAGCAGCGCCCCCACCGTGAGGGTGGCCGCGACGTTCATCACCATCCGGGCGCTCGGCAGCCCCCAGCGGGTCAGCACGCCCGCGTCGGTGAGGCCCGGGACGACCTCCTCGGTCACCGCGCCGCCGAGCACCAGCGCCGCCGCCAGCGACCCGGCGGCCACCGCGGCGGCGATCGCCGCCGCGCGCGTCACCTGCGCCACGCCGCTAGTCACGGGAGGACGGCCCCTTGCGCAGGAAGACGAGGACGAACCCGATGCCCAGGCCCAGCAACAGCCCGCTGCCGATCATCAGCCAGCGGGCGAACCCCCCGCCGCCGGACCCGTCCTTCTCGGCCGAGGGCCCCTTGGTGGCGATGACGTCGACGGGCGCCTCCGGGGTCGCCGCGCCCGGCCACGCCTCCCCGGGCGCGGCCGACGGGACGATGCGGTCGCCGGCGGGAACCGTCGCCGACCCCCGGCCCTGGGCGGCGGCGGGTGTGGCCAGGAGAACGCCGAAGGCGAGCAGGAGCGCGGCGAGGGCGCCGGTGACGCCGAGCCGCGCGGAGAAAGTGATCATGATGTGGGCGTGGCGGTCTCCGTACGGGGACAGGGGCGCCACCTACCATATTGCGGCCCCGCCGTGCCACGTGCAGGCCCCGGGGATCGGCGTCCCCGCGTGCCGCGCGTTCAGCAACTGCAGTCGCAGCACTCACAGCAGCGGCAGCACTCGCCGCAGTTGGCGTCGCAGGATCCGTCGCAGTGCCGGGTGCACCAGCAGCGGTCACCGCAGGACTTGCCGTGGTGCTTGCTCCACTTGGGCTGGTAGATCCCGCACGTGAAGCAGACGAGGGTGCCGGTGAAGCACGGGATCGGGAGCCCGGGACGGGCCGGCCGGCCGGGCTTGCCGCCACCGCCCCAGCCGCCGCCACCACCAGGACCCCAGCCGCCGGGGGCGCCCGGAACACCGGCCCCGGCGTGGGCGTGCGGCGGGTACCCGCCCTGCGGGTACGGCTGGTGGGGGTACGGGCCCTGCGGGGGCGGGCCTCCGGGAGAGGAGGCGAACACGTGGTCGACCGAACGCCGGATCTCGCGGTCGAGCAGCGCCCTCACCAGGCGACGGTCCTCAAGGTCGAGGTCGTCGAGGGCCAGCCGCAGGCCCTGCAGCGCGTCGTCGCAGTACCGCCGGGCCTCGGCCGGGTCCGTGCCGGTGGCGAGCAGAGGGTTGTAGGCCCCGGTCGCCCGATCCGGCTCCAGGTCCTCGACGGCGTCGATGAGGTGCGCGAGGCGTCCGAAGAACCGGCCCGCCTCGGACAGCGACTCGGCGTTGTGCGGCTTGCCCGCCAACACGGCCGTGTGCGCGAACGCCGCCGCCACCGCCGTCTCCGTCGGCTCCGTCAACTCCAGCAGCCCGAGCCCTCCGGCGGCCTCCAGCTCCACCTGCCGGTCCACCGCGTACCGGAGGACCGAGGCGTCGAAGCCCAGCGCCGAACCCGTCCTACCCCCGGCGGCGTCCCAGCGGTCGGCCATCCGGCCCGCCCCCGCCGCCACCAGCCTGCGCCCGTACGCCTTGTCACGGTCCACGATGTGGTCGCGGGTCTTGGCCGCCGCGAGCAGCAGCGACACGGCCGCCGCCAGCCGCGCGCCCTCCGCCTTGGCGTCGACGACGTCGGCGGAACGCATCCCCCGCAGCGCGCACGGACCCGCCTTGCGGTGCGGCGAACGCTCCGGACTCTGCGCCTCGGCGAGCACCGAGACCAGCAGCCCGTCGTAGTTGGTCACCAGCCGCGCCGCCTGCCCGTGCTCGGCCCGCAAGGTGAGGCACAGCCCGCACATGTGCGCCATCCAGCCGTCGAACAGCGACTCGCACATCACATGGCGGCAGGGCCGCACCACTCCGAACATCCGTCATCCCCTCATGCCCACGGCGACCGTCACGGGCGCGGCGCCGTTCCACTGGGACGCAGCCGGACGCGCACCGGTTCGGCGTCGCCCTCAGCAGTCACAGCCGCAGCAATCGCAGTCGCAGCAGTCGCAGTCACCGTCGGCGTCACCGTCACCGCCGTCACCGCCGTCGCTCTCGAACTCGTCGTCGCGGTCCTTGTCCTTGCGCTTGCGTTTGCGGCGCTTGTGGGACGGCCGGGTGCACCAGCAGCGCCCCTCGCACGAGCTGTGGCGATGCGGGCTCCACCTGGGCTGATACAGGCCGCAGGTGCAGAAGGCCAGCGTCCCGGTGAGACACGGGATCGGGAACCCTGGACGACGCGGACGCCCGTGCCCGCCGTGCCCCCCATGCCCGCCGTGTCCGCCGCCCTTTCCGGGGCCGTGCGGAGGCATCGGATCGCCGGGATCCTGCGGCCCCCACCCGTGCGGCCCGTACGGACCCTGAGGCCCCGGGCCGCCGGGATGGACCGCGAAGACGCGATGCACCGAGCGGCGTATCTGGTGATCGAGCAGCGCCTCGACGAGACCCCGGTCCTCCAGGTCCAGCTCCCCGACGGCCAGGCGCAGCCCATCGAGGGCCCCCTCGCACCGCCGCCGGGCCTCGGCCGGGTCGGTGCCCGTGGCGAGCAGCGGGTTGTACGCGCCCGACGCCCGATCGTCCTCCAGATCCTCGACCGCGTCCGCCAGATGGGCGAGCCGGCCGAAGAACCGACCCGCCTCCGAGAGCGACTCGGCGTTGTGCGGCTTGCCGGCCAGCACGGCCGTGTGGGCGAACGCCGCCGCCACCGCCGTCTCCGTCGGCTCGGTCAACTCCAGCAGCCCCAGCCCGGGGGTCGCCTCCAGACCGGCCTGTCGCGCGACCGCGTCCCGGAGGACCGAGGCGTCGAAGCCCAGCGCCGAGCCCGTCCGGCCCCCGGCGGCGTCCCACCGTTCGGCGACGCGCCTCGCCCCGGCCGCCATCGGCCGACGCGCGTAGGGGCCGTCCCCGTCCGCGATGTGGTCACGGGTCTTGGCCGCCGCGAGCAGCAGCGAGACCGCCGCGGCCAGCCGGGCGCCCTCGCCGCGCGCGTCGAGCACGTCCGCCCGGCGCATCCCCCGCAGCGCGCACGGACCCGCCTTGCGGTGCGGCGAACGCTCCGGGCTCTGCGCCTCCAGCAGCACCGAGACCAGCAGCCCGTCGTAGTTGGTCACCAGCCGCGCCGCCTGCCCGTGCTCGGCGCGCAGCGTCAGGCACAGCCCGCACAGATGGGCCATCCACGACTCGAACAGCGCACGGCACATCACATGCCGGCAAGGCCGGACCAGCCCGAACACGAAGGCTCAGAGCCCGGCGCAGGCCAGGGCCCGACGGTAGGCGCCCAGACGGGGACCGTCGGCCGCGCCCGTCTCGCCGAGCAACTCGGCCAGGTCGAACCACAATTGGGCGGCCTCCCTGGAGGACTCCATCTCCTCCATGTGGGTGGCGGCGCGGGTGAGGACCTCGACGGCGTCCTCGGTGCGCCCCAGCCGCACGTACGCCTCGCCCAGCACGGTCAGCGCCAGGGCCCCGGCGCGGCGGGGCGCGTCCCCGAGCAGGTCGAGGGCCTCGTGGGCGAGCGTCACCGCGCCCCCCGGGCGGCCCAGGGCGATCTCGGTGCGGGCCAGCTCGATCAGGCAGAGGGCGACGTCGATCTCGCCGGCGGAGCTGGAGTTGATCTGCTCGCGGGTGTGCAGCAGGATCTCGCGCGCCTCCTCGGCCTCCTCCGGCCGGGCCCTCAGCAGCAGCCCGGCGTAGACCATCCGCAGGCGCGACAGGCTGCGGGAATCGTCGAGCGCGCCCAGCAGCGGCAGCGCCCGCTCGGCCAGCGCCATGCCCTCCTCGTACTCGCCGCGCACCTCGGCGACGTAGGCGGCCTCCCAGTAGGCGGCCATCCGGGCCTTGGGGCTGCCGATCCGCTCCGCGCGTTCGATGAGCTGGTCGGCGAGCTGACGGGCCCGCACCAGGTCGCCGCGCTCCATGTAGGCGGCCAGCAGCGTCGCGCCCAGGTGGACCGCGCCGTCGGTGGACTCGGCGCCGGAGGCGATCAGCCTGCGCAGCGCGTCCTCCGCGACCTCGACCCCGGCGCTGATGTCGCCGCGCTCCCGCAGACACCGGCTCAACGCCACGTGCACGCGGGCCCACTGCTCGAGATCGGCCTCGGCGGACGCCTCGGCGGTGAGCTGGCGCAGCTCGGCGATGGCGGCCTCCAGCGCCCCCGCGGCCTCCAGGGCCAGCGCGTGGCCCCAGCGGGCCTGCTGGAGCAGCTCGGGCAGCGCCACCGCGTCGGTGTTGGCCAGCACGTCGGCGAACCGGGCGCGGGCCTCGGCGGCGGCGCCGTTCTGCAAGGCGATCTCGGCGTAGTCCAGGGTCACCCGGAGGTCGTCGACGACCTCCTCGCTGACCCCGCTGACCAGGTAGGTCGCCGAGCAGTTCAGCTTGGCGGCGAGCAGCTCGATCACGCTCGGCGCGGGGACCCGCTTGTCGCTCTCGATCAGCGAGATGTAGCTGTCGGACAGCTCGGGGAAGGCGAGCTGCGCCTGGCTGATGCCCTGACGGATGCGCAGCGTGCGGATGCGCTGCCCGAGAGTTTCCTGACCGGCCACCACGAAACTCCTTAACGTCATCACATCCGAGACCCCGCACGCGAGGGTAGATATCGCAGGGTATTCACCGGTGGCCCGGATGGCGAGGGGCGCGACCACCCTGTGATACCGAACCGTGATCCGCGTCCCACCGGTGGAGACGCCGACCGGGGCCTGTTCTACTGGAGTCATGAGCAGCAGTCCGCGGGGCGTGGAGCGGTTGAACGCGCTCCCGCCGCACGACGCCGAGCAGGAGCTGCTGACCTGCTGCGGCTCCCGGGCCTGGGCCCGTTCGGTGGCGGCCGGGCGGCCGTACGCCGACGCGGCGGCGCTCAAGGCCGCCTCCGACCGGGCGTTCGCGGGGCTGACCTGGCCCGAGGTGCGGGAGGCGCTGCACCATCACCCCCGCATCGGCGACCGGCCCAAGGGGGTGGACCGGGAGTCGACCTGGTCGCGGAGTGAGCAGTCCGGGGTCATCGACGCCGACCGTCGGGTGGCGCACGGGCTTCACGAGGGCAACGCGGCCTACGAGAAGCGGTTCGGTCACGTGTTCCTGATCTGCGCCACCGGCCTCACGGCGGAGCAGATGCTGGACGCGCTGACCGCGCGGCTGGGCAACGACGACGCCACCGAGCGCCGGGTCGTCACGGACGAGCTGCTGAAGATCACCCATGTGCGTCTCGACAAGCTCCTGGAGCATCCGTGAGTCTGAGCACTCATGTCCTCGACACCAGGCTGGGCAGGCCCGCCGCCGAGGTCCCGGTCCGCCTGGACCGCCATCTCGACGGCTCCTGGCAGCCGCTGGCCGAGGCCCTGACCGACGGCGACGGCCGGTCGACCCTGCTGCCCGGCGAGGGCTCCGCGCTGACGGCGGGCGTGCACCGGCTGCGGTTCGGCACCGGCCCGTACTTCGCCGGTCAGGGAGTCGAGACCTTCTACCCGGAGGTGTGCGTGATCTTCGAGATCGCCGACCCGTCCCGGCACCACCACGTGCCGCTGCTGCTCAGCCCCTACGGCTACTCGACCTACCGGGGAAGCTGAATGGGGATCGTGCTGGGCCCCAACCGCTACGGCAAGGCCGAGACGCGCCTCGTCCGGGTCGACCGCGACGGCGACGCGCACCAGATCAAGGACCTGAACGTCGGCGTCTCCCTGGCGGGCGACATGACCGACGTCCACCTGACCGGCGACAACGCCGCCGTGCTGCCGACCGACACGCAGAAGAACACCGTGTTCGCCCTCGCCCGCAAGCACGGCGTGGACACGGCGGAGGGGTTCGGGCTGCTGCTGGCGCGGCATTTCGTGGCGTCCCAGCCCACGATCCGCCGGGCGTGCGTCACCGTCGAGGAGTACGCCTGGGACCGGGTGCCCGTGACCGGCCACTCGTTCGTGCGGCGGGGTCAGGAGGTGCGGACGGCCCGGGTGTTCCACGAGGAGGGCCGCACCCACGTGGTGTCGGGGCTGCGCGACCTGACCGTCCTCAACACGACGGGCTCGGAGTTCCGGGGATACATCCAGGACGAGTTCACGACCCTCCCCGAGGCCGGCGACCGCGTCCTGGCCACCGAGGTGCGCGCCGAGTGGCGGCACCGGGACGCCGACGGCTATTGGGACGCGTCCTACGCCGAGGTCCGCCGGGTCCTGCTGGAGACCTTCGCGGGCACCTACAGCCGCTCCCTCCAGCAGACCCTCTACGCCATGGGCCGCCGGGTGCTGGAGGAGCGTCCGGAGCTGTGCGAGATCCGGCTGGTCATGCCCAACAAGCACCACTTCGCGGTCGATCTGGAGCCGTTCGGGATGGACAACCCGAACGAGGTCTTCCTCGCCGCCGACCGCCCGTACGGGCTCATCGAGGGCACGGTCCTGCGCGACGACGCGCCCGCCGCCGAGGAGGTCTGGCGATGACCGTTCACATCGACCGCGTCCGGCGGGTCGCGGGGGGCGTCGGCGACAGCGCCGCGCGGCCGGACGGCGTCCTCAAGGTCACCGGGGAGTTCGCCTACTCCTCGGACCTGTGGGCGGACGACATGGTGTGGGGCGTGACGCTGCGCAGCCCCCATCCCCGGGCCCGAATCCGCGGCGTCGACGTCACCGAGGCGCTCACCGTCCCCGGAGTCCACGCCGTCCTCACCCACGAGGACGTTCCCGGGGACAAGTTCTACGGGCTCGACCACCACGATCAGCCGGTGCTGGCCATCGACCGGGTCCGCTACCAGGGCGAGGCCGTGGCGCTGGTGGCCGCCGACCATCCCGAGACCGCCCGCCGGGCCCGTGACCGCATCCGGGTCGACTACGAGGTGCAACAGCCGCTGACCGACCCGCGCCGCGCCGCGCTCGACCCGGAGTACGGCAGGGTCCACGAGGGCGGCAACGTGGTCCGTCACCAGCCGATCCGCGTCGGCGACGTGGAACGCGCCAGGGCCCTCGCCGACGTCGTCGTGCGGGGCGAGTACGAGGTCGGCATGCAGGATCAGGCGTTCCTGGGCCCGGAGTCGGGGCTGGCGGTGCCGGCGGAGGACGGCGGCGTCGACCTGTACATCGCGACCCAGTGGCTGCACGCCGACCAGGACCAGATCGCCCCCTGCCTGGGGCTGCCCGCCGACAAGGTGCGGCTCACCCTCGCGGGGGTGGGCGGCGCGTTCGGCGCCCGTGAGGACCTGTCCATGCAGGTCCACGCCTGTCTGCTGGCGTTGCGCACCGGCCGCCCCGTCAAGATCGTGTACGGCCGGGAGGAGTCGTTCTTCGGCCACGTCCACCGGCACCCCGCCCGGATGCGCTACGAGCACGGCGCCACCCGGGACGGCCGGTTGGTCTACGTCGACGCCGAGATCGTCCTGGACGGCGGCGCCTACGCGTCCACCACCTCGGCGGTCACCGGGAACGCCGCGTCGCTGGGCATCGGCCCGTACGAGGTGCCGCACGTGCGGCTGGACGCGTACGGCGTCTACACCAACAACCCGCCGTGCGGGGCGATGCGCGGGTTCGGCGCGGTGCAGGCGTGCTTCGCGTACGAGTCCCAGATGGACAAGGTCGCCGAGGCGTGCGGGCTGGACCCGGTGGAGGTCCGCATCCGCAACGCGATCTCCGAGGGCTCCCGGCTGTCCACCGGCCAGCTCGTCGACATGCCCGCCCCGCTGACCGAGCTGCTGGAGCGGGCCCGGGCGTTCCCCGCTCCCCCGCCGGTCGACACCGCCGACGTCCGCAACCTGCCGGGCGGGGCGTCCAACACCACGCACGGCGAGGGCGTCCGACGGGGTGTCGGGTACGGCATCGGGATCAAGAACATCTGCTACTCCGAGGGCTTCGACGACCACTCCACCGCGCGGGTCCGCCTGGAGGTCGCGGGCGGCGAGGCGACGGTGCTGGTGCACACGGCGGCGGCGGAGGTCGGGCAGGGCCTGGTCACCCTCCAGGCGCAGATCGCCCGCACCGAGCTGGGCGTGGCGACCGTCACGGTCGCGCCCGCCGACACCGCCGTGGGCTCGTCGGGCTCGTCCAGCGCCTCCCGCCAGTCGTACATGACGGGCGGGGCGGTCAAGACGGCCTGCGAGGCGGTGCGCGAGCGCGTGATCGAACTGGCGGAGGAGCGCCTCGGCCGGTCGCTGCCGGGGGCGGGGCTCGACGGCGGCGCGATCGTCACCGCGTCGGGCGAGCCGGTCGCGGATCTGGTGGAGGTGCTCGACGGCGAGGCCGTCGAGGAGACCCGGGAGTTCCGCCACCGGCGCACCACGACCCTCGACCCGCTGACCGGGCAGGGCGACTCGCACGTGCAGTTCGCGTTCTGCGTGCATCGCGCCGTGGTGGACGTGGACGTGGAGCTGGGCCTGGTGAAGGTGGTGGAGCTGGCCGCCGTCCAGGACGTGGGCCGGATCCTCAACCCGGTCGCGCTGGAGGGCCAGATCCACGGCGGCACCGCCCAGGGGCTGGGGCTGGCGCTGATGGAGGAGATCCAGGTCGCCGACGGGGCCGTCCGGAACCCCTCGTTCACCGACTACCTCATCCCCACGATCCTGGACATGCCGCCGATGCGGCTGGACATCCTGGAGAACGCCGACCCGCACGCCCCGTACGGGCTGCGGGGGGCCGGCGAGCCGCCGACCCTGTCGTCCACCCCCGCCATCGTGGCGGCCGTCCGAGACGCGAGCGGACTGCCGCTGACCCGCGTCCCGGTGCGTCCCGAGCATCTGACCGACCGTTAACCTGTCACTCCACGTGCGGGAGCGGGCACGCACCGGATCGGAGTACGCGGATGACGGAGACCACCGGGCGCACCGGGGCCCATGGCAGGCTGGACCGGTTATTCGACCTGTCCGGCCGGGACACCTCCGTCCCCCGGGAGGTGCGGGGCGGGTTCACCACGTTCTTCGCGATGGCGTACATCATCCTGCTGAACCCGATCATCCTCGGCGGGGCCAAGGACGTCACCGGCGCGGCGCTGTCGATCCCGCAGCTCACCACGATGACCGCGCTGTCGGCGGCGATCGCCACCGTGATCATGGGACTGGTCGGCAACACCCCGCTGGCGCTGGCCGCCGGGCTCGGCATCAACGCGGTGGTCGCCTACCAGGCCGCCCCGCAGATGACCTGGCCGCAGGCGATGGGCCTGGTGGTGCTGGAGGGCCTGGTCATCGTGCTGCTGGCGCTCACCGGGATCCGCGAACGGATCATGAACGCCATCCCGCTGGACCTCAAGCACGCCATCGCGGTCGGCATCGGCGCGTTCATCGCGCTGATCGGGCTCGTCGACGCCGGCTTCGTCACCTCGGGCGAGGCGGGTCCACCGCTGGCGCTGGGGGTCGCGGGGAGGCTGTCGACCTGGCCGGTCGTGGTGTTCGTCTTCGGGCTGCTCCTGATGATCGTCCTCTACACGCGGCGGGTGCCCGGCGCGATCCTGCTCGGCATCGTCCTCGCGACGGTCGTCGCCGTCGTCATCGAGGCCGGGGCGGGGATTCCCGCCGGGGGCTGGGGCGTCGTGACCCCGGAGATGCCCGACCGGCTGGTGTCGGCCCCCGACTTCGGGCTGCTGTTCCAGGTGGACGTGTTCGGGGGCTTCGGCCGCGCCGGGTTCGTCACCGCCCTGGTGGTGCTGTTCACGCTGGTGCTGTCGGGCTTCTTCGACGCGATGGGCACCATCCTGGGCATCAGCGACGAGGCCGGGCTGGTGGACGAGAAGGGCCGGGTGCCCCGGCTCGGCCGCATTTTGGCGGTGGACGGGCTGTCGGCCGGGCTCGGCGGCCTCACCAGCTCCTCGGCCAACACCGTCTTCGTGGAGTCGGCCGCCGGAGTCGGCGAGGGCGCCCGCACCGGCCTGGCCAACCTGGTCACCGGCGCGCTGTTCGCCTGCACCCTGTTCCTGACCCCGCTGGCCGCCACGGTCCCCGCGCAGGCCGCCGCGCCCGCCCTGGTCGTGGTGGGCGCGCTGATGATGACCCAGGTCGCCAAGGTCCATTGGAACGATCCGGACATGGCGATCCCGGCGTTCCTGACGATCGTGATGATGCCGTTCACCTACTCGATCACCAACGGGATCGGGGCCGGGCTCGTGGTGTACGCGGTCGTCAAGGCCGGGCGCGGCCGGTGGGGCGAGGTGCGGTACCCGCTGTGGATCGCCGCCGCGGTCTTCGCCGTCTACTTCGCCCTCGACCCGATCGAGGATCTGCTCGGTATCGGCTGATCCGGCCGACTGGGCGACGCGGAGCCGTCACGAGGTGTCAAATGGTCCCGAGGTGCCGTGGGCACCGGGCAGGGCTTGACGCCCCGGCGTGAAAGGCGTGGCAGTGGTCTCCGCAGCATCCCCCTCCGGCCATGTGCTGGTGGCCCCCGGCAGGTTCAAGGGGTCGCTCAGCGCGTCCGAGGCCGCGGCCCGGCTGGCGGCCGGGCTGCGGCGGGCCAGGCCCGGGGTGCCGATCATGGAGCTGCCGCTGGCCGACGGCGGCGACGGCACGGTCGAGGCCGCCGTGGTGGCCGGCTGGCGGCGGGTGGAGGTCAAGGTCGGCGGGCCCACCGGGCACCCGGTGACCGCCTCGCTGGCGCTGCGGGACGGCACCGCGGTGGTGGAGCTGGCCGAGGCGTCCGGGCTGCGGCAGTTGCCGGGCGGGCGGCCGGCGCCGATGACCGCCACCAGCCTGGGCACCGGCCACCTGATCGCGCACGCGGTGCGGCTGGGGGCGCGCCGCGTGGTCCTCGGGGTCGGCGGCGGCGCCTGCACCGACGGCGGCGCCGGGCTGGTCCAGGGCCTCGGCGGACGGCTGCTCGACGCGGGCGGCAAGGAGCTGCCGCCCGGCGGGGCCGCGCTGCGCGGCCTGCACCGTCTGGACCTGCGGGGCATGGCCGACCTGTCGCGGATCCAGGTGGTCGTGGCCGGGGACGCCGACATCCCCCTGCTGGGGCGGACGGGGGCGGCGGCGGCCCACGGGCCCCGCACCGGCGCGGGCCGCGAGGAGGTGCGGCTGCTGGAGGCGGGTCTGCGCCGGTGGGCCGACCTGGCCGAGGCGGCGTCCCGGCGGACCTCCCGCGACCGGGCGGGGGCCGGCGCGGGCGGCGGCACGGCCTTCGCCGCGCTCACCTTCCTCGGCGCGCGGGTGCTGCCGGGCAGCGCGTACATGCTGGAGCTGCTGGGGTTCGCCGACAAGGCCAGGACCGCCCGACTGGTGATCACCGGTGAGGGGTCGCTGGACGTCCACACGCTGCGCGGGCGCGCCCCGGTCGGGGCGGCGCGGGCCGCCGCCCGGTCCGGCACCCCGGTGATCGCGGTGACCGGGCGGCGCGGGCTGACCGGCGAGCAGCTCCGCCGCGCCCGGATCCAGGCCACGTACGCGCTGACCGACATCGAGCCCGACGTGGAACGCTGCATGCGGCAGGCGGGCCCGCTGCTGGAGCAGCTCACGGTCGCGATCGCCGACGAGTGGCTGCCGCCGGCCTGACCCGAGGAAGATCATCGGTTGCCCGGCGGTCACGGCGCATCCCGTCTACGATCGGGACGAGTCGGACGGCCGGAGGAGACCACCGTGACCGATCAGCAGGCCGAATGGGCCGCCAAGGGCATCGACGTCACCCGGCCGAGCATCGCGCGGGCCTATGACGTCGTTCTGAACGGCAGGGACAACTTCGAGGTCGATCGGGCGTTCGTGGCCGAGGTCGTGAAGGTCGTCCCCGAGCTGTACGACGTGGCCACCTACAACCGGCAGGTCCTGGGCCGGGGCGTGCGGTACCTGGCCGCGCAGGGCGTCCGCCAGTTCTTGGACCTGGGCTCGGGGCTGCCCACGGTGGAGAACACCCACCAGGCCGCGCAGGCGGTCGCCCCCGACGCGCGGGTCGTCTATGTGGACGTCGACCCGATCGTGCGCGCCCACGGGCTCGGCCTGCTCGCCGAGAACGACCGCACCACGCTGGTCACCGCCGACATCAGGGAGCCCGAGAAGGTCCTCGCCGATCCCGAGGTGACGGCGCTCATCGACCTGGACCGGCCGGTCGCGGTGATGATGATCGGCATCCTGCACCACCTGGCCGACGCCGACGACCCCCAGGGCCTGGTGGGGCGGTACCTCGACGCGGTGCCCTCCGGGAGCCACCTCTTCGTCACCCATTTCTGCGACGCCGGCCCGGAGGCCCGGGAGGCGGAGCAGAAGTTCCTGGCGTTGCTGGGCAGCGGCCGGTTCCGCACGGCGGAGGAGATCACGGCCTACTTCGACGGTCTGGACCTCGTGGAGCCGGGCGTGGTGCCGCTGCCGCTGTGGCGGCCGGACGGCCCCGTGGCCGACGACCTGACCGTGGGGCACCGGCTGATGTACGGGGGCATCGCCCGCAAGCCCTGAGGGCCTTTACACGATGTCAGCAACGGGCCGAACCTCCGTACACCGTGGATATGGCCCGGACGGTGTGGCGGAACGCACTCTGGGGGCAGACACAGACGTCTGACCACGGAGGACATGGTGAAGGTCGGGATCCCCCGGGAGATCAAGAATCACGAGTACCGGGTGGCGATCACCCCTGCGGGAGTGCACGAGCTCACCCGTCACCACCATGACGTCTTCGTCGAGCGCGGGGCGGGCCTCGGCTCGTCCATCACCGACGAGGAGTACGTCTCGGCCGGGGCCAAGGTCCTCGACTCCGCGGACGCGGTCTGGGACGAGGCCGAGCTGGTGCTCAAGGTCAAGGAGCCCGTCGCGGACGAGTACCACCGGATGCGGGCGGGGCAGACGCTGTTCACCTACCTGCACCTGGCCGCGTCCCGCGCCTGCACCGACGCGCTGCTGTCGGCCGGGGTGACCGCGATCGCCTACGAGACCGTGCAGCTCCCCGACCGGTCGCTGCCCCTGCTGGCCCCGATGTCGGAGGTGGCCGGGCGGCTGGCCCCACAGGTCGGCGCGTACAACCTGATGCGCTTCAACGGCGGGCGCGGCGTGCTGCCCGGCGGGGTGCCCGGGGTGGCCCCCGCCAAGATCGTGGTGATCGGCGGCGGCGTGTCCGGGCTGAACGCCGCGCAGATCGCGGTGGGCATGGGCGCCGACGTCACCATCCTGGACGTCAACGTGGACCGGCTCCGGCAGATCGACGCCGTCTACCAGGGCCGGCTGAAGACGCTGGTCTCCAACGCGTACGCCGTCGAGCAGCAGGCCGTAGCCGCCGACCTGCTGATAGGCGCGGTGCTGATCCCGGGCGCCAAGGCCCCGACGCTGGTGTCCAACGACCTGGTGTCCCGGATGAAGCCGGGCTCGGTGCTGGTGGACATCGCCATCGACCAGGGCGGCTGCTTCGAGGACTCCCGCCCCACCACGCACGCCGACCCCACGTTCCAGGTCCACGAGTCGGTGTTCTACTGCGTGGCCAACATGCCGGGTTCGGTGCCCAACACCTCCACCCACGCCCTCACCAACGTGACCCTGCCGTACGCCGTGGCCATCGCGGACAAGGGCTGGCGGCGGGCCGTGTCCGACGATCCCGCGCTGGCGCTGGGCCTCAACGTCCACGACGGGAGGCTCACCCACCCCGAGGTCGCCGAGGCGCACGGTCTGGGCCACATCGCCGTGGATTCCCTGCCGGCCTGACGCCGGGGGCCTCACCTACAGTGGCCTCATGGGTGAGATCATCGTTCTCCGGCACGGCGAGACCGAGTGGAGCCGGGCCCGGCGTCACACCGGACGCACCGACCTGCCGCTGACGGCGCACGGCGAGGAGCAGGCCCGGGCGCTCGGGCCGCTGGTCAAGAGCCGTCCCCTCGTGCGCACCGTGTCCAGTCCCGCGGCCCGCGCCCGGCGCACCGCCGAGCTGGCGGGGCTGACCGTGGACGGGTTCGACGAGGACCTGTGGGAGTGGGACTACGGCGGCTACGAGGGCATCACCAGCGCCGAGATCCGCGAGGGGCGGCCGGGCTGGTACCTGTGGGCCGACGGGGTGATCCCCGGTGACACGGACCACCCCGGGGAGACCGTCGAACGGGTCGGCGAGCGCTGCGACGCCGCGCTGGACCGGATCCGGCCGTGGCTGGAACGGGGCGACGTTGCGGTGGTCGCGCACGGGCACGTGCTGCGCGTCCTGACGGCCCGCTGGCTGGGGCTGGAGCCCGCCGCGGGACGACTGTTCGCGCTGGACACCGGGACGGTGTCGACCCTGGGCACCGAGCACGGCAGACCCGTGATCACCTCGTGGAACGTCCCCGCCTGAGCCCTCGCACGGGGTGTCATACCCCCTAGGGGTTGAGTACCCTGGTGGCTGCGGGCACGATCGACGAGGGGCAGGCGAGGCGACGATGGCGACGAACACGACCACCGGGGCTCCGACGCGCGGCTACACCGCGACCAAGGACCAGTTGCAGACCCGGCTGCGCCGGATCGAGGGCCAGGTCCGCGGCATCGAGCGCATGGTCGACGAGGACCGCTACTGCATCGACGTCCTCACCCAGATCAGCGCGATCCAGGCGGCGCTCGACAAGGTGGCGCTCGGCCTGCTCGACGGCCATGTCCGACACTGCGTGGCCGAGGGCGCCGAGGAGGGCAAGTCCGACCAGATGTCCACCGAGCTGATGGCCGCGGTCGGCCGGCTGATGCGACGCGGCTGACCCCGTGGGGGCGGCCCGACGCTCAGCCGGCGGCCCCGGTGGGCTCCCCGGCCGTCTCCTCGGCGACGTCCTCGTCGACCTCGACGTCCTCGTCGACGTCCGGGACCTCCTCGGCCTCGCCCGCCTCGTCGGTCGATCCCGTCGTCTGGTCGCTGACCCAGCGCAGGTAATCGCCGCTGCCGGCGATCACCGGGGTGGCGATGATCTCCGGGGTGTCGTACGAGTGCAGCTCGGTGATCAGCGTCGCCAGCTCCGTGAAGGCGTCGGCGGTGGTCTTGAACACCACCATCCACTCCTCGGCCGACTCGATCTCGCCCTCCCACCAGTAGGTGCTCGCGATCGGGCCGACGAGCTGGGCGCATGCGGCCAGCCGTTCGCGGACGGCCGACTTCGCGAGGGTGGCCGCCTCCTGCCGCGCATCGGTGGTCGTGGTCACCTGAACGTACGCCTCGGGCATGACGGGCTCCTTCCCCCAAGCGCCGATCGTAGTCCCAGGCGGGCTCACCGCGCGGGCCTGACCACCAGAGCGCTGCCGCCATGCCGGCGCACCGGTTCGGCCACGGCCTGCACCAGCCCGCGCCCGAGGAACTCCAGGGCGGTGGCCGCGCCGATCTGACCGGCCGGTGGACCCGGGAACAGGGCGAGGTCGTGCCCCTTGGCCCGCAGCGCCGTCCCGTACCGGTCGAGGAACGCCTGCTCGGCGAACGTCTGCGGGGTGTTGCGCTGGGTGGCGCGGGGGGCGGCCAGCGCGGCGGGCAGGTCCATGCCGAGGTCGATCCGGTTGAGCAGGATCTGCAGCACCGTGGTGATGATGGTGGACCCGCCCGGCGAACCCACGGCCAACAGCGGGCGCCCGTCCTTCAGCACGATCGTGGGGGCCATGCTGCTGCGCGGGCGTTTCCCGGGCCCCGGCAGGTTGGGGTCGGGGGCTCCGCCGGCGGGCGGCGGGGCCAGGGAGAAGTCGGTCAGCTCGTTGTTGAGCAGGAAGCCGCGTCCGGGCACCGTGATCCCGCTGCCGCCGAACTGCTCGATGGTGACGTTGTAGGCGGCGACGTTGCCCCACTTGTCGGCGACGACGAGGTGCGTCGTCTGCCGTCCCTCGTAGGCGAGGCGTCCGCCCTCGCCGCGCGAGGGCTCGCACGGCCGGTAGCGGCCGTCGGGCGACCCCGGCGGCACCGTGCCGACGGCCGCGCGGGCGGGGTCGATGAGGCAGGCGCGCTCCCGGGCGAACCCCGGCGACAGCAGCTCCCGCAGGGGGACGTTCACGTGGGCGGGATCGCCGATGTGGCGCCCCCGGTCGGCGTACGCCAGCCGCGACGCCTCCAGATAGAGGTGGAGGGCCTGAACGGGGTCGTTCCGGTCGATCCGGAAGGTGCCGAGGATGTTGAGCGCCTCGCCGACCGTGGAGCCACCCGACGACGGCGGCGCCATCCCGTACACGTCCAGGCCCCGGTAGCGCACCTTCGTGGGGCGGCGGAAGGGGGCCCGGTAGGCGGCCAGGTCACCGGGCTCCATGAGCCCGGGCCGCACCGTGCGGGCCGCGGCGGGATCGACGGGAGGCCGCGTGACCGTGGAGACGATCTCACGCCCCAGGCCGCCCTCGTAGAACCAGCGGGGCCCGAGCCGGGCGAGCGTGCGATAGGTGCGGGCCAGGTCGGGATTGCGGAACACCGACCCGACGGGCCGGGGCCGGCCGCCGGGCAGGAACAGCTCCCTGGTCGGCACGATGTCCTTGAATCGGTCGGCGTTCACCGCGGTCTGGTCGTGGAACTCCCGGTCGACCACGAAGCCCCGGTCGGCGACCCGGATCGCGGGCTCCAGCAGCGTGCCGAGACGCCGGGTGCCGAACGCGCCGAGGATCCGCTCCCACTGGGCGACGGTGCCGGGCACCCCCACGGACAGGCCGCTGGTGACCGCCTCGGCGAGCGGGATGGCCGCGCCCGTCGCGGGGTCCACGAAGGAGCGCTCGTGCATCCGCCGGGGCGCCGTCTCGCGTCCGTCGACGGTGTGCACCCGGCCCGTCCGCGCGTCGTGGTAGGTGAAGAACCCGCCGCCGCCGAGCGCCGCCACGTACGGCTCGGTCACCCCGAGGGTGGCCGCCGCGGCGACGGCGGCGTCGGCCGCGTTGCCGCCCTTCCGCAGCACCTCGATGGCGGTGCGGCTGGCGTCCAGGTCGACGGTGGCGACCGCTCCCCCGTGACCGGTGGCCACCGGCTGCGCCCGTTGCGGCGCGGTGGCCCCGGCGGGGCCGGGGGCCAGCAGCGGCAGGGCGGCGATCAGCGCCCCGACCAGGGCGGACGAACGGGCCGGGCGGATGAACGGCAGCGCGGGCACGGAACCTCCACGTATCGACGGCCGCCACCACGATCCCATCGGTGCGCTACCCGGCCCATGGCCCGACCACACCCGGCCGGCGTCCGGGCCTCCGGGCCTCCGGGAGGGGTCGGGAGGAACGCCGTGGACACCGTCGGACCCGTGCGGTACGTTGTTCTCATAAAGAGATATTCTCGACTTGAGAAGGACGGACGCGATGTCGGCCACGTCGGACCGGGAGCACGAGGAGCGGTACCTGGCGGCCTACGACCCCCGGGACTACGACCCGGTCTCGGTCACGGTCGACGTGGTGGCGCTGACCATCCGCGACGGCACGCTGCACGTCCTGCTGGTGCGGCGCGGCAACCCCCCGTTCGAGGGGATGTGGGCGCTGCCCGGCGGGTTCGTCCGGGGCGTGCGCGACGCCGAGGACCTGCCGGAGGCCGCCGCCCGCGAACTGGCCGAGGAGACCGGGCTCAGCGTCAAGGCCGGCCTGGCGCGGGTGCACCTGGAGCAGCTCGGCACCTACGGCGCCCCCGGACGCGACCCCCGGATGCGGATCATCTCGGTCGCCTACCTGGCGTTCGCCCCCGAGCTGCCCGACCCTCGGGCCGGCAGCGACGCCGCCGACGCCGCGTGGGCGCCGGTCGAGTCGCTCGGCCTCACCGAGGCGGCGACGCAGTGGCCCGGCACCACCCGCCGTCTGGCGTTCGACCACGCCCGGATCCTCGCCGACGGGCTCGAACGAGCACGCAGCAAGCTGGAGTACACGCCGCTGGCGACGGCGTTCTGCGCGCCCGCGTTCACCATCCCCGAGCTGCGGGCCGTCTACGTGGCGGTGTGGGGCGAGGAGCTGCACGCCGGCAACTTCCACCGCAAGGTCCTGTCGGTGCCCGGCTTCGTGGAGAGCACCGGCGAGACCACCGAACGGGGCGGGCGGCGCGGCGGCCCCCGCGCCCGCCTCTACCGGCCCGGAGACGCCCGCCTGCTGCACCCCGCCCTGCTGCGGCCCAGCAGGGAGGAGGAGATCCGGTGACCGACGACGACGGCGCGCTGCTCCGGCTCCGCCGGGCACGCACCTCCGCGGACCTGTTCGGCCTCGACCCGGTCGCCGCCACCCGCCTTTACCGCCGGCTCGCCCGACTGGTGCATCCCGACGTGACCGGAGGGGCCACCACCGACGCGTTCACCCACCTCAACGACCTGTGGCGCGACTACAAGGCCGCCACCTCGACCACCATCACCACGCGGCGGCACTCCTACCGCCTGGGCGGCGACGTCATCGAGGGCGACCTGGCCAACCTGTACGCCGCCACCCACGACGGGACCGGCGAGGTCGTCGTCAAGATGCCGCGCGACCCGCGCGACGGCGACCTGATCGAGCGCGAGGCGGTGGCGCTGCGGCAGCTCCCCAAGGACGGGCAGGACGGGTTCCTGCCGTACGTGCCGCGCCTGGTCGAGACGTTCCGGCATCGGGACCCGACGACCGGCGTCACCCGGCAGGCCAACGCGATCGTCCGGCTCGACGGCTTCCACAGCCTGGCCGCGGTGCACGCCGCGTACCCGGACGGGGTCGACCCGCGAGACGCCGCCTGGATGTGGCGGCGGCTGCTCGTCGCCCTCGGGTTCGCGCACCGCGCCGGGGTCCTCCATGGAGCGGTCCTGCCGGAGCACGTGCTCATCCACCCGGAGCGGCACGGGCTGGTGCTCGTCGACTGGTGCTACTCGGTGCCCGGCTGCCACGCCGCCGCCGACCCGAGCGGACGGGTCCCGGCGATGGTGGACCGCTACGCCGACTGGTACCCGCCCGAGGTCCCCGAACGCCGACCGGCGAGCCCCGCCACCGACATCCACCTGGCCACCCGATCCATGACCCATCTCATGGCGGACAAGGCGCCGAAGGCGATGCGGCTGTTCGCGAAGGGCTGCACGCTCTCCGCGCAGAACCGCCGTCCCGACGACGCCTGGCGGCTGCTGCGGGAGCTCGACGAGCTCCTGGAACGCCTGTACGGCCGGCGCCGCTTCCGCCCGTTCCACATGCCGACCGCCCCCCGGAAGGAGAATCACCATGGGTAGCGGAGTCTGGTCCACCAACGTCTACGACGCGGCGCAGAGCTACCGCGCGGCGACCGGCGCCAGCGCCTTCGGGCACACCGACGGCGGCGCCACCACCACGCACCCCGACCTCGACCCGCACGGCGTGACCGTGCGGGAGAGCCGGGACAACGATGAGCACCCCGAGTCGCTGGCCATCGCCGTGCTGTTCGACGTCACCGGCTCGATGGGCACGGTGCCGCGCGTCCTGCAGACCAAGCTGCCGGACCTGCTGGGGCTGCTGATGCGCAAGGGCTACGTCGAGCACCCGCAGATCATGTTCGGCGGGGTCGGCGACGCCACCTGTGACCGGGCGCCGCTGCAGATCGGTCAGTTCGAGTCCGACAACCGGATGGACGACGGCCTCGGCAAGATCCTGCTGGAGGGCGGGGGCGGCGGCCAGATGATGGAGTCCTACGAGCTGGCCATGTACTTCATGGCCCGGCACACCGCGCTGGACTGCTTCGAGAAGCGCGGGCGGCGCGGCTACCTGTTCATGATCGGTGACGAGCTGGCGTACCCGAAGGTGGACCGGCGGCTGGTCGCCAAGGTCATCGGGGACGACCTCGCCGAGGATCTGAGCATCGAGGCCGTCCTCACCGAGCTGCGCCGGATGTACGAGGTGTACTTCATCATCCCCGAGGGCGGCTACCACTCCGGCGACCCCCGGCTGCGGGACTTCTGGCGGAGGCTGCTCGGCCAGCACGTCCTCTACCTCGACGACCTCGACGCGGTGTGCGAGACCATCGCGCTCACCATCGGGCTGTCGGAGGACGCGATCGACCTTCAGGAGGGTCTGGAGCACCTCGACGAGTTCGGCTCCACGGCCGGGCCCTCGGTGTCGAGGGCGCTGGCCCGTCTGGAGGCCGACCGGGCCCCCACGGCGGTCTCCGCGTCGCCTCCCGGGCTCGACGACGCCGGGGCCCGCGGGACCACCCGGCTGTGATGACGCACCGCATCGTGGTGGACCTCGGGTACGGGGACGCCGGCAAGGGCACCGTCGTGGACTGGCTCTGTGCTCGGGGGCCGGAGCCGGTCCACGCGGTGGTCCGCTTCAACGGGGGCGCCCAGGCGGCGCACAACGTGGTCGCCCCGGACGGGCGGCACCACACGTTCGCCCAGTTCGGGTCGGGCACCCTCACGCCGGGGGTGCGGACGCACCTGTCGCGGTTCATGCTGGTCGAGCCGCTGGCGCTGGCCGCCGAGGCCCGCCATCTCGCCGCGCTGGGGGCGGCCGACGCGTTCGACCGGCTGACCGTGGACGTCGACGCCCTGCTCACCACCCCGTACCACCGGGCCGCCAACCGCGCGCGAGAGTCCGCGCGCGGCGCGGCCCGGCACGGGTCCTGCGGAATGGGCGTCGGCGAGACGATGGCGTACTCGCTGGAGCACCCGGACGACGCGCCGCGGGCCGGCGACTGCACGACCCCGGGTCGGCTGCGGCGGCTGCTGTCGGCGTTGCGGGATCGGGTCCTCGACGCCTTCCCCGAAGCCGACGTCCCGGACGTGGACGACTGCGTGGACGCGTTCACCGCCTTCGGGGAGCGGGTGCGCCTGGTGGGCGGCGACCATCTGCACCGTCTCCTGCGAACGGGGAACGTGGTGTTCGAGGGTGCGCAGGGGGTTCTGCTGGACGAGTGGCACGGGTTCCACCCGTACACGACCTGGTCCACGACGACGTTCGCCAACGCGGAGACGCTGCTCGACGAGGCGGGCGCGTCCGCCGTGAGGCTGGGGGTCGTCCGCGCGTACATGACGCGTCACGGGCCGGGCCCGTTCGTCACCGAGGACCCCGCGCTCACCACCGACCTGCCCGACCGCCACAACGCGTTCGGGCCCTGGCAGGGCACCTTCCGTGTGGGGCACCTCGACCTGGTGGCGCTGCGCTACGCGCTGGCGGTGGCCGGCGGGGTGGGCGAACTCGCCGTCACCCATCTGGACGTGGCCCGCGCCCGGCGGGACCTGCTGCTGTGCCGTGCGTACGAGATCGACGGCGACCCCCTCGGCGCGCTACCGGTCGGGCGGGCGGGTGACCTCGAGGGGCAGGAGGCGCTCACACACCGGCTCATGAAGGCCCGCCCCGTGTACGAGCCGCTCGGAGACCCCGTGGAGACGCTCGAAACCGGCCTCGGCGTGAACGTGGGCCTGCGGTCGTACGGGCCGACGGCCGCGGACAAGGTGACGGCCCGACCGTCCCGCCCCGGGCCGACGACGCGTCGATGAGCACGGCGTCCGCCGGGTCCGACGGCGCGATTACCCCGCCTCGTCCTCGCGCAGCTCCAGGACGTCCAGCAGATCCTCGGTGAGCAGCGGCGTGGAGACCGGCCGCAGGTCCCAGGCGGCGGCCGCCGCGCGCCCGGCCAGGCACCAGTCCCACTGCCGTTCCAGCTCGTCGACGTCCAGCACCGGCTCCCCTGATCGGACGGTGACCAGCGCGGGCCAGCCCCAGGCGCGGGCCTGCGCGCCGACCTTGGCGCCGCCCTCGACCGGGTCGATCGCCAGGGCGGGCACCCCGTTCTTGAGCGCCAGCACCATGCCGTGCAGGCGCGTGGTGACGACCAGGTCCAGCCGGCGGATCAGCGCCTCCGCCTGCGCGGGGGTGCTGGCGTTGCGCCACCCGTACAGGTCGAGCCGGGTGTCGAGGGGGACGCGGGCGCAGTCCCGGGCGTTCAGCCAGGCGGTCAGCTCCTCCTCCACCCGGTCGTGACGGCGACGCCCGCCGTACTCGGGCTGGCCCGGGGCGAGCGCGACCCCCACGACCGGCACGTCCGGCACGGACAGCTCGGCGGCCAGGTCGAGGCGCGGCTCCTCGCCGCCGCCGTCGCGGGCCAGCACCTCGTGGAAGCCCAGCACCGCCGGGTCCTCCGGGTCGATCACCGACACCCCCACGGCGATCCGACGGCAGTGCGCGTACCGCTCGTGCAGCCGTTGGACCTGCTCGCCGGACACCGGGCCGCAGGCGAACACCAGATGGGTGTACCGGGCGGGGTCCGTCTCGGCCAGGCTGGGCCCCGACGGTCGGAACACCGGGCTCCAGGCCAGGTCGCACGGCACGCCGACGCCCTCCAGCGCGTCCCGCACGGCCTCCATGGCCAGGACGTCACCCGCGGTGGCCTCGCCGTTCAGAAAGCTCGGCCAGCCGGTTATCAGGACCCGCATGCAGTCCGGTTACCCCACGTGCGCAGGTGAAACGGGCACCCCGTCCACCATTCGGCTCTTTCGGTCGGTGGCCACGATAGAGCACCCACGACCGCGCCCTCCCGGGCACCGCCGGACGATCGTGGTCACGGACCGTCCCCACCGACGCCCCGTGACCGTCCGGAACCGCTCCATATCGCGAGATCCAGAGAAAGTTCGTCCACCCCCTTGGCAACGATCCGTCACCGGCGCAATGCTGATGCGTCACGAGAATCTCAGCGAGGTCGTCGTGGAAGACATCGTGGTCGACATGGTCGTGGTCGACAGTGAGCACTACGCCGTGGTGCTGCTGTGCGGCGAGATCGACAGCTACACCGGGCCGGGCCTGCGGTCCCGGCTGCTGGAGTTGGCGGAGGGCGCGGGCCGTCCCCTCGTCCTCGACATGAGCGGCGTGTCGTTCTGCGACGGCAGCGCGCTGCGGATGCTGACCGCCATCCGGCGGCAGTGCGCCGAACGCGGCGTCGCCCTGGCCATCGTGGGGCTGCGCCCCTTCCTGACCAACCTCTTCCAGGCGTTCGGGGTGCACGAGCACATCCCGCTCTGCACGGCGTTGGACGAGGCCCTGTGGCGGCTGCTCCCGCCGTCCGACGACGACGTGCACGCCTGGCTGGAGGCGCGCGACCAGGCCGGGTAGCCCAGGGGTGTCAGCCTCCGGCGAGGTGGCGTTCCACCGACTCGACCTTGGCGGTCAGGGCGTCGGTGACCCCGGGCCTCAGGTCCGCTTTGAGGACCAGGCTCACCCGGGGGGCCCGGGCGGCGACCGCCTCGGCGGCGGCCTTGACCACGGCCATCACCTCGTCCCACTCGCCCTCGACGGTGGTGAACATGGCGTCGGTGCGGTGGGGCAGCCCACTGGCCCGCACCACGCGGACGGCCTCGGCGACCAGCGCGCCGACCTCCTCCCCCGCGCCGAGCGGGGTCACCGAGAAAGCGACCAGCACATCGTCCCCCTTCACCGCCCGGCCCGATCAGGGCTGGGCGTACTCGCGGACCACGATCGCGTCCAGCCGGCGCTCCACAACGGTGCCGACCGGCCAGCCGCGTACCAGGCAGCGCAGCTCGGCGGCGGCGTGCTCGGCGTGGCCGGGGTCGTACCCCTGCTGCTGGAGGCTGGAACGGATCGCCTCCACGTAGTCGGTCTCGCTGAAGCCCGGCACCTCGCGGATCATCGCGGTCGTGGTGGCGCGGTGCGAGTTGAGCCCGGCGAACGCGCGGCCGCACCCGCACGTGCCGTCGGGGTCCGGCCGGTCGCGGTCGCAGACGACGCCGATCTGGACCAGCTCGCCCTCGACGCACCAGTCGAAGTCGTTGTCGCGGTATCCCTGGGTGACGGAGGTCGCGGTGAGCAGCTTCATGGCGGCCCCTCTCGGCACGTCCCTGGTCGGGTCGCCACCACGGTACGGCGCGGGTACGACATTTCCGGCGCGCGGCGGGGCGCGCGTCAGAGCGCCTCCGCGAACGCCGCCCCGCAGTAGGCCGCGCCCAGCCCGGCGGCGATCCCGGCCGCGGCGTTCAGCAGCGCCAGGGCGCGGGCACCGTCCTCCGCCAACCGCAGGGTCTCGTAGCCGAACGTCGAGTAGGTGGTCAGCGCCCCGCAGAAACCCGTCCCCGCCAAGGCCATGACCCCGTGGCCCGTGGGAGCGGCGGCCAGGAACCCGAGCAGCGCCGAACCGGTGACGTTCACGGTGAACGTGCCCCAGGGGAACAGCGAGTCGTGGCGCGACTGCACGAACCGGTCGGCGAGATACCGCAGCGGCGCCCCCACGGCGGCGCCGAGCGCCACCAGCAGAACGGTCACCGCAGCCGCCCGGCCGACCGGGCCAGCGCCCGCGTCGCCGTCGCGCCGGTGTACACGGCGACGAGCGCGGCGAGCAGCGTGCCCGCGAGGTAGGCCAGCGCGGTGCGCGGCGCTCCGGCGGCCAGCGCGTCTTGGGCCTCGACGATGTGGGTCGAGAACGTGGTGAACCCGCCGAGCACCCCCACTCCGAGGAACGGGCGGGTGAGCGGGTGGGCCCGCCACACCTCGGTGATCGCGACCATCAGCACCCCGATGAGCAGGCAGCCGCCCACGTTGACCGCGAAGATCGCCCAGCCGAAGCGGCCCGGAGTGTGGGGGAAGGCGGTGGACAGCGCGTGGCGGGCCAGCGCCCCGGCGGCCCCGCCGGCGGCGATGACGCCCAACGTGCTCCACGGCGCCCTCGCCGGTTCGCCCCGCTGCGCCGGCACGTGCAGATCGACGTCCGGGTCGACGGGACGCGGCGGCCCGACGGGCCCGGTGGGCTCGGTCAACGACTTCCTCCTCCGGCCCCACCGTAGCGAGCCGGCGTCGGCGATGTCCCGCCCCCGACGGGGAGGGTCACACGCCGCTGGGCAGCGTCTCCAGCTCGCCCAGCGGGACGGTCTCGCCGTGCAGCGGCACCAACGCCGACGTCCAGGCGAACCAGCACAGCGCGTCGTAGCGGTCGCCCAGCACCGTGGGGACGAACTGGCGACGGTCGCAGTCGGGGTCGTAGACGACGCCGATCGCACGGTGGCCGCGCCGGGCGGTCAGCCAGTCCTGGTCCGGCCCGTCGGAGAAGATGAACAGGGCGTGGTCGAGTTCGATCTCCTTGGCGAGCAGCGCCTCCAGCGAGCCGGGCATGGGCGCGGGCACCGGCATGACCTCGGCCGGAGCACCCCAGCGGGGGGCGGCGATCACGTTGCCGTGGCCGCCGGCGAACCCCACCACGACGACCCGGTCGCGGCCGTGCCGCTCGCGGGCGAGCTGACCGAGGTTGATCATCTCCACGGCACGCATGTCGGTGGCGCGGGCGTCGCCGACGTGGGTGTTGTGCGCCCACACGACGCCCCGGGAGCCCTCGCCGTGGTGGTCCAGCAGCCGGTCGAGCGTGTCGGCCATGTGCACGTCGCGGACGTTCCACGACTCGGCGCCGCCGCCCATCATGGCCCGGTAATACCGTTCGGCGCCGGAGGCGACCTCGGCGTTCTGCCAGGCGTTCAACTCGTCCGCCGGGTTGCCGGAGCCGATGGGGCGGCGCAGCCGGGTCAGCAGGGCCAGCACCTCGTCCTCGCAGTC